>JBDTVC010000001.1:0-84029 GCA_040007475.1 Burkholderiales bacterium
TCTTCGGCCACCCCGAGGTCTACATCATGATCCTGCCGGCCTTCGGCATCGTCAGTGCGGTGATCCCGGCGTTCGCGCGCAAGCGCCTGTTCGGCTACACCTCGATGGTGTACGCAACCGCGTCGATCGCGATCCTGTCTTTCATCGTCTGGGCGCACCACATGTTCACGACCGGCATGCCGGTCACCGGCCAGCTGTTCTTCATGTACGCGACGATGCTGATCGCCGTGCCCACCGGTGTGAAGGTCTTCAACTGGATCGCGACGATGTGGCGCGGCTCTATGAGCTTCGAGACGCCGATGCTGTTCGCGGTCGGCTTCCTGTTCGTGTTCACGATGGGTGGCTTCACCGGGCTCATCCTCGCGATGGCGCCGATCGACATCCAGCTGCAGGACACCTATTACGTCGTGGCCCACTTCCACTACGTGCTGGTGGCCGGCTCGTTGTTCGCACTGTTCGCCGGTGTCTACTACTGGGGCCCGAAGTGGACCGGCACGATGTACAACGAAGGCCGCGGAAAGCTGCACTTCTGGTGGTCGTTGATTTCGTTCAACGTGACCTTCTTCCCGATGCACTTCCTGGGTCTGGCCGGCATGCCGCGCCGCTATGCCGACTATCCGATGCAATTCGCCGACTTCAACATGGTCGCATCGGTCGGGGCGTTCTTCTTCGGCTTCGCGCAGGTCTACTTCTTCCTGTTCGTCGTCGTGCCGATGATGCGCGGCAAGGGCGAGCCGGCACCGAAGATGCCGTGGGAAGGCGCCGAGGGTCTCGAATGGGAACTGCCGTCGCCGACGCCGTTCCACACTTTCGAGACGCCGCCCAAGCTCAACGCCAACGCGACCAAGATCATCGCCTGACGACTCCTGAGCCCGCCATGACGCCCGAACAGAAGAAGAGCAACGCCCGCCTCGGCCTGATCCTGGGCGCGATTGCGGTCGCGATCTTCGTCGGCTTCATCGCGAAGCACGTCATGCTTGCTCACTGACGACCTGTGCCGCCGTCGCCATGACCGATCCCTACGAACCCGACCAACGCCAACGCGGCGTGCGCCGCGACAACTGGCGCATGGTCGGCAAGCTCTCGGTCGTCGTGGCCCTCATGTTCGGGTTCGGCTATGCGCTGGTCCCGATCTACAACACGATCTGCACGGCCTTGGGCATCAACGTGCTGTCTCTCGCCGAACTGGACGTCCAGGGTGGCGCCCGCGCCAAGCCCAATACCCAGGTCGACCTGAGCCGTTCGATCACGATCGAATTCGACGCGAACTCGCGCGGACCCTGGGAGTTCAAGCCCGAGAAGCGCTCGGTCGTCGTGCACCCGGGCGAGCTCACCACCGTGATGTACGAGTTCCGCAACGTGCAGAACCGCACCATGGCCGCGCAGGCGATCCCGAGCTATGCGCCGATGCAGGCGATGCCGCACTTCAACAAGCTCGAGTGCTTCTGCTTCAATGAGTACACGCTGAAGCCGGGCGAGTCCAAGCGCTGGCCCGTGGTCTTCGTGATCGACCCGAAGCTGTCGAAGGACGTGAAGACGATCACCTTGTCGTACACGTTCTTCGAGGTCGGCGGCAAGGTGCCGGCGGAGCCCGCAGGGCGCGGAGCGCAGTCATGACGACGCCGGTCGTGCAGCGCAAGGGCTCGTTCATCCAGACGATGAAGGCGGTTGCGTGGTCGTTCTTCGGCGTGCGCAAGGGCGCTGACTACGAGAAGGATGTGAACCAGCTCAACCCGGTGCACGTGGTGATCGCCGGCGTGATCGGTGCGGTGCTCTTCATCGTCGCGCTGCTGCTACTGGTCAACTGGGTGCTGGCCAGCGGCGCTGCGAAATAATTCAGATTGGTCTCAGGAGAAACTATGTCGGCTGCGACACCTCACGGGCAAACGCCCTACTACTTCGTCCCGGCGCCCTCGCGGCACCCGGTGCTGGCCGCGACCGGCCTCCTGTTCGTCATCCTCGGCGCGGGCCAGTGGATCAACGGTCACGGCTGGGGCATGTACTCGCTGATCGCCGGCTTCGCGTTGTGGGCCTTCGTGCTGCAGCAGTGGTTCCGCCAGGCCATCGGCGAGAGCGAAGGTGGGCTGTACAGCGACAAGATCGACGTGTCTTTCCGCTGGAGCATGAGCTGGTTCATCTTCTCGGAGGTGATGTTCTTCGGTGCGTTCTTCGGCGCGCTGTTCTGGACGCGCCTGCATGCGCTGCCCAACCTCGGCAGCCTCGAGAATGCCGTGCTCTGGCCGGACTTCCGCGCCGTGTGGCCGAGCTCGGGCGTGGGCCTCACCGGCTCGCCGGCCGGCATCGTCGAGCCGTTCCAGACCATGGGGCCGTGGCCGATCCCGACCATCAACACGCTGCTGCTGCTGACCTCGGGCGTGACGTTGACGATCGCGCACCACGCGCTTGTCGCCGGTCACCGCGCCAAGACGATTGCCTTCATGTGGATCACGGTGCTGCTGGGCATCACGTTCCTCGGCTTCCAGATCTTCGAGTACCACCATGCGTACACCGAGCTGAACCTGAAGCTGTCGTCCGGCGCGTACGGCTCGACCTTCTTCATGCTCACCGGCTTCCACGGTTTCCACGTGTTCGTCGGCATGCTGATGCTGCTGTTCATCACGATCCGGCTGATGAAGGGCCACTTCACGCCGCAGCGTCACTTCGGTTTCGAGGGCGCAGCGTGGTACTGGCACTTCGTGGACGTGGTCTGGCTCGGCCTCTACATCGTGGTGTACTGGCTCTGAGCGTTCTTTCGCCTTCGATGCAAACGCCGCTGAACGCGGCGTTTGTTTTTGGATCGATCACTTGCCGATGGGGATGCCCGTCGGATGGATCCAGCCCGCCCAGTAGCTCAGCATGATGCAGACGAACAGCAAGACCGACAGGCCGACGCGCAGTGCGAGCGCGCGCACCATCTTGCCGCTCCTGGGCTTGCCGTCGCGGCCATCGCGCATCATGAAGACGCCGGCCATGACCAGCGCGCCGATGATCCCGACGAAGGCGAATCCGATGATGTACGTCATGCGGCCCGATTATCCGCCGCGGCGATGGCCTTGAACGCGCGCGGCCGCGGCCTGCTCGTCCTGACGGCGACGCTGATCGGCATCGCCGCGACCGCCAACCTCGGCGCCTGGCAGCTGCGCCGCGCGGCACAGAAGGTCGCGCTGCAGGAGGCGCTCGAATCGCGCGCGAAACTGCCTGCGCTAGCCGCCGCCGGGCTGGCGCGCACGCCGGAGCAGGCCGAGCCCCAGCACTACCGGCCGGTTCGTCTGCGTGGCCACTGGATCCCCGAGCGCACGGTGTTTCTCGAAAACCGCCAGATGCACGCCCGCGTCGGCTTTTACGTCGTGACGCCACTGCAGCTCGACGGCCGGCCCGATGCCGTGCTGGTCCAGCGCGGCTGGGTGCCGCGCGATCTGCGCGATCGCACGCTGCTGCCAGTCATCCCCGCGCCCGCCGGCGAGGTCGAGGTGCAAGGGCACATCGCCCCGCCGCCGGCGCGGCTGTACGAATTCATCGCGGGCGGCACCGGCCCGATCCGGCAAAATATCGACCTCGACGCATTCAAGGTCGAGTCGGGATTGCGCCTGCTGCCGCTTTCGATTCAGCAGGCGGACTCCCCCGGCACGGCAGGCGACGGCCTGCTGCGCGAATGGCCGCACCCCGCGGTCGATGTTCAAAAGCACTACGGCTACGCGTTCCAGTGGTTCGCGCTGTGTGCCCTGATGGCAGGTCTCTATGTCTGGTTCCAACTCGTCCGCCCCCGGCTCCGCCGCGCCTGAGCCCGTGAGCCTGGCGGTGCATGCGATGCAGCCGCCGATGCTCGACGACGACGCACGCCGAACGGCCAGCGGGCGGCTGAAGATGTTCCTTGTGCTGCTCGTCTGTGCGCTGCCGGTCGTGGCCTCGTACATCACCTTCTACGTGATCCGCCCCGAGGGCCGCACGAACTACAGCGAGCTGATCGTGCCGCAGCGGCCGCTGCCGGCGGATCTTCAGCTCACCGATCTGCAGGGGGCGCCCGTCAAGGCCGATGCGCTCAAGGGGCAGTGGTTGCTGATCGTCGTCTCGGGTAGCGCGTGCGATGCGGTGTGCGAGAAGCACCTGTGGTTGCAGCGCCAGTTGCGGGAGACGCTGGGTCGCGAGAAGGACCGGCTCGACAAGGTCTGGCTGCTCACCGACGACGCCATGCCGCGAGCGCAGACGCTCGATGCGATCCGCACGAACACCGACATCACGGTCTTGCGGACGCCGCCGAGCGCGTTGTCGGCGTGGCTGTCGCCGGCGCGTGGGCATGCGCTCGAGGATCACCTCTACATCGTCGATCCGCTCGGCAACTGGATGATGCGCGCGCCACCCGATCCCGAGCCCGCGAAGCTCAAGCGCGATGTCGAGAAGCTGCTGCGTGCCTCCGCGGGCTGGGACAAGCCGGGTCGCTGAGTGAACTCGCCCGCAGCCTACGATCTGGCCCCCATCGCCAGCATCGCGTTCCTCGGCGCGCTGCTCGCGCTCGGCCCGGTGCTGTGGGTGTGGCGGCGCCAGCGCGGCAAGGGTGCGCCGGCACGCCTGCACGCGCTCACGGTGCTGACCTTGTGTCTCACATTCGACCTCGTGTTGTTTGGCGCCTTCACGCGCCTGACCGACTCCGGCCTCGGTTGCCCCGACTGGCCGGGCTGCTATGGCAGCGCGAGCCCGCTGGGCGCGCAGGTGCAAATCGGCGCAGCGCAGAGCGTGCTGCCCGAAGGGCCGGTGACGCATGGCAAGGCCTGGGTGGAGATGATCCATCGCTACCTGGCCACCAGCGTCGGTGCGCTGATCGTCGTGCTGACCGCGATGAGCTGGATCGGGGCGCGGCAGCGCCGATCTGCGATCTCGCCGTGGTGGGCGACCGCAACCCTGTTCTGGGTGTGCCTGCAGGGCGCATTCGGTGCGCTCACGGTGACGATGAAGCTCTACCCGCTGATCGTCACGCTGCACCTGCTCGGCGGCATGATCCTGCTGGTGTTGCTGGCCGTGCAGGTGCCTCAGCGCGCGGCACTGGCCATGCCGCGCGGCCTCTACCGTGCTGCACTGATCATCGCCGCACTCAGTGCGTTGCAGATCGTACTCGGCGGCTGGGTCAGCACGAACTACGCGGTGCTGGCATGCAGCGGCTTCCCGGCCTGTCAGGGCAGCTGGTGGCCGGCAATGGATTTCGAGCACGGCTTCGCGCTGCTGCGCGAGCTCGGCACGGGCAAGGACGGCGGGCCGCTTCCGTTCGCCGCGCTCACCGCGATCCACTACGTGCACCGGCTGGTCGCGTATCTGCTCCTGGCCGCGATGGCGGGGTTCGCATGGCGCCTGCATGCCACCGGCAATCTGCGGGCGTGGGCATGGGGCACGACGGCCTTGGCGCTGTGGCAGCTGGCGAGCGGCCTGTCCAACGTCGTGCTCGGCTGGCCGCTGATCGGCGCACTGGCCCACACGGCCGGAGCGGCGGCGTGGGTGACCTTGCTGGCGCTGCTGATCGCGCGGGTGCGCCAGGCACGCGCCTCGCCGGCTCCGTAAAATGCGCGCTTCATCATGACCACCGACACCATCGCCCCGCCCGCTGCCGCGAACACCTCGCTGCCGTCGCGCGCGCGCCAGTTCTACGCGCTGACCAAACCGCGCGTGGTGCAGCTGATCGTGTTCTGCGCGGTCATCGGCATGCTGATGGCCACGCCCGGTCTGCCGGACCTGAAACTCGCGCTCGCGGCCACCGCCGGTATCTGGCTGGTGGCCGCCGCAGCAGCAGCGTTCAACTGCCTCGTCGAGCAACGCATCGATGCCCGCATGGCGCGCACCGCGTGGCGCCCGACCGCGCGCGGGCAGTTGACCAACACCCAGACGCTCACCTTCTCGGCGCTGCTGTGCACCGCCGGCAGCGCGTTGCTGTACTTCGCGGTGAACCCGCTGACGATGTGGCTGACCTTCGCCACCTTTGTCGGCTACGCCGTCGTCTACACCATGCTGCTGAAGCCGATGACGCCGCAGAACATCGTCATCGGTGGCGCCTCGGGCGCGATGCCGCCGGTGCTCGGCTGGGCGGCGATCCGCGGCGATGTGGGGTTCGAGGCGTTGATCATGTGCCTGATCATCTTCCTGTGGACGCCGCCGCACTTCTGGGCGCTCGCGCTGTACCGCGCCGAGGACTACCGCAAGAGCGGGCTGCCGATGCTGCCTGTCACGCATGGCGCGGAGTTCACCCGGTTGCATGTGTTCCTGTACACGCTGGTGCTGTTCGCCGGCACGCTGCTGCCGTTCGTCTCGGGCATGAGCGGCGCGATCTACCTCGCGGCGGCCGTGCTGCTCAACGCCGGGTTTGTCGGCTACGCGTGGAAACTCTGGCGCAGCTACTCGGATCAACTCGCACGCAAGACCTTCCGCTATTCCATCATCTACCTCTCGCTGTTGTTCGCGGCGCTGCTGGTCGACCATTACCTGAGGCCCTGGCTGTGAATGCTGCTCGTCGAATGCTCGTTCTCGTCGCGGCGCTCGGCGTCGCGCTGTCCGCCTGCGATAACAAGGCACCATCAGCCGATGCGGCCAAGGTCGCGTTTCGCGGGGTCGACATCACCGGCGCCGACTATGCGCGCACGCTCGCGTTGCCGGATGTGAACGGCCAGCAGCGTACGCTGGCCGACTTCAAGGGCAAGGTCACCGTCGTGTTCTTCGGCTACACGCAGTGCCCCGACGTGTGCCCGACCACGATGGCCGATCTGGCCCAGGTGAAGAAGTCGCTCGGCGCCGATGGCGACAAGCTGCAGGCCGTGTTCGTCACGATCGATCCGGAGCGTGACACGGCGGCGATCCTGAAGTCGTACATGGCGAGCTTCGACCCGAGCTTTGTCGCGCTGCGCGGCACGGTCGAGCAGACCCAGGCCGCCGCCAAGGAGTTCAAGATCTACTTCGCCAAGGTGCCCGGCCGCGTGGAAGGCACCTACACGATGGACCACACCGCGGGCGCTTTCGTCCTCGACGGCAGCGGCAAGGTGCGCCTTTTCGAGCGCTACGGCGGCGGCTCCGAGCCCTTGCTGGCGGACATCAAGGGGCTGATCGCCGCAGGGTGATCGCTGGCTGCGCGGCACCCATGAAAAACGGCCCCGAGGGGCCGTTTCTTGTGGCGAGGCGGAGCAGGCTCAAGCCGTTTCGGCCAGCGCCTTGCGCATCTTCTTCATCGCCGCCACCTCGATCTGGCGGATGCGCTCGGCGCTGATGCCGTACTCGTCGGCCAGTTCATGCAACGTCATGCCGCCGGAGCTGTCGTCGTTGACCTTGAGCCAGCGCTCCTCGACGATGCGCCGGCTGCGAGCGTCCAGGGCGTCGAGCGCCATCGCGATGCCGTCACCGGCCAGCCAGTCGCGGCTGCGGGCTTCGAGCACACGGGTGGGCTCGCTCGCCTCATCGGCGAGGTAGGCAATCGGTGCAAAGCTCTCTTCGCTGTCGTCGGTCTGCGGCTCCAGGGCCACGTCGCCGCCGGACAGGCGCGTTTCCATCTCGAGCACTTCCTCGCGCTTGACGTTGAGCGTCTTCGCCAGTGTGTCGACCTCGCTCTGCGTCAGCGTGTTGCGGTGCGTGTCGACATTCTCGGCATCGTCCTTCAGGCTTTGCTTCATCGAGCGCAGGTTGAAGAACAGCTTGCGCTGGGCCTTGGTCGTCGCGACCTTGACCATGCGCCAGTTCTTCAGGATGTACTCGTGGATCTCGGCCTTGATCCAGTGCATGGCATAGCTCACCAGGCGCACGCCCTGGTCCGGGTCGAAGCGCTTCACCGCCTTCATCAGGCCGATGTTGCCCTCCTGGATCAGGTCGCCATGTGGCAGCCCGTAGCCGAGGTACTTGCGCGAGATCGAGACGACCAGTCGCAAGTGCGACAGCACGAGCTTTCCAGCGGCATCGAGGTCGCCGGTGGCGCGCAGCCGGTTGGCATAGGCCAACTCTTCCTCGTGCGTGAGCAAGGGAACGCGGTTGGCGGCCGTGATGTAGGCATCCAGGTTGCCGAGCGAGGGCACCAGGGCCCACGGGTCGCGAACGGTCAGTGCTGCAGTGGTGTGGTTCATGGAGAGTTCAGACATGCCGAGCCCCTTTTCAGTTCCGTGCATATTAGCACTCGAGACTCAAGAGTGCTGATTGGTCGAAGCAATCGTGACGATTGATCTTGTGGAAGACACCATGACCCACAAATCATTGTTCGTGTAGAAAGTGAGTGCTCGCAGTTTTTAAGTCGTCGATCTCGACGCCGGCCGGCGGTCCGGGGCTCGTCGAGGGCGCGTAGCATCGCGAGCCCGAGCATGAGCAATCATCGATGAGCCTGCACCGACGCGAATTTCTTCAGCTGCTGGCGCTCGCCTCAGCGGCAGGCCTGGCGATTGACGCGCCCGGCGTGCTGGCTGCCGATCCCGCCGATGCGGGGCGGCGTCTGTACGAGGTCGCGCCCTTCGGCAACGTGGGCCTGTTGCACTTCACCGATTGCCACGCGCAGCTGGTCCCGTCGTACTTTCGAGAGCCCAGCGCGAACATCGGCGTGGGCGCTGCCGCCGGCAAGCCGCCGCACCTCGTCGGCGAGGCACTGCTGAAGGCCTTCGGCATCGCGCCGGGAACGCGTCAGGCGCATGCGTTCACGCACCTGGACTTCGCACAGGCCGCGCGCGTCTACGGCCGCATCGGCGGCTTCGCGCACCTGGCAACGTTGATCGGGCAACTCCGCGTCTCGCGTCCGAACGCGCTGCTGCTGGACGGCGGCGACACCTGGCACGGGTCGGCCACCGCGTTGTGGACGCTGGGGCAGGACATGGTCGACGCCTGCAAGCTGCTGCGCGTGGACATGATGAGCTCGCATTGGGAGCACACGCTCGGTGCGGCCCGTGTCCAGCAGATCGTCGAGCGCGAGCTGAAGGGTCAGACCGAATTCCTGGCCCAGAACATCCAGACGGCCGACTTCGGCGACCCCGTCTTCGCACCGTATGCGATGCGTTCGATCAACGGCGTTCCAGTCGCCGTGATCGGTCAGGCCTTCCCGTACACGCCGGTCGCGAATCCGCGCTACTTCGTGCCGGACTGGACCTTCGGCATCCAGGAGGAGCACCTGCAGAAGATCGTGGTCGAGGCGCGCGGCAAGGGCGCGGAGCTCGTCGTGCTGCTGTCGCACAACGGCATGGACGTGGACCTCAAGCTCGCATCGCGCGTCACGGGCATCGACGCGATCCTCGGTGGCCACACGCACGACGGCGTGCCTGCCCCGATCGTCGTCGGCAATGCGTCGGGGCGGACGCTCGTGACCAACGCCGGCTCGAACGGCAAGTTTCTCGGGGTGCTCGATGTCGACGTGCAGGGCGGCCGCATGCGCGACTACCGCTACCGGTTGCTGCCCGTGTTCGCGAACCTGCTGCCGGCCGATGCCGCGATGCAGTCGCACATCGACAAGGTGCGCGCGCCGTTCAAGGCCAGGCTCGACGAGACGCTGGCCGTCAGCGAAGGCCTGCTCTACCGCCGCGGCAATTTCAACGGCCCCTGGGACCAGCTCATCGTCGACGCGCTGATGCACGTGAAGGGCGCCGAGATCGCGTTCTCGCCCGGCTTCCGCTGGGGCACGACGCTGCTGCCCGGCCAGGCGATCACGCGCGAGCTGGTGATGGACCAGCTCGCGATCACCTACCCGGCGACCACCGTGACCGAGATGACCGGCGAGACGATCAAGACGATCCTCGAGGACGTTGCCGACAACCTCTTCAACCCCGATCCGTACTACCAGCAGGGCGGCGACATGGTGCGGGTCGGCGGGCTCGAGTACAGCTGCGCGCCGAGCGCCGCGATGGGCGCGCGCATTTCGGGCATGCGCCTGAAGGGCCAGCCGATCGAGGCCGACAAGACCTACCGCGTCGCGGGTTGGGCATCGGTGAACGAGGGCGTCACGGGTGAACCGATCTGGGACGTGGTCGAGACCTGGCTGCGTGACCAGAAGACGATCAAGCCACGCCGCCTGAACCGGCCCACGCTGATCGGCGTGCGCGGCAACGCAGGGCTCGACACCACGGATTAGCCGTAACGCGTCTCCATCTGCTCGAGATGATCGTCGAGCACCGCGAGCAGCTCCGACACGCTGACGGGCTTGGTCAGGTAGTGCGTGCAACCGGCCTCGAATGCGGCCTCGATCTGCTGCGTCAGCGCGTCGGCCGAGACGACGACGATCGGGATCGCGCTGGTCGCCGGATCGGCGCGCAGATGCCGCAGCAACTCCATGCCGCTGATGTCGGGCAGGTGCATGTCGAGCAGGATCAGGTCGGGTCGGCGCGCGCGAATGGCGGCAAGACCGTCCAGGCCCGTGACCGAGACCTGCAACTCGACCTGCGGCCGCTGCGCGAGGATGCCTCGCATGACTTCGACGTTGGTCTCGTTGTCTTCGACATAGTGCACGACACGGCGGTGGTACTCGGCCGGTTCCGGCGCAAGCGCGTCGAGATCGGAACGCACCGTGTCCGGATCCGGCGAGCAGGGCAGCGAGAGGATGAACGACGAGCCCTGGCCGGACACGCTCTGCGCGCGCAGCGAGCCGCCCATCAGCTCGGCCAGGCGCTGGCTGATCACCAGCCCGATGCCTGTGCCCTGCTGCCCCGAGCGTTCGCGGCCGAGCCGGTTGAACGGCTGGAACAGATCGCCGAGCTGACTCGGCGTCATGCCCAGGCCAGTGTCGGTCACTGCGATCTCGACCACATCGGTGCCGATCGGCCGCGCGCCGATGTGGATGCGCCCGCCGTCGGCGTTGTACTTCACCGCATTGCTCAGCAGGTTGGTGAGGATCTGCTTGATGCGCGTCGCGTCGCCGAGCACGGTGGCCGCGCCGGGTGCGAGCTCCTGCGTGAGGCGGATGCGGCGCCGGCGCGCGTCGCCCTCGATCATCCCGACCGTCGCGTCGAGCAACTCGACCAGGTTCAGCGTCTCGGTCTGCAGCCGCAGGTTGCCCGACTCGATGCGTGAGAGATCGAGCACGTCGTTGATCATCTCCAGCAGGTGCCAGCCAGCCTGCTGGATCTGGCTCACCCAGGGCTGCTGTTCGGCACTGAGGGGCTGGCGCGGATCGAGCTCGAGCAACTGCGCGAAGCCCAGCATCGCGTTCAACGGCGTGCGCAGCTCGTGGCTCATGCGCGAGAGGAACTCGCTCTTTGCGCGGTTCGAGGCCTCGGCCGCCTCGCGCGCGTGTTCCGCCGCCTCGAGCTTGAGGTGCTCGGTGATGTCTTCGACCACACCGACGATGCTGCGCGGCTTGCCGTCGGCAAACCGCAGCAGCGACACGGTCTCCTGCACCCACACGGTGGCGCCGTTCTTCGCGAGGTAGCGCTTGTTGCGTCGGAACACCGGGATGTCGCCGCGCACGAGCTGGCCCATCAGCGTGGCATCTTGCGCCGCGTCGTCGGGGTGCGTGTAGTCGGCGAGGCTCAAGCTCAGCAGCTCCTGCTCGCTGTAGCCGGTGAGTTCGCAAAAGCGCGGGTTGGCCTGCTTCACATGGCCGCGCAGATCGGTGTAGATCACACCGATCGGCACGTGGTTGAGGATGTTGCGAAACCGTTGCTCGCTCTCGCGCAGCGCGGCGTCGGCCATTTCGCGCTCGCGCACCTCGGCCTGCAGCGCCGCGGTGCGCTCGCGCACAGCGCTTTCGATGCGGTGCGTCCGCCCGGTCACCGTGAGCAGGAACCCGCCGAGCATCGCGGTCGACAGCAGGCCGACCAGCGCGAAGAGCCACACGTCCGCGCCGTCGGTCGTCGGCGCAGCGCCGGGGCGGACCGAAACGCGGAGCTCCCACTGCCGATCGGCATACTGGATCGCGTGCGCCCGTTGCTGGCGCTGGGCTCCCGTGTCGCAGTCCGGCGGGCCCGACAGGCGCTTGACCGGTGCGCCCGGCGTTGTGTCGACCAGGCAAAGCGCCAGATGCGCCGGTATGCGGGCGGCCAGCTTGCGGAGCTGGTCGTCCATGCGCACCGTCACGGAGATCACGCCACGCATCGCGCCGGCGCGCTGGGCTGCGGTGGGAGCGATCGGTCGATACAGCGCCTGGTACAGGACCACACCGACCTGATGCTCGTCGGCCGGTTGCTGGGTCAGCCGGAAGCCGGCAGTCGCGGTCGGCTGCCCGCTGCGACGCGCCGCTTCGACCGCGACGCGCACGGCCGGCACCGACATCAGGTTCAGGCCTTGTGCCGGCGTGTTGCCGACGACGGGCTCGATGTAGTGGATGGCCAGGACGTCCGGGTCGCTCTGGGCCGCCGGCGCGCCGTCCTTGCGGTCGAAGACCGCGTAGCTCGGTTGGCCTTCCGCGTGCACGCGCGCCTCGTAGGCCGGCACCTCGCTGCGCGGCACGCGCTCGCTCCAGGCGATCGCCTGCAGGCCGCCGGGCGCGAGCCATGCGCGGGTCGCCAGGCGCATCTCGTCCGGTGTCACGTCGTCCGAGGCGATGAAGACGCCGTGGATCGCCTCCAGCGCTGACAGCGGCTCGCGCAACTGCGCCTCGAGCGCGAGCGCGGCGCCGGTCGCGTCGCGCTCGAACGCGGTTCGAACGCGTTCGTTGTTCCAGTGCGCGACCTGGCGGATGCCGCCGGCCACGAGGAGCGTCACCAGTGTCAACGTGAGCCCGACACTGCGCAACCGCGGTGCCCACGCCTCGCGCGGCCGGCCGATCAGCGTCAGCACGATCGGTGCGCCGATCAGCACGCCGAGCAGGTCGCCGATCCACCAGGTGATGGTGCTCATCGCCAGATCGGCGGCAGGCATCGTGTGGGCGAGCCACAGGCTGAAGTTGGCGATCGCCGTGCTGACCAGCGACGAGACCATGCCCACGATCAGGAACGCAAGAACGTCGCGCGGTTCGGACAGCGTCAGCGGCTGCCGCACATGGCGCTTCACGAGTGCGGCACCGGCCCACGCCTGGAGCGTCGCACCGAACGCGATCGCCAGGGGCAATGGCAACATGCCGACACTGAACGGCGCATGCTGCGTTGCCAGGGTCAGGTTGACGTAGCAGGCCCCGATCAGGATCGCAGGCAGCATCCGTCGGCCGTACATCAGCACGCTCGCGATGGCCACGCCGGCGGCCGGGTACAGCGGTGACGCATAACCGGGCGGGATCGCCAACGACAGCGCGGCCACGCCGACCAGCGCGTAGCACAGCGCGGTCAGCGCGAAGGCCACGATCCACTGCGGGTCGCTGCCTGGGCGCGGGGTCGTGACCAACCGCGCGGGACGCTAGACGTTGAACAGGAAGTTGAGCACGTCGCCATCCTTCACGACGTACTCCTTGCCTTCGGCGCGCATCTTGCCGGCGTCCTTCGCACCTTGCTCGCCCTTGAAGGCGATGAAGTCGTCGAACGCGATGGTCTGTGCGCGGATGAAGCCGCGCTCGAAGTCGGTGTGGATCACGCCAGCCGCCTGCGGCGCAGTGTCGCCGACGTGGATGGTCCAGGCGCGCACCTCCTTCACACCGGCGGTGAAGTAGGTCTGCAGGCCCAGCAGCTTGAAAGCGGCACGGATCAACCGGTTCAGCCCCGGTTCGGTCTGCCCCATCTCCTGCAGGAACATCAGCTTGTCCTCGTCGGCCATCTCCGAGAGCTCGGCCTCGGTCTTGGCGCAGATCGCGACGACGGGCGCCTTCTGGCTCTCGGCGTACGCGCGCAGCTTGTCGAGGTACGGGTTGTTCTCGAAGCCGCTCTCGTCGACGTTGCCGACGAACATCGCCGGCTTCGCGGTGATCAGGCACAGCGGCTTCACGAGCACCAGCTCTTCCTTGCTGAACGCGATGCCGCGCACCGGCTTGGCCTCGTTCAGCGCCGCCTGGCACTTCTCGAGCACCGCGACGATCTTCTGGGCTTCCTTGTCGCCCGAGCGCGCGACCTTGTTGTAGCGGTGCAGGCCCTTCTCGACCGTGCTCATGTCGGCCAGGCACAGCTCGGTCTGGATCACCTCGATGTCGGAGATCGGGTCGACCTTGCCGGCCACGTGGATCACGTTCTCGTCGTCGAAGCAGCGCACCACGTTGACGATCGCGTCGGTCTCGCGGATGTGCGCGAGGAACTGGTTGCCCAGCCCTTCGCCCTTGGACGCGCCCGCGACAAGGCCCGCGATGTCGACGAACTCGACGATCGCGGGCACGATGCGCTCGGGCTTGACGATCGCCGACAGGCCGTCGAGCCGCGGGTCGGGCAACTCGACGATGCCCACGTTGGGCTCGATGGTGCAGAACGGGTAGTTCTCGGCGGCGATCCCCGCTTTGGTGAGGGCATTGAAGAGGGTGGACTTGCCCACGTTGGGCAGGCCCACGATGCCGCATTTCAGACTCATGGGAAGCTTTCGGTCATTCGCAGGGTAAACGCAGATTTTAGACGGCCGACCTACACTGGCCGCATCGTTCCACGAAAGACAGTCATACCCGAGTTCCAGACCCTCAGACCGCATGAGAAAGACCTGGGCGGCGGCTTCGTCGTGCGCCGGTCGCTGCCGGCCGCGGCGCGGCAGGCCGTCGGCCCGTTCGTGTTCTTCGACCACTTCGGCCCGATCACGCTGCAACCCGGTGACAACTTCGATGTCCGCCCGCACCCGCACATCGGCCTGGCGACCGTGACCTACCTGTTCGAGGGCGCGATGATGCACCGCGACTCGACCGGCGTGAACCAGCGCATCGAGCCTGGCGCCATCAACCTGATGATCGCGGGCCGCGGCATCGTGCACTCCGAGCGCGCGCCGGACGACCTGCGCGGCACCAGCTATCGCAACCACGGCCTGCAACTCTGGCTGGCGGTGCCGACCGAACGCGAGGAGGACGCGCCCGGCTTCCAGCATGTGCCTGCGGCCGACATCCCGTCGCTGCAGCAGGACGGTGTGGACGTGCGCGTGCTGATGGGCACGGCGTTCGGGCTCACGTCGCCGGTGCGCCCGGTGTCACCGACGCTGTACGTCAATCTCAACTTCCCGGCCGCATCGAGCGCGAGCGTCGAGGTGCCGGATGCGGCCGAGGAGCGCGCGTTGTACAGCACCGACCAGCCGTTCGAACTCGATGGCGTGCCGATGCCGGCCTGCACGATGGTCGTGCTCGAATCGGGCTCGCGCCCGTTGCTACGGGCCGGTGGCAGCGCCCACATCGTGTTGATCGGCGGGGCACCGCTGGGCCACCGCTTCATGGTCTGGAACTTCGTCTCGAGCCACAAGGAGCGCATCGTGCAGGCGCAGGACGACTGGGCCGCGCAGCGCTTCGAGCGCGTGCCCGGCGAGACCGAGTTCATTCCGCTGCCACCCCGGTGAAGACGCCCGCCGGTCTCTTCAACGGCGAGGACGGCGCGCTGCGCTGCCTCTGGTGCCAGTCCACGCCGGGCTATCAGCATTACCACGACCACGAATGGGGCTTCCCGGTCACCGACGATCGGCGGCTGTTCGAGAAGCTGTGCCTCGAAGGCTTCCAGGCGGGCCTGAGCTGGCTCACGATCCTGAACAAGCGCGAAGCGTTCCGCGCGGGGTTTGCCAATTTCGAGGCCGAGCGCATCGCCCGCTTCACCGAGCGCGACGTGATGCGGCTGCTCGCCGATGCGGGCATCGTGCGCCACCGCGGCAAGATCGAATCGACGATCAACAACGCGAAGCGCGTGATCGAGTTGCGCGCCGAGTTCGGCTCGCTGAGCCATTACGCCTGGGGATACGAGCCCTCGCCGCGATCACGCCCGAAGCGCATGACGCTGGCCGCGCTGAAGGCGGCCACGACGTCGGCCGAGTCGATCGCGATGTCGAAGGATCTGAAGAAGCGCGGCTGGAGCTTCGTCGGCCCGACGACGGTCTACGCGTTCATGCAGGCGATGGGGCTGGTCAACGACCACCTCGACGGTTGCCACGTGCGCGATCGGGCGTCGATCAAGGCCGCCTGAGCATCATCGCGTTGCCCGCCACCGCGAGTGCGGCGCCGACGACGGTCAGCACGGCTGGCTGGAAGTTCTCGAAAACCATCGACACCACCAACGCGAGCAGCGGCGTCATCACGCCGATCGTGCCGGTCGGTCCGGGGCCGATGCGCTCCTGCAGCGTCAGGAAGCACGCGAACGTCATCACCGAACCGACCAGCGCGAGGTAGAGCAGCGAGATCCACCACGACGGCAGCGCGAGCGCGGCGACATCGGGCGCGATGCGCTGGCCCTGCAGCAGCGCGACCGCCAAGCACACGGCGGCCGCATACGCCATGCCGTAGCCGAGCGCCGGCCACATCGGCACGCCGTGCGACGCGTTGCGGCTCGCCGCCAGGCTGCCGACGGTCGACAGCAGCACCGATGCGACCGTGAACAGCGCGCCGAGCGCCGCCGAATCGTTGCCCGCGGCTCTGCCGAACTCGGGCCAGAAGATCAGCGCGACCCCGGCGATGCCGAGGACGCCGCCGAGTACGAAGCGCGTCGTCGTCGGCACGCCGAACAGCACGCGCGCGCCCAGCCCTGCGGCCAGCGGTGAGGCCGAGTAGCCGACCGCGACGAGGCCCGACGCGATGTGGCGCTCGGCGTGGTAGACGCAGATGTACGACACGCCGTAGAGAAACGCACCTTGCCAGGCGAAACGCGCATGCTCGACCACGGAGAAGCGCAGCGACAGGCCGCGCCATGCGCACATCGCCAACACCGCGAGCCCCGCGAGCGCGAAGCGGAGTGCGACGCCGATCTCTGGCGACGTGAGACCGAGCTGAAAGGTGATCGCGTACCAGGTCGTGCTCCAGACGAGCACGCAGAAGGTGAGCAGCTGCCAGTTCGCCAGCCGCTGCATCAATCGAAGCGATAGGTGGCCCGGCCGCTCAGGCCGGTGCGCAGCACGCGTTCGATGCCTTCGACGATCACCGCGTTCATGCCGAACGTGAGCGCGCCGTCCATGCGTGCATCGGCGCGGTAGCTGGCCAGCGCGTCGCCGACGGCGTGGCCGGGCTCGCCGGTCGCCGGGTCCACGTCGGGGATGGTGCAGCGGGCGCAGGGTTTCACGAGCTTCAGGCGGACCGGGCCTTCGGGGGTGTCGAACGCGATCTCGTCGAGCGCGTCCTCGCCATGCGCGTCCAGGCCGTCGAGCACGAGGTTGGGCCGAAAGCGCGCCATCGTCACCGCACTGTGGCCGAGTGCCGCGAGGCGGCGGTTGAACTCGTCGATGCCGGCCGTCGAGGTGACGAGGATCGGGAAGCCGTCCGCGAACGCGTTTTCGGCGTCGATCGCGCCGGTCCAACGGGGGTCGGAGAGGCGCTTGTGTTCCGGATCGAAGCGCACCAGGCGCAACGGGCGGCCCAGGAAGTCGGTGAACCACTGCGCGCACAGGTCGCCCATGTCGTAGGCCGCCACCTCATCGCCCCAGACCCTGGCGAGTGCCGGCTTTTCGACGCGGTCGAGCGCGACGTGCAGTGCGAGCATGCCGGGGGCGCGCAGCAGCATCTCGGTCATCTTCAGCGTCGGCTGGATCAGCGCCATGCGCGGCAGCTCGCGCTGCGTGACGAACTCGCCGGCCGCGTCGACCACCATCCAGGCGCGGTCGAACTCAAGACCGGTCTCGATCACCATAGACTCGGTGAGCGTGACGCCCCCACACGACTTGATCGGGTAGACATGCAGCGAGGCCACGCTGACCGCCACCTCGCCCTCGAATTCACTCGCAACGCTGCTCACTTCGCATCTCCACCTGCCGACGAGGACCGGATTGTGCCCGGCCGCCTCGCCTGCCTGCGCTCCCTACAATCTGCAGCATGAACGACTACGACGTGCATGTCCTCGGTGCCGGCATCGTGGGGCGCAGCCTGGCGCTGGCGCTGTCGCGAGCCGGGTTGCGCGTGGCCTTGCAGGCCGAGCCCGCGCGCACCGGCGTGCAAGACGTGCGCGCCTACGCCTTGAATGCGGCATCCGTCGAGCTGCTGCGCAGCCTGAAGGTGTGGGACGCACTGCCCGCGGCGAGCGCCACGGCGGTGCTCGACATGCACGTGCAGGGCGACGCGCACGACTCGGCGCTCGACTTCTCGGCCTGGCAGCAGCACGTCGGCGCGCTCGCGTGGATCACCGATGCTGCGGTGCTGGAGCGCGAGCTCGCCAGTGCCGTGCGGTTCGCGCCGCACATCACGGTGGTCGACGCCGCGGCGCCGGTGCAGGCCGCGTTGACCGCACTGTGCGAGGGCAAGGCTTCGGCGTCGCGCGAGGCGCTCGGCGTGAATTTCGAGCGCCACGACTACGGCCACCAGGCGATCGCGGCGCGCCTCACCAGCACGCGCGGCCACCAGGGCGTGGCGCGGCAATGGTTCCGCTCGCCCGATGTGCTGGCACTTCTGCCGTTCGACACGCCGCAGCCCGAGCACTCTTACGCGCTGGTCTGGTCGCTGCCGAACGAGCGCGCCATGCAGCTGCTCGCGCTCGACGCCGTGGCATTCGAGCAGGCCTTGATGGAGGCCACCGGCGGCGAGGCCGGCACGCTGACGCTGGCGTCCGAGCGCGCGGCGTGGCCACTGGTGCAGGCAACGGCGTCCGCGTGGTGCGGGCCTGGCTGGGTGCTGCTCGGTGACGCGGCGCATGTCGTGCATCCGCTGGCCGGGCAAGGCCTGAACCTGGGTCTGGCCGACGTGACAGCGCTGGTCCGCGTGATCAATGACCGCGAATCGTGGCGCGCGCTCGGCGACGAGAAGCTGCTGCGGCGCTATGCTCGCGAGCGCGTGGCGCCCACCTGGGCGATGGGCCAGCTGACCGGCGGGCTGCTGAACCTGTTTTCGCACCCGGCGCCGCTGTCGCGGGAACTTCGCAACCGCGGCCTGACTCTGGTGAACCGGCTGTCCCCGCTCAAGCGCTGGCTGACCGCCCGGGCGCTCGACTCCTGAATATCGAAGGCTGACCATGAAGACACTGATTCGCTCCGCACTCGTTGCGGCCATGACCGTGGCGCTGACCCAGGCCGCGTTCGCGCAGGAGGCGGTGATCCGCAAGGCCCTGGCCGAGCGGCTGCCCGACATGCCCAAGATCGACGAGATCAGCAAGACGACGATCCCCGGCATCTACGAGGTGCGCATGGGCACCGAAGTCGTCTACACCGACGAGCGCGGCGACCACATCATCGAAGGCACGCTGCTGGACACCAGGACGCGCGTCAACCTGACCACCGCGCGCCTCGACAAGCTCACCGCGATCGACTTCGCGACGCTGCCGCTGAAGGACGCGATCACCTGGAAGCAGGGCAGTGGCGCGCGCAAGCTGGTCGTGTTCGCCGACCCGAACTGCGGCTATTGCAAGAAGTTCGAGACCGAGATGCAGCAGGTGAAGGACGTGACCGTCTACACCTTCCTGATCCCGATCCTCGGCGGCGATTCACCCGAGAAGTCGCGCGACATCTGGTGCGCGAAGGACAACAGCACCGTCTGGCGCGACTGGATGATCAAGGGCCAGCGCCCGACGCGCTCGATGGGGCAGTGCGACGCGACGGCACTGCAGCGCAACCTCGCGATGAGCCGCAAGTTCCGCGTCAACGGCACCCCTGCGCTGGTGTTCGAAGACGGCAAACGCGTGCCCGGCGCGATGATGCCGGCGGATGTCGAGAAGCAACTCGTCGTCAGCGCCCGCAAAGGGTGATCAGGCGTACCTGAGCTCACCCGTCTTGCCGCGAAACACGCGGTACGAGAACACCGTGTAGCCTGCGATGGCCGGCACCGAGATGCAGGTGCCGATCAGGATCACCTTGAGCGCTTCGGGTGAGCTTGCGGCCTGCCAGACCGTGAGCTGGCCGATCACGACATACGGGTAGATGCTGTACGCCAGGCCGAGGAAGCCGAGCACGAACACCAGGATCAGCAGCGCGAACGGCAGCCAGCACACCGGGCCGCGCACGACCGGCGAGCCGAGCAGCCCGCGCACGGCGAACAGCGCGACACCGGTCATCAGCGGGATCGCCATCAGCGCAATCACCTCGGGCAGCGCGAACCAGCGCTCGCGCACGACATCGCTGATCCACGGCGTGGCCATCGAGATCAGCACCATGCCGACGACCATCGGTGCCCAGGCCGTCCGGGCCCAGCCGACGGCGCGCTCCTGCAGGTCACCCTCGGTCTTCATGACCAGCCAGGTCGCGCCCATCAGCACATAGGCCATCGGCAGCGCAACGGCGATCGCCGCGGCGAACAGCGGGTAGTTCCAGCCGGTGCCGAAGCCGCTCACGTAGCGACCGAGCATCCAGCCCTGCGAGACCGACGCGAGCGTGGAGCCGGCGAAGAACAGGCGGTCCCAGGTTTTCTTGTGCTTGTCCGCGGCCTTCACGCGGAAATCGAACGCGACGCCACGCAGCGTCAGGCCGACGAGCATCAGCGCCACCGGCAGATAGAGCTCGCCGAGCACGAGGCCGTGCGCGCGCGGAAACGCCACGAGCAGGATGCCGACACCGAGCACGAGCCAGGTTTCGTTGGCGTCCCAGAACGGGCCGATGGAGGCGATCATCACGTCCTTCTCGGCGTCGGTCGCGCGGTGCATCAGCATGCCCACGCCGAGGTCGTAGCCGTCGCTGATCACGTAGACCAGCATCGAGATGCCCATCAGCCCCATGAAGATGAGCGGCAAGGCCGTATCGAAACTCATCCAGTTCATGCGAGGCTCCCGACAGGAATCGGTTCATCGGCGGCCATCGTCTCTTCGGGCTTCTCGGCCATGTACTTCAGCACCGTGACATACGCGACGATCAGCGCGAGGTAGAGCGTGATGTACAGCGCCAGCGTCAGCCCGATCATCGACGACGGCACCTTCGAGACCACGTCGGCGGTGCGGATCAGGCCGTAGACGATGAAGGGCTGCCGGCCGATTTCGGTCACGTACCAGCCAGCGACCGTCGCGATCCAGCCAGCGAACGTCATGCCCGCGAACAGCCACAGCAGGGGGCGCGGGAGCGCGGTGCTCCGCCACTTCGCGCGGCGGTAGAGCCACCAGCCGAGCCAGCTCGTCGCGAGCATCAGCACGCCCATGCCGACCATGATGCGAAAGGCGAAGAACAGCGGCAGTGCGGGCGGGTGGGCGTCGCCGAAGCTGTTCAGTCCCTTGATCTCGCCGTCGATGTCGTGCGTGAGGATCAGGCTCGCGAGCTTGGGGAGCTTGATCTCGAAGTGGTTGATGCGCTGCGCCGCATCGGGGACGGCGAACAGCAGCAGTGGCGCACCGCGCTCGGTCTCCCACACGCCCTCCATCGCGGCGATCTTGGCCGGCTGGTGCTCGAGCGTGTTCAGGCCATGCGCGTCGCCGACGACGATCTGCACCGGGATCAGCACCGCGGCGAGCGTGAGCCCGACCCGCAGCACGCGCGGCGCCGAGCGCTGCGCTACGCCGCGCAAGGTCTGCCACGCCGACAGGCCGACCAGCAGGAACGCGCAGGTCAGCGCCGAGGCCAGCAGCATGTGCGTGAAGCGGTAGGGGAACGAGGGGTTGAAGATCACCTCGATCCAGCTCCTCACGTGATAGACGCCGTCGACGATCTCGTAGCCGGCCGGCGTCTGCATCCACGAGTTCAGCGCGAGGATCCAGAACGCCGACAGCGTGGTGCCGAACGCGACGAAGAAGGTCGCCATCAGGTGCACGCGCTCGCTGACCTTGCCGTGGCCGAACAGCATCACGCCGAGAAAGCCGGCCTCGAGGAAGAACGCCGTCAGCACCTCGTAGCCCAGCAGCGGCCCGGCGATGTTGCCGACCTTCTCCATGAAGCCCGGCCAGTTCGTGCCGAACTGGAAGCTCATCGTGATCCCGCTCACCACGCCGAGCGCGAAACTCAGCGCGAACACCTTGGTCCAGAAGCGGTACGCGTCGAGCCAGCCTTGCGCGGCCGCCTTGTCGGGCCCGCGGCGCGTGGTCAGCCAGCGCAGCCGGAAGAACAGCAGCACCCAGCCCATGCCGATGCTGATGGTCGGGAACAGGATGTGAAAGGTGATGTTCGCAGCGAACTGCATGCGGGCCAGGATCAAGGCGTCCATGTCGGCTCCTCCTCAGGCGTGGCGCTTGCTGCCGGGCACCACGGCGGCGCCGACCCGACCGGTGAATTCAAGCACCTTCTGCACCTTGGCGCCCATGCGCATCAGCTTGGACAGGGTCTGCTGATCCATGCGCTGCACGTCGTCGAACCAGGTCGTCGTGAGCTCGATCAGGTCGTGCATGCCGCGCATGCGTTCGAGCGCGATGCGGTCCTCTTCGGTACCCGGCTCCTCGAGCAGCGCATTGCGCAGCATCGACAGCGTCGGCTCGATCTCGCGCCGGCGCCGCTCCTCGGCGAGCGTGCGGAAGATCTCCCAGGCGTCGTGCGGGGCGTCGAAGTATTCGCGCCGGTCGCCGGGCTGGTGGCGCAGGTTCACGAGCCGCCAGGCCTGCAGCTCCTTCAACCCCATGCTGACGTTAGAGCGCGAGAACTCCAGCTTCTCGGCGATGTCGTCCGCATTCAGCGGTGCGGGCGCCACGAAGATCAGCGCGTAGATCTGGCCCACCGTGCGGTTGATGCCCCAGCGACTGCCCATCTCGCCGAAGTGGGCGACGAAGCTGCGGACCAGCGGGGTCAATGAATTCACGAGGTGCTCGGGTGGTCGACGGTATTCTGACTCTACTTGTACTTTCAGTAATTCCTGAAAACTCAAGCTGAAACCCGCGGCGTGATCATGGTCGTCCGGCAGGCGCGGGGCCGAGAATGCATGCTGTGCGTCGCTGGTCCGCGGCTGCAGCCTCAATCGAGCCCTGTGCAGAAATAGGTTTCCCCACCCGATGATCTCCTACCGAATCGAAGTGCAGGCGCGTGACACGAACGCGCATCTGTTCCACGTCACGCTGACGATCGCCCACCCTGCGGCCGAGCAGCGCCTGAGCCTGCCGGCGTGGATCCCCGGCAGCTATCTGGTGCGTGAATTCGCGCGCCACCTCAGCGGGCTCACCGCGACCCAGGGCACGCGGGAGGTCGCGTTGCAGCAGCTGGACAAGGCGACCTGGCGGGCCTCGTGCCGCGGGCGCGGCGCACTGGTCGTGCGCTACACGGTGTATGCGTTCGACACCTCGGTGCGGGCGGCGTTTCTGGATGCCCACCGCGGCTTCTTCAACGGCACCAGCGTGTTCCTGCGCGCCGAGGGGGCCGAGGCCGAGCCGCACCGCGTGGAGTTGCGCAAGCTGCCCGTGGGCTGGCAGGTCGGCACGGCGCTGCCGCCGCTGAAGGTCGACGCCGGCGGCCGCGGGCTGTACGAAGCCGCCAACTACGACGAACTCGTGGACCACCCGGTCGAGCTCGGCCGCTTCTGGCGCGGGCACTTCGAGGCGCGCGGCGTGCCACACGAGTACATCGTCGCCGGTGCCTTGCCCGACTTCGACGGCGAGCGGCTGCTCGCTGACGCCAAGCGCATCTGCGAAGCGCAGATCGACTTCTGGCATGGTAAGAAGCGACCGCCGTTCAGCCGCTATGTGTTCCTCCACCATCTTGTGGAGGAAGGGCACGGCGGGCTGGAGCACCGCGCCAGCACCGCGCTGATCTCGCCGCGGCGCGACATGCCCCAGCGAGGGCGGCGCGACGCCAGCGAGGGCTATGTGAACCTCCTCGGGCTGATCAGCCACGAGTACTTCCACACCTGGAACGTCAAGCGTCTGCGACCCGCCGAGTTCGCCAGCATCGACTACACGCGGGAGAACTACACCGAGCTGCTGTGGTTCTTCGAAGGCTTCACCTCGTACTATGACGACGCGTTCCTGCTGCGCACCGGGCTGATCGACGCGGACCGCTACCTGCGGCTCATCGCGCGCACGATCGGCGGTGTGCTGGCCCTGCCGGGGCGTCAGGTGCAGAGCGTCGCGCAGTCCAGCTTCGACACCTGGGTCAAGTACTACCGCGCGGACGAGAACACGCCGAACGCGACGATCAGCTACTACACCAAGGGTTCGCTGGTCGCGCTCGCGCTCGACCTCACGCTTCGCGGCGAAGGGAAGGGCACGCTCGACGACGTGATGCGTGCGCTCTGGCAGACGAGCCATGGCGGCCCGATCGGCGAGGCGCAGATCGCCGCGGCCTTGCAGCAGGTCGGCGGCCGCTCGTACCGGCGCGAACTCGCGAGCTGGGTGCATGGCACCGAGGACCTGCCGTTGAAGGCGCTGCTCGACGCCGTGGGCATCGACTGGGCGAGCGACGCGGCCACGCTCGCGCAGCGCCTGGGCGTGCGCGTCAGCGAGAGTGCGCTGACGGGCGTCAAGGTCACGCACGTGCTGCGCGGCGGCGCCGCCGAGCAGGCCGGCCTTTGCCCGGGTGACGAACTGCTGGCCGTTGCCGGCTGGCGCGTGCGCCGGCTCGAGGATGCGTTGCGCGTCATCGCCGCAGACGCGCCCGCGCCGCTGCTGGTGGTGCGCGATCAGCGTGTGCTGACACTGGCCCTGGCGTTGCCGCGCGACGTGCCCGCGGGCGCGGCCGGCGTGGCGCTGAAGCTGTCGCCGAAGCCGGTGAAAGCGGCGCAGGCGCTGCGCAAGGCATGGCTGTCGGCCTGAGTGTCCTGCTCGGGCCGGCGGCCAGCCTGCGCCGCCGCGTGGCCCTGGTGGGAGTCGTCGTCGTGGTGCTGCTCGTGCACGGGTTCGTGACGCAGGGTGTCGCCGATCGCATGATCGATCTCGACAAGGACCAGGCGATGCCTGCGCGCATGGAGGTGAGCTATGTGCGCGACATGGCTCTGAGCGCACCGCCGCCGACCGCTGCGCCTGCGGCGCCACCGGTGGTCGTCGTGCGTGCGCCGCGCGTTCCCCGGCCGGTCAAGCCGGCGTCTGCGCCCGAAGCGCCCGACAAGCCCGAGCCGGTCGTCGCGAAGGCGAGTGCACCCGAGCCCTTGCCTGAGCCGACACCGGCGCCCGCCGTCGAGCCGGTCGTCGAGGCCGACCCGCCGGCGCCCGTCATCGCCGCCGCGCCGGCCTCGGCGCCTGCTTCAGCGCCCGCCGCGTTCGAATGGCCGGCTTCCACGCGCATGAGCTACGCGCTCACCGGCAACTACCGCGGCGAGGTCAGTGGCAGTGCGCAGGTCGAGTGGATACGCGCCGGCTCGCACTACCAGGTCCACCTCGACCTCGTCGTCGGCCCGAGCATCGCGCCGATCATCACGCGGCGGATGAGCAGCGATGGCGAGATCACCGCCGACGGCCTCGCACCGCGCCGCTACGACCAGGACACCAAGGTCGTGATGCGCGCGCGCAACCGCGTCACGCTGAGCTTCGAGCCCGACACCGTGGTGCTCGCCAACGGCGACCGCCGCGCCACCGTGCCCGGCGTGCAGGACACCGCGAGCCAGTTCGTGCAACTGACCTACGTGTTCAGCACGCGCCCGGAGCTGCTGCGCATCGGCGGCACCGTCGACATCCCGCTCGCGCTGCCGCACAAGGTCGATGTCTGGACCTACGACGTGGTCGACGAAGAGGTGCTGTACACGAACTTCGGGCCGCTGCCCACGATTCACCTGAAGCCGCGCCGCCTCGCGCCGAAGCCCGGCGAACTCAGCGCCGAGATCTGGTTCGCTCCACAGCTGCGCTACCTGCCGGTGCGCATCCGCATCAATCAGGACACCGAGAACTACGTCGACCTTCTGATCTCGAAGAAGCCCGAGATGGGCGCGCCCTGAACCTCGCTACAGTTGATCCATCCATTCGAGAGGCACCCATGAGCTACGAAACCCTCCTGACCGCCGTGCACGGCGACGGCCCGCGCAAGACCGCCCTGATCACGCTGAACCGCCCGAAGCAGCTCAACGCGCTGAACGACCAGCTGATGGACGAGCTGGGCGCCGCGCTGAAAGCCTTTGATGCCGACGCGGGCATCGGCTGCATCGTGGTCACCGGCAGCGAGAAGGCCTTTGCCGCCGGGGCCGACATCAGCGCGATGGCCAAGATGACGCTCAAGGACACCTACGGCGGCGACTTCATCACCCGCAACTGGGAGACGATCCGCAGCATCCGCAAGCCGGTGATCGCGGCGGTCTCGGGCTTCGCGCTCGGCGGTGGCTGCGAGCTCGCGATGATGTGCGACTTCATCATCGCGTCCGACACCGCCAAGTTCGGTCAGCCCGAGATCAAGCTCGGCATCATCCCCGGCGCCGGCGGCACGCAGCGCTTGCCGCGCGCGGTCGGCAAGGCCAAGGCGATGGACATGGTGCTGACCAGCCGCATGATGGACGCGGCGGAGGCCGAGCGCGGCGGGCTGGTCTCGCGCGTCGTGCCGCTGGCCGAGCTGATGACGGTGACGCTGGCCGCCGCCGAGACCATCAACGAGCTCAGCGCGATGAGCGTGATGGCTGCGAAGGAGAGCGTGAACCGCGCCTTCGAGGGCACGCTCGCCGACGGCATCATGTTCGAGCGGCGGCTCTTCCACTCGATGTTCGCGACCGACGATCAGAAGGAGGGCATGAACGCCTTCCTCGCCAAACGCAAGCCCGCGTTCACGCAGCGCTGAGCACTGCCACACCCGTCAGGGCTGTACCCAGCGTGCGCCCTGCGCGCCGAAGATTGCGCGGCGGTGTCCATCGCGGTGCAGCTCGAGCCAGTCGATCGACTCGACTTCGGCGCTGATGACCGAGAAGTAGTCGCGCGGCACCTCCCCGCCGGCGCGGTGGATCACGTCGGGCAGCGGGGTGCCCGGGGGCATCGCCGACAGGTATTCCTGCGCCGCGGGCGTGAGCCGGACGCGGGCCCAGCGCGACGAGGCCGACAGACCCGACATCTCGACTGCGAGCCGCACGTGGCAGCGCAGTTGCCAGCTCAGCTTGCGTGACCACATCACGACCGTGCCGTGCGGGTGGTTCAACACCTGGGCCACCTTGCCGGCGCGTTCGTCGGTGTAGAAGAGAAACTGCTTCTCGCGCGCGTCGACTTCGCGCAGCACCACCGTGCGGGCGTCGGCCGCCTCGCCATTGACGGTGGCGAGCACCGGCGTGCGCCACTCGTGCGCCGTCTCGCCGACGGCAGCAGCGAGCTGCTCCCACACCGCGGCTTCGATCTCGGGCAGTGTGGCGAGCCGCTGTGGCATGGTCAGCCTTCGTTGCGCAGCGACGGGAACAGGATCACGTCGCGGATGCTGGGCGAGTCGGTGATCAGCATGATCAGCCGGTCGATGCCGATGCCGCAACCGCCGGTCGGCGGCATGCCGTATTCGAGCGCGCGGATGAAGTCGGCGTCGTAGTACATCGCCTCCTCGTCGCCGGCTTCCTTGTTGTTGGCCTGGGCCTGGAAGCGCGCGGCCTGGTCCTCGGCGTCATTCAGCTCCGAGAAGCCGTTCGCGTATTCGCGGCCGGTGATGAACAGCTCGAAGCGCTCGGTGATGGCCGGGTTCGTGTCCGACGCGCGCGCCAGCGGCGAGACCTCGACGGGATAGTCGATGATGAAGGTCGGCTGCCAGAGCTGCTCTTCGACCACCGCCTCGAACAGGCCGAACTGCAGCTCGGCGAGCGTCCAGTGCGCGGGCGGCTCCTCGCCGAGCGACTTCAGCTTCGCGTGCAGGGCCGTGGCATCGCCCGCTTCCTCGAGGCTCAGGCCGGCGTGCGCGACCAGCGAGTCCCGCACCGTCAGGCGGGTGAACGGCTGGTCGAGCGCCACGGGCTTGCCGGCATACGTGATCGCGGCCGAACCGGTGGCCACGCGCGCCGCGTGGCGCAGCACTTCTTCAGTGAAGTCCATCAGGTCGTGGTGGTTCCAGTACGCCGCGTAGAACTCCATCATCGTGAACTCGGGGTTGTGCCGCACCGACACGCCCTCGTTGCGAAAGCTCCGGTTGATCTCGAACACGCGCTCGAAGCCGCCGACGATCAGCCGCTTCAGGTACAGCTCGGGCGCGATGCGCAGGAACATCTGCTGATCGAGCGCGTTGTGGTGCGTGACGAAGGGCTTCGCGTTCGCGCCGCCGGGGATCGGGTGCAGCATCGGCGTCTCCACTTCCATGAAGTGGTGCTCGACCATGAACTGCCGGATCGAGCTCAGCGCCTTGCTGCGCGCCGCGAAGCGCGCGCGCGCCTCGGGGTCGGTGATCAGGTCGACATAGCGCTGGCGGTACTTCTGCTCTTGGTCGGCCATGCCGTGGAACTTGTCCGGCAGAGGGCGCAGGCTCTTGGTCAGCAGCCGGATGGTCGTGACGCGCACCGAGAGCTCACCCGTCTTGGTCTTGAACAGCGTGCCTTCGGCGCCGAGGATGTCGCCCAGGTCCCAGTGCTTGAACGCGGCATAGGCGTCTTCGCCCACCGCGTCGCGCGTGACGAAGAGCTGGATCTGGCCCGACGCGTCCTGCAGCGTGCCGAAGCTCGCCTTGCCCATCACGCGCTTGAGCATCAGCCGGCCGGCGACCGACACCGCGATCGCCTGCGGCTCGAGCTCTTCGTTGGTCTGCCCCCCGTGCTGGCGCAGCAACTCGGCGGCGCGGTGCTTGGGTTTGAAGTCGTTCGGGAACGCGATGCCCTGCTGGCGAATGGCGGCGAGCTTCTCGCGGCGCTCGGTGATCAACTGGTTCTCGTCGGACATGGGCGGGCTTTCGATGGACCGGCGATTTTACGGTGCCCCTGAACTCGCCGCCTCGGGCAGGCGCCCCGGGTCGGCGACAATTCGCCACCCATGCACCTGCAACGCACCCCCATCGCCGACCGCAAGATCCGCTTCGCCCTGCTGGGCTGCGGCCGCATCGCCAACAACCACATGGAAGCGATCCAGAAGCACGCGGATCGCTGCGAGCTGGTGGCGGTGTGCGACACCGATCCCGCGGCGCTCGATGCGGCGGTGAAGAAGACCGGCGCGCGCGGCTTTCCGACGCTGACGGCGATGCTGGCCGGCGCCAAGGCCGACTGCGTCGTCATCGCCACGCCCAGCGGCCTGCACTCGCAGCAGGTGCAAGAGGTCGCGGCCGCCGGCCTCGACGTGATGACCGAGAAGCCGATGGCCACGCGCTGGGCCGACGGCCTGGCGATGGTGCGCGCGTGCGACGACGCCGGCGTGCACCTCTTCGTCGTCAAGCAGAACCGCCGCAACCGGACGCTGCAGCTGCTGAAGCAGGCGGTGCAGGCCGAGCGCTTCGGCCGCATCTACATGGTCACCGTCAACGTCTTCTGGACGCGCCCGCAGAGCTACTACGACAGCGCCGCGTGGCGCGGCACCTGGGAGTTCGACGGCGGCGCGTTCATGAACCAGGCGAGCCACTACGTCGACCTGCTCGACTGGATCGTCGGTCCGGTCGAGAGCGTGATGGCCTACACCGGCACGCTGGCGCGCAACATCGAGGTCGAAGACACCGGCGTGGCCGCGCTGAAGTGGCGCAACGGCGCGATGGGCTCGATCAACGTCACGATGCTCACGCACCCGAAGAACCTCGAAGGCTCGATCACCGTGCTCGGCGAGAAGGGCAGCGTGCGCATCGGCGGCGTGGCGGTCAACGAGATCCAGCACTGGGCCTTCGAGACACCCGACGCGATGGACGCGCAGCTCAGCGATGCCAGCTACCAGACCACCTCGGTCTACGGCTTCGGCCACCCGCTGTACTACGACAACGTGATCCGCACGCTGCGCGGCGAGGCGCCGCCCGAGACCGACGGGCGCGAAGGCTTGAAGTCGCTCGAGCTGCTGATCGCGATGTACCGCTCGGCGCGTGACGGCCGCAAGGTCAACCTGCCACTGGAGTATTGACCGCGCGATGGCCACGACGATCCATCCGTCCGCCATCGTCGACGACGGCGCCGAGCTCGGCGCCGGCAGCCGCGTCTGGCACTTCGTCCACATCAGCGCCGGCGCCCGCGTCGGGCGCGGCTGTTCGTTCGGGCAGAACGTGTTCGTCGCCAACGACGTGCGCATCGGCGACAACGTGAAGATCCAGAACAACGTGTCGGTCTACGACGGCGTGACGCTCGAAGACGACGTGTTCTGCGGCCCGAGCATGGTGTTCACGAACGTGCACAACCCGCGCGCGGCCGTCGTGCGCAAGAACGAATACCGCCCGACGCTGGTGAAGCGTGGCGCGACCTTGGGCGCGAACTGCACGATCGTCTGCGGCACGACGATCGGCCGGTATGCCTTCGTCGGCGCGGGCGCCGTCGTCAGCCGCGACGTGCCGGACTTCGCGCTCGTCGTCGGCGTGCCGGCGAAGCCGATCGGCTGGATGAGCCGGCACGGCGAGCGGCTCAACTTTATCGACGGCCAGGCCACGTGCCCGGCGACCGGCGAGCGCTACGTGCTGCGCGATGGCGTGTGCGCCGAGGTGATCGCGTGAGCCCGCCGGGCCGGCCCAAGGGCGACACCGCAGTACGCAGTACGGAGGTTGCCTGATGAGCACGAAGCTCGAATTCATCGACCTGAAGAGCCAGTACGCGGCGCTGAAAGACCGCGTCGCCGAGCGCATGCAGCGCGTGCTCGACCACGGCCAGTACATCATGGGCCCCGAGGTCAAGGAGCTCGAAGAGCGGCTCGCGGCGTTCACCGGCGCGAAGCACTGCATCACGGTCGCCAGCGGCACCGAGGCGCTGCTGATCTCGCTGATGGCGCTCGGCCTGAAGCCGGGTGACGAGGTCATCACCACGCCGTTCACCTTTGCCGCCACCGCCGAGATGATCGTGCTGATCGGCGGTGTGCCGGTGTTCGTCGACATCGAGCCCGACACCGGCAACATCGACGCGTCGCTGATCGAGGCCGCTGTCACGTCACGCACCCGGGCAATCATGCCCGTGGGCCTCTATGGGCAGGTGGCCGAGATGAGGGCCATCAATGCCATCGCCGCGCGCCATGGTCTGGCCGTGATCGAGGACGCGGCGCAGAGCTTCGGTGCCACAGTCCAAGGTCGTCAGAGCTGCAACCTCAGTACGTTTGGCTGCACCAGCTTCTTCCCGAGCAAGCCGCTCGGCTGCTATGGCGACGGCGGCGCCGTGTTCACCAGCGACGACGCGCTCGCGCAAGCCTGCCGCGAGATCCGCGTGCACGGCCAGAGCGCGCGCTACACGCACACGCGGGTCGGCGTGGGCGGTCGCATGGACACGCTGCAATGCGCGATCGTGCTCGCCAAGCTGGAGCGCTTCGAGTGGGAACTCGCGCAGCGCCATGCGCTCGGCGCGCGCTACGGCGAGCTGCTGGCTGATGTCCCCGGCGTGCGGCTGCTCGCCGTGCGCCCCGATCGCGATTGCGTGTGGGCGCAGTACACGGTGTTCGTCGAGCACCGCGCCGACGTGCAGGCCGCGCTCAACGCGCAGGGCATCCCGACGGCCGTGCATTACCCGCGCCCGTTGCACCGCCAGCCGGCGTATGCGCATCTGCATCACGGCGCTGAACTCGCGCACAGCGTCGCCGCGGCCGAGCGTGTGCTGAGCCTGCCGATGAGCGCCGACCTGACGCACGCCGATCAGGACCGCGTGGTGGCGGCGCTGGCTCGAGCCCTGATCCACCCGCTGGTGTCGTGAAGCCGCCCGTCGATTTCTCGGCGCTGTACGACGAGCACCCGGAGTACGTCGCCCGCCGCGCGGCCGGTTCGATCGAGCAGGCGCAGGTCGACATCGAGGTGCGCCTGTTCAAGCTGCCGGGCCTGATGCAGGTGCTGCCCGCGGGGCGACCGCTGCATCGGGTGCTCGAGATCGGCTGCGCCACCGGCGAGCTGATCGCGGCGATGCCCGCCGGGCAGCGCGTCGGGCTCGACATCTCGGCGGCGAACGTGGCTGCGGCTCAAGCCCGCTTCCCCGCGGTCGAATTCCATTGCGGCGATTTTCGCGAGGCCGGCCTGGGCGGCTTCGATGCCGTGGTCATGAGCGACGTGCTCGAGCACGTGCCCGACGATGCCGCGTTTTTGCGCGACGCAGCGCAGCTCGGCGAGATCGTGCTGGTCAACCTGCCGCTCGAAGACAACTGGCTCAACGACCGGCGTGCCTACGGGCCGGACGACGTCTCCGGCCATCTGCGGCGCTATTCGCTGGCCGACGGCCTGGCCTTGTTCGAGCGCGCCGGGCTCGACGTGCTCGACCTCACCCAGGTCTGGATCCACGAGACGCCCGCGGATGCCGCGCGCCGCGCGCTGCGGCGCGAACGGCTCGGTACCGCGTACTCGGGCTCGGCACTGGCGCGGTTCGCCAAGCACGCGCTGATCGCGAGCGCCGTCGCGGTCCCGGCGCTGGGCCGGCGCCTGTTCGCCTCCAACCTCTTCGCCGCCGCGCGCCGGCGGCCCGCGCGGTGAGCCTGAAGCGCCAACTGGCGGTGTCGTTCGGCCTGCAAGGCGTGGGCGCCGCGGCGGTGCTGCTGGCCACGCTGCTGCTGGGTGCGCGGCTCGGCCCGGAGGTGCAGGGCGCTTTCAGCCGCACCAAGGCCGAGATCGAGTTCGTCGCCGCGTTCGCGATGTTCGGCCTGCCGCAGGCGCTGTTCTTCTACGTCAAGTCCGGCGGCCTGAGCGGGCGCGTCGCACGGCGCTGGGCGCTGGGCTGCGCGTTGCTGGCCCTGCCGCTGGCAGCGATCTACGCGGCTTGGCGGCACGCCGGCGAAGGCGCCGAGGTGCTGGCCCTTCTGAGCCTGGCTGTCGCGGCGGCGGTGGCGCACGGCCAACTTCGTGCGCTGCTGCTGGTGCGTGAACGGACGGCCTGGTTCAACGTGATGACGGCTTTGCCGCAGGTGCTGGTGCTGCTCGGCGTGCTGCACGTGATCGCACGCGGGGCCGCCAGCGAACACGCCTGGCCCGCGCTGTTCGCGCTGGCGTTCGCGGTGGCAGCCGTGATCTCGTGGGCGCGCCTCCGCACGACGATCGACACGCCGCTTGCGGAGCAGGTGCGCTGGCGCGCGTTGGGCCACTACGGCATGGCCGCGTGGCTGAGCGCCGCACTGTCCACCGCCGCCATCCTGTTGGTCCAACGCTGGGTCGAGACCGGGCAGGGCAGCGCGGCGCTGGGCCGCTTCACGATGGCGATGACGCTGGTCCAGGTGCCGCTGACACCGATCGCCTACGCCGCGCCGCTGCTGCTGCGCCGCTGGATGGAGCAGCCCGGCGCGCGGGCCTCGCAGCGCGTCGCCGGCGCGGTGTTCGGGCTGCTGCTGGCGTCCGCTGCGCTGGTGTGGGCCTTCGCCGGGTTGTGGCCGGATCTCGGGCTCGGCGCCGCATATGCAAATGCGACCGGCGCGCTCGCGGTGCTGCTGGCCGGCGGCGCGGCCGAGGCCGCCTCGCGCGTGCTGACGGTGCAGGCCAGTGCCACCGGCCTGCCCTGGATCGCGGTGCGCGCGGAGGCGGCGCGCTGGGCCGTGCTCGCAGCCGGGTGGTTGGCGTGGCCGGCGCCGGGCCTGCTGGCGGTCTGCGCGATCTGGGCGATGGGCGCATGGGCCGCGGGTGGCGTGTTCGTCTGGCATGCGCGCGCCGTCTCGACGAGGGTTGGGTGATGCGCGTCGCGTTGCTCGGCCCCGCGAATTCGATCCACCTGCAGCGCTGGGCGCAGGCGCTGGTGCAACGCGGCCATGCGGTGAGCGTGCTGTCGCAGCACGTCTGCGACCGGGCGCTGTTGCCCTCGCAGGCCAATGTGTTCATGCTGCCGCACCGCAGCGCGCTCGGCTACTTCACGAACGCCTGGCGCGCGCGCGAGTTGCTGACGCGCTGGAAGCCGGATGTCGTCAACGCCCACTACGCCAGCGGCTACGGCACCACGGCGGCGCTGTGCGGCGTGCGGCCGGTGCTGCTGTCGGTGTGGGGCAGCGATGTCTACGACTTTCCGTACGAGGGCGCGCTGAAGGCCCGGCTGATCCGCGGCAACCTGCGCCGCGCCACCGCGATCGCATCGACCAGCCAGGCGATGGCGCGGCAGGTGCAGCGGCTGACGCCGGAGCGCCGCGAGATCGCGGTGACGCCGTTCGGCGTGGACCTCGCGCGCTTCGCGCCCGACCCGTCGCGGCGCACGCCCGGCGTGTTGACGATCGGCATCGTGAAGTCGCTGGCACCCAAGTACGGTGTGGATCTGCTGCTGCGCGCATTCGCCGGCCTGCCCGACAACTGCCGGCTGCTCATCGTCGGCGACGGGCCGCAGCGCGCCGAGCTCGAAGCGCTCGCGCGCGAACTCGGCATCGCCGCGCGCACCGAGTTCGCCGGCGCGGTACCGCACGCCGAGGTGCCGGCGTGGCTCAACCGCTTCGACATCTACGCCGCACCGAGCCGGCTCGACAGCGAGAGCTTCGGCGTCGCGGTGATCGAGGCCAGTGCCAGTGCACTGCCGGTCGTCGTCAGCGATGTGGGGGGCCTGCCCGAGGTCGTGCGCGACGGCGAGACGGGTCTCGTCGTGCCGCGAGACGATGTGCCGGCCTTGCAGGCGGCATTGACGCAGCTCGTGCTCGACGCCGCGTTGCGCGAACGCCTCGGTCGCGCCGGTCGCGCGCATGTCGAGCGCGAGTACGAATGGGGTCATTGCGTGGACCTGATGGAGCGCTGCCTCGAACAGGTGGCCCGGGCCGGAGCGGTGCGATGAAGAACCGCGCGCAATGGCAACCGACCAAGTTCGAGATGCACCGCGGCCGGCTGCGCGGCTCGCGCGATGCACGCGAGCTCGGCGTGGGCTCGCGCCTGATCAGCGACCTCGTCGCCGCGCTGTACCAACGGCACCTGCCGGCGCATGCGCACGGTGATCTGCTCGATCTGGGCTGCGGCAAGGTGCCGCTGTTCGCCGCCTATGCGCCGTTTGTGGCCGAGATCACCTGCGTCGACTGGGCGCCGGGCGAGTACATCGATCTGCCGTGCGACCTGTCGCAGCCGCTGCCGTTCAGCGCCGATCACTTCGACACGATCGTCCTGTCCGACGTGCTCGAGCACATGCCCGAGCCCGAGGCGCTGTGGCGCGAGATGACGCGCGTGCTGCGGCCCGGCGGCAAGGTCATCATGAACGTGCCGTTCTACTACTCGGTGCACGCGCATCCGCACGACTACTACCGCTACACCAACTTCGCGCTCGAACGCTTCGTGAAGCTCAACGGGTTGACGCTGGTATGCCTGGAGCCGGTCGGCGGCCTCGTCGAGATCATCGCGGACCTGTTCGCGAAGGCGCTGTCGAAGCTCCCGCTGGTCGGGCCGCCGCTGGCCGTGGTCACGCAGTTCGCCGTTGGTGCGTTCGGGCGCACGGGGCTGGGCGCGAGGGTGGCGCGGGTGTCGAGCCGGCACTTCCCGTTCGGCTACTTCATGATCGCGCAGCGGCCGGCATGAACATCCTGCTCGTCAACCACTACGCTGGCTCCCCGCGCGACGGCATGGAGTACCGGCCGCACTACCTCGCGCGCGAGTGGGTGCGGGCCGGGCACCGCGTGCAGATCGTCGCCGCCGCGTATTCGCATGTGCGCACGCGCCAACCGGCGGCGGGCGACGAGGTGATCGATGGCATCGCGTACCGCTGGCTGCCGGCGCCGACCTACGTCGGCAACGGCGTCGGCCGCGTGAAGAACATCTGGGCCTTTCTGAGCCGGCTGTGGCGCGACACGCCGCGGCTCGTGGCCGAGTTCAAGCCCGATGTCGTGATCGCGTCCAGCACGTACCCGATGGACATCTGGGTCGCGCGCCGCATCGCCAGGCGTGCGCGCGCCAAGCTCGTCTACGAGGTGCATGACCTCTGGCCCGCGTCGCCGATCGAGCTCTCGGGCATGTCGCCGCGGCACCCGTTCATCATGCTGTGCCAGAAGGCCGAGAACGATGCATACCGCGATGCCGATGTCGTCGTCTCGATGCTGCCGGTGGTGGCCGAGCACATGCGCGCGCACGGGCTGGATCTGCGCAAGCTGCACATCGTGCCCAATGGCGTGGATCTGGCGGAGTGGCAGGGCGAACCGCCACCGCTCGCGCCCGAACTGAGCGCGGCGCTGGTGGCGCTCGCGCGCGAGGGGCGCACGGTCGTCGGTTACGCCGGCTCGCACGGTCTGCCGAACGCGCTCGACGTGCTGCTAGACGCCGCGGCCCTGATGCGCAAGGAGCCGATCGCGTTCGTCCTCGTCGGTCGCGGCCACGAGAAGGCGCGACTCGAACGGCGTGTGCGCGACGAAGGGCTGACGAACGTCACGATGTTCGCGCCGATCCCGAAGGCGCAGATCCCGGCGCTGCTGGCGCGCTTCGACATCGCCTACATCGGCTGGCAGCGCGTGCCGATCTACCGCTTCGGCATCGCGCCGAACAAGCTGATGGACTACATGATGGCCGGCCGCGCGGTGCTGCACTCGGTCGAGGCCGGCAACGATCCGGTGGCCGAGGCGGGCTGCGGGCTGACGGTGGCACCCGAGTCGGCCGCGGCGGTCGCCGAGGGCCTGCGCGCGCTCGCCGCGCTGTCGCCCGGCGCACGCACGGCGATGGGCGAGCGGGGCCACGCGTACGTTGTCGCGAACCACAGCTACCGCATGCTCGCACAGCGCTTCATCGACGCGGTGGGTCCAGCATGAGCGAGCGGCGCGAGACCGATGCGGTGGCCGAGCGCTATGCGCGGCGGGACGTGGCCGACCGCTACAGCCCGCTGCGCCGGGACGTGTGGCAGACGCTGCACGAGCGGCAGCGCGCGATGCTCGCGCTGTTCGCGCGGCTGGGTTGGTCGGACCTGTCGACCCGGCGACTGATCGAAGTTGGATGCGGCGGTGGCGGTAACCTGCTCGAACTGCTGCGGCTCGGCTTCGTGCCGGAGCATCTGAGTGGCGTCGAGCTGCTGCCCGAGCGATTCGAGCAGGCGCGCCGCATGCTGCCGGCCGCGTTGGCGCTGCATGCGGGAGACGCGCTGCAGCTCGACCTGCCCGCGGCGTCGCAGGACGCAGTCTTCGTCTCGACCGTGTTCTCGTCGCTGCTCGACGACGCGTTCCAGCAGCGCCTGGCTGACGCGATGTGGCGCTGGGTGAAACCCGGCGGCGGCGTGCTCTGGTACGACTTCACCGTGAACAACCCGCGCAACGCCGATGTTCGCGGCGTGCCGCTGGCGCGGGTGCGGGCGCTGTTCCCCGAGGGCTGCGTGCAAGCGCAGCGCGTCACGCTTGCGCCGCCGATCGCGCGCGCCGTCACGCTGATTCATCCTGCGCTGTACACGATGTTCAACGCCCTCCCGCTGCTACGCAGCCACGTCCTGGCGTGGATTGCCAAGCCTGGGGGTTTGTCGTCGGCTTGAGTGCATCCTTGCAAATTGCCCATCTCATGTTCAAAATGCAAGGATGATTGAGAGAGCACTGGGCGAGCTCGTGGAGCAGCGATTGCAGCAGTACCCCGCGGTGGCGTTGCTGGGCCCGCGGCAAGTCGGCAAGACGACTCTCGCCCGAACCGTCGCCGGGCGGTACCCGCAGGCCCTGATGCTGGACCTTGAGCGCGAATCCGACCGCGCGGCCCTCGCGCGGCCCGAGCTCTTTCTGGCGGCCCATCGTGATCGCTTGCTGATCCTCGATGAAGTGCAGTTGATGCCGGGTCTGTTTGCCGCGCTGCGGCCCGAGATCGATGCCGATCGCCGCCCCGGGCGGTTCCTGCTGCTGGGCTCTGCGTCCGGCGACTTGCTGCGGCAGTCGGGCGAGTCGCTCGCCGGCAGGGTCTCATACCTCGAACTCACGCCGCTGCTGGCCACCGAACTGCAGATCACCGATCTCGCCGCCTTGCAGACGTTTTGGCTGCGGGGTGGCTTCCCGTTGAGCGCACTGGCGCGCGACGACGAGGCGTCATATGTCTGGCGGCAGGATTTCGTTCGAAGCTTCCTGCAGCGCGATCTGCCCGACATGGGTGTGCGCGTGGCCGCCGAGACGCTCCGGCGCTTCTGGCAAATGCTGGCCCATTTGCAGGGGCAGATGTTCAATGCGTCACAACTCGGCCAGTCGCTGGGCGGCGCATCGCACACCACGGCCACGCGCTATCTCGACGTGCTGGTCGACACGATGATGGTTCGCCGTCTGCCGCCGCATCTGCCGAACGCGGGCAAGCGCCTGGTGAAGTCGCCCAAGGTGTATTTGCGCGACAGCGGCGTGCTGCATGCGTTGCTCGGCCTCGCGACCGTGCAAGACCTGCAGGGGCACCCGGTCGCGGGTGCCTCATGGGAGGGGTTCGTCGTGGAGCAGGTGGCGGCCGCGCTGCCGCCGGATGCGCACCTGAGCTTCTACCGCACCGCTGCCGGCACCGAGCTCGACCTCGTGATCGAGCACCGATCGCGCAAGATCGGTGTCGAGATCAAGTTCTCCTCGGCGCCCAAGCCCGCCAAGGGGTTCTGGCAGGCCTTGCAAGATCTGCACATGGATCGCGCGTATGTCGTTGCGCCGGTGCCCCGGCGCTACCCCTTGTCTGACGGGGTGGAGGTGCTGCCGCTGGCAGAGGTGGCAGCGCTGCTGGCATGAGGTTCGTGCGATTAGAATGTCGCATCACTGCATTTGTACATCAGTGCATCAACCGTTCAACCAACCCGAGGCCGTGCCATGCGAACCACGCTGGAGATCGATGACGACCTGCTCGCTGCCGCCAAGGAGTTGGCGCGCCGCGAAGGGGCGACGGCCGGGCAGATCGTCTCGCGCCTGCTGCGCAGTTCGTTGACTGGCGCGCCGGCATCGGCGCCCAGGCGCTCACGCGCCAAGGCGATTGCGGGGTTCGTTCCGTTTCCGGCCAAGGCCGGCGTGGTGGTGACCAACGAACAGGTTGACGCCTTGCGCGACGCAGAGGGCGTGTGACGTGCGTGCGCTGCTCGACGTCAACGTGCTGGTGGCGCTGCTCGACGGTGGTCACCTGCACCACCGCACGGCGACCGACTGGCTCGGCTCGCATATGAGCGCCGGCTGGGCTTCCTGCCCGCTGACGGAGAACGGCTGCGTCCGCATCCTGTCCCTGGCGAGCTATCCGAACGCACAGTTGCCGGCCGAGGTCGCAAAGCGACTTGCCGGCGCCGTGGCGGGTGGGCGCCATGAGTTCTGGGCCGATTCGTTGAGCCTGCTGGAGCCGCGGCGCCTGAGCTGGAGCCACGTGCTCGGTTCGCGGCGAGTGACCGATGCGTACCTGCTGGCCCTGGCGGTGGAGCGCAAGGGCCGATTGGTGACCTTCGATCGCGGCATAGCGCTGGCGGTTGTGCCTGGCGCCGAGAAGCGCCACCTCGTGACGCTGGGCTGAAGGGGCAGACCATGGAGCATGACAAGCTGCCCTTCCTGCCCTTCGCACTGCCCGAGATCGGCGAAGAAGAGATCGCCGAAGTCGTCGACACGCTGAGGTCGGGCTGGATCACGACTGGGCCGAAGGCCAAGCGCTTCGAGGACGACTTCACCGCCTTCCTCGGCGATGCCTCGCTGCAGTCGATGGCGGTCAATTCGGCCACCGCCGGGTTGCACCTCGCCCTCGAGGCGCTGGGCATCGGGCCCGGCGACGAGGTCATCACGACCACGCACACCTTCACGGCCACGGCCGAGGTCGTGCGCTATCTCGGCGCCGACGTGGTGCTGGTCGACATCGACCCGGCCACGCTGTGCATCTCACCTGCAGCGGTCGAGGCCGCGATCACGCCGCGCACCAAGGCGATCGTGCCGGTGCACTACGCGGGGCTGGCCGCCGACATGCCATCGCTGCTCGCCATCGCGAGAAAGCACGGGCTGCGCGTCGTCGAGGACGCGGCGCATGCCCTGCCGACGACCTGCGGCGGGGCGCTCATCGGCACGCTGCAGTCGGACGTGAGCGTGTTCAGCTTCTACGCCAACAAGACCATCACCACCGGCGAAGGCGGCATGGTCGTGACGCGTGACCCCGAGATCGCGAAGCGCATCAAGGTGATGCGCCTTCACGGCATGAGCCGCGACGCGTTCGACCGCTTCACGGCCAAGGTGCCAAGCTGGTACTACGAGATCGTCGCGCCGGGGTTCAAGTACAACCTGACCGACATCGCGGCGGCGTTGGGCATTCATCAGCTGCGGCGGGCAAGGGCGTTTCAGGCACAGCGGCAACGGCTGGCCGAGCAGTACGAGGCCGCGCTGAAGGGCCTGTCGGTGATCACCCCGCCGCAACCCGAGGCGGGCGATCAGCATGCGTGGCACCTCTATGTCTTGCGGCTGGCCGACGGTGCGGCCATCGGCCGCGACGCGTTGATCGAGCACCTGTTCGCGGCCGGCATCGGTTGCAGCGTGCACTACATTCCGCTGCACCTGCAGCCCTATTGGCGCGATCGCTACGCGTTGCGTCCCGAGCAGTTTCCGCACAGCCAGCGCGCCTACGAGCGCATGCTGAGCCTGCCCCTTTACACCCGCATGACGGATGCCGACGTGCAGCGCGTGGTGAGCGCCGTGCGCGGTGCGCTGGTCTGACGCGTCGATGCTCAAGCGCTTGTTCGACCTGATCTGCGCCGGCGCCGGCCTGTTGCTGCTGTCGCCGCTGCTGCTGGGAATCGCGCTGTGGATCAAGCTCGATTCGCCCGGGCCGGTGTTCTTCAGACAGCAGCGCGTCGGGCGCTTCGGCGTGCCGTTTCGCATCCACAAGTTCCGCAGCATGACCGAAGGCGCGCCGCTGGCCGGCCCCGAAATCACGGTGGGTGCCGACCCGCGCATCACCCGTGCCGGCCACGTCCTGCGCCGCGCCAAGCTCGACGAGCTGCCGCAGCTGATCGACGTGCTGCTCGGCACGATGAGCCTCGTCGGCCCGCGGCCCGAGGTGCCGCGCTACGTGGCGATGTATCCGGCGGAGCTGCGCGAGAAGGTTCTTTCGGTGCGTCCGGGCATCACCGACCTGGCTTCAATCGAGTACCGCGACGAGAGCACACTGCTCGCCGGCGCGGCCGATCCCGAGCGCGTCTACGTCGAGCAGGTCATGCCGGCCAAGCTGCGCTACGCGGCGCAGTACGTCGATCGCATGTCCTTGCTGAACGATGTGCGGCTGATCGGCGCCACGCTGCGTGCCTTGTGGTTGCGTTGACGCACCGGATCGGGCCCAGATGACGACACGACCTTCCTTCTGGCATCGGCTGGACCGCGCGCTTGCCCGCGTGCGGACGCACCGCCGGTCGCTGTCGCTGCTGATCGACGGGCTCGTGATCGCGATCTGCTGGAATGCCACCTACCTGTTCCGGCTCGGCTTCGAGCGCTGGCTCAGCGCCAGGCCGCCGTACGACGTGTGGGTGATGCTTGCCGTGGTGGCGGTCTACCTCGGCGTGTTCATGCTCGCCGGCATCCCGCGCGGCATGTGGCGCTTCTCGGGGTTCGGTGAGGTCAAGCGTCTGACGCTGGCTTGCTTCGGCAGCGGGCTGCTGTGTGCGGTCGCGGTGCTGATGGCGCAGCTTACGCAGGTGCCGCGTGCGGTGCTCGCACTCCATCCGTTCATTGCGTTGATTGGTCTGTGCATGGTGCGCGTCGGCTACCGCATGCTTTACGAGCATGCGCGTTCGCAGATCACCGGCAGCGATGCCGAAGTGCGCCGCGCGATCGTGATGGGCGCCGGCGAGGCGGCCAAGCGTTTGCTGGCGACGATTCATCAGCAGGGCTGGATCGTGCTCGGGCTGCTCGATGACGACACGGCCAAGCGCGGTGCGCGCATCGGTGGTGTGCCGGTGCTCGGCACGCTGGCTGACGTGGCTCGCCTCGACATCCGTGCGGAGGCCACGCACATCATCGTCGCGCTGCCCGGTGCCACGGCCGCGCAGCGGCGCAAGGCGATCGAACTGGCCGCGACCACCGAACTGCCCGTGCTGACCGTGCCGTCCGTCAGCGAGCTGCAGGACAGCAACGCGCGCATCGAGCGCGTGCGCAGCATCGAGCCGGAGGATCTGTTGGGGCGCGAGCCGGTGCAGCTGGATGAGGCCGGCATCGCGGAGCTGATCTCGGGCAAGACCGTGCTCGTCACCGGTGCCGGCGGTTCGATCGGATCGGAGCTGTGCCGCCAGGTCGCGCGCTACGGCCCGGCGCGCATCGTGCTCTACGAGCTGAGCGAGTTCGCGCTGTACCAGATCGAGCAGCAGCTGGGCGAGCTGAACCCGCACTTGTCGCTGGTCCGTTTGATGGGCGACGTGAAGAACCTGGCGCATCTGCGTGCGACCTTCGCGGCGCAGCGGCCGCACGTCGTCTTTCATGCGGCGGCGTTCAAGCACGTGCCGCTGATGGAAGACGAGAACGCCTGGGCTGCGCTGCAGAACAACACCTTGGGTACCTGGCACGCGGCCACCGCGGCGGCCGAAGCCGGGGCCGAGCGCTTCGTGCTGATCTCCACCGACAAGGCGGTGAATCCGACCAACGTGATGGGTGCGAGCAAGCGGGCGGCCGAGATGGTGCTGTCTCACATGGCCACGCTCGGTCACGCCACGCGCTTTTCGGCAGTTCGCTTCGGCAATGTGCTGGGCTCCAGCGGCAGTGTGATTCCGAAATTCAAGGAACAGATCGCCAAGGGCGGTCCGGTGACGGTGACGCACGCCGACATCACGCGCTACTTCATGACCATTCCCGAAGCGGTTCGGCTGGTGCTGCAGGCGGCCGCACTGGCGCGCAGCGGCGAGGTGTATGTACTGGACATGGGCGAGCCCGTGCGCATCGTCGATCTGGCGCGTGACCTGATCAGGCTGTCGGGACATCGGCCCGACGAGATCGGTATCACCTTCACCGGCTTGCGGCCCGGGGAAAAACTCTTCGAGGAGTTGCTGGCCGACGCGGATCACACGCTGCCATCCGGCCACCCGCTACTGCGCATCGCACGTTTGCAGGCCCAGGACGGAACAGCTCGGTTTGGCCTTCTGCGCGAATGGTTGGAGTTGAAAGGCGAGGGCACCGAACCGGCCGCGGTGCGGCGCAGGTTGCGTGAGTTCGTGCCCGAATACAACGCGGGCTCGCCTGAGCGTCTACCGACGCGATGATGTCTGCCGCTCGGCCTGGATTCAGGCGCTATTCGTTGCGGCGGAATATCAGCCACTTGGGCGTCTTGAAGCGAACGATGCGAGCGTACAGCCACACGTACAACACGACGAACAGCAGAAGAAAACATGACAGCACGGGCGTGCTTTGCCACCACAGCAGGCTCGGGATGACAGAGAACAGACACAGCAGCCAAAGGTAAGGCGACGTCATCGAATTGCGTCGCGTCAATCGCCTGGGCTCACGCTCTGCTGCCAGGGTCCAGCGGATGAGCCGGCGGTGAATGAGCGTGTGCAGGTGGATGCCGTCGGGCGCGGCTGTCGCGACACCTCGGACCACCTTGCGGCGGTACATCGTGAAGATGGTCTCGAAGATCGGGTAGGCACAGAGCAGCAACGGGAAGATGGGCGAGACGCTTGGGTTTCTGTGAACCAGCAAGATGCTGAGTTCGCCCAGCAAGAAGCCCAGGAGATACGCCCCGCCGTCACCCAGGAAGATCAAGCCGGCGGGGAAGTTCCATACAAAGAACCCGAGCACGCCACCGGCAGTGATCAGGGCAGCGGTGAAGATGAACGTATCGCCGACCTGAAACGCCACGTAGCCGAGTGCCAGGATCATCATCAGCACGCACATCGACGCCAGGCCGTTGAAGCCGTCGATGATGTTGACCGCGTTGGCGACGCCGGCGATGACGAAGACTGTCAGCAGCACGGAAGCCGGAGCCCACTGGATCAGTTGATCGATTCCTGGAATGTCGGTTCTCGCAATCAGGGCGTCGAGCAACCAGATCGCCAGCCCGGCCGAGATGGCCGTGGCGAAGAGGCGTCTGCGCGGGGATACGTTCTTGGTCAGATCCTCTGTGATGCCCGCAGCAAAGGCCGGGAAACTGCAGGCGATCAAGAGCGCCAGATTCTTGGCCGCGGGGGATCCGTTGACTTGCGCGATCACGACGCCGACGACGATTGCCGCCATGACCCCCACGCCACCCACGCGCGGCACCGCGCGGGAGTGAAATTTCTGCGGACCGCTGAGGTCGTAGTCCGCTGACAGGTGACTATGCCGCATCGACGATCGCATGATCAATAAGGTGGCTAGCAGACCGGCCACGAAACAACTGACAAAGTAAATCATTGGATGAATTGAGAGGGAAGGACTTGGGCCAACAGCTTTGTCCGAGCGGCCTTTACTTCTTCCAGACTCTGCGGTTCACGAAGTCCGTGTAGCTCAGGACAATTCGCAGAACCTTGTCGGAAACGTTTGTGGGTTCGTAGTCCTTGACCATCCGAAGCGAGCGCTCCTCCCCACGAGGCTGGCTTTCGAGAATGCTCAACCCTTGAATGACTCTCCCGACATCCAGACCAACAAACATCACTGCAGCTTCCTCAAATCCTTCCGGCCGCTCGTGCACTTCACGGAGATTGAGTGCCGGAAAATTGAGAATGGATGACTCCTCGGTGATCGTCCCGCTGTCTGACAAGACGGCACGCGCACCAGTTTGAAGTTTTATGTAGTCGAGAAATCCGAATGGCTTGTGAAACTGAACCCTGGGATCAGCGCTCAGCCCGAGGGCTTCCATTCGCTTCCGAGTGCGCGGGTGGGTCGAGACCACAACCGGATCCTCGTACCTTTCGGCCAGCGCGTTCAGGACGTCAAAGAGCCGATGCAGGTTTTCCGGCGAATCGACATTCTCTTCGCGGTGCGAACTAACGACGAAATAACCGTGCTCGGCAAGATTCAATCTCGACAACACTTCGGACGAATTGATGCTGGCGCGGTAGTAGTCGATTACCTCACGCATCGGGCTGCCAGTCTTGATCACTTGATCCGGAGGCAGTCCCTCGCGCAACAGATACTCCCGTGCGATTTCGCTATACGTCAGATTGATGTCGGCGATGTGGTCCACGATCCGGCGATTGATCTCCTCCGGCACGCGAAAATCAAAGCAGCGATTGCCGGCTTCCATGTGGAATATCGGCACCTTGCGCCGCTTCGCGGCAATGGCGGCCAAACTGCTGTTTGTATCGCCCAATAGCACCAAAGCATCGGGCTTGTGCTCATCGAGAACGCGATCGACCGCAATGATGATTTGGCCGATCGTTTCGGCGGCTGTCGCACCGGCCGCCTCCAGAAAGTGATCGGGGCGTCGTATTCCCAACTCACTGAAGAAGACCCCGTTGAGCTCGTAGTCGTAGTTCTGGCCTGTGTGGACAAGCACGTGCGAGCAGTGGCGATCCAGCTTGTCGATAACCCGTGACAGACGGATGATCTCCGGCCGCGTGCCGACGATCGTCATAACCTTAAGCATTGACGGCCTCGCGCACGATCTCGAGTTTCATCAATACGTCCCTCACTTGCGCCACGTTCAGGCGCCGGGTGTTGTGAGACGTGTAGTCGTCGATTCTCGAGATCTCCGTTTCGCCCTCCACGAAGTACTTGTCGTAGTTCAGGTCGCGGGAGTCTGCGGGAATACGGTAGTAACCACCCAAGTCCTCGGAACGAGCCATTTCTTCTCTCGATACGAGCGATTCATAGAGCTTCTCGCCGTGGCGTGTGCCAATGATCTTGATCTCGTTGTCGCGCCGCAGCACCTCGCGTAGCGCCTGAGCCAGGTCACCCACCGTGGACGCTGGAGCTTTCTGAACGAAGATGTCACCAGGCCGCGCGTGTTCGAATGCATAGAGCACCAAGTCCACGGATTCCTCCAAGGACATCAGGAAGCGTGTCATGTTCGGGTCCGTGATGGTCAACGGCTTGCCTTCTAGCAACTGCTGCAGGAACAAAGGAATTACCGAACCTCGCGAGGCCATCACATTGCCGTAACGCGTGGCCGACAGCACCGTCTTGCCGGGGTCGCACAGGCGTGACTTGGCGACCATGACCTTTTCCATCATCGCCTTCGACATGCCCATGGCGTTGATCGGATAGACCGCCTTGTCGGTGCTGAGCACCACGCATCGACGCACCTCATGGGCAATGGCGGCGCGGATCACGTTTTCTGCACCGACGATGTTCGTACGCACCGCCTCCATCGGATAGAACTCGCATGAGGGCACCTGTTTCAGTGCAGCGGCGTGGAACACGTAGTCCACCCCTTTCAGCGCGTCGTGCACGCTGTCGTATTCCCTCACGTCGCCAATGTAGAACTTGACCTTGTCGCTCTTGAGTGCGATTCGCATGTCTTCCTGCTTCTTCTCGTCGCGACTGAAGACGCGAATTTCAGCGAAGTCGGAGTGCAGGAAGCGCTGTAGCACGGCATTGCCGAAAGAGCCTGTGCCACCGGTGATAAGTAATCTCTTGTCCTTGAACATGCGGGACCTCGTGAGCCTACGGGGAGTTGGTTGCGGGGTCGAACTGTCGCATACGGTGCACCAGTTCGGGCCAAGAGGCAGGGGTATAGCCGGAAAGCGTGCGAAACCGGGTCGAGTCCAGCGAGCGGTCGATCATCAGCGCGTCGTCCGGGTCGATCTGGATCGACTTGGCGTATTCGCGAGCCACGAGCTTCAGCAGGTCGAACTTCGAGATCGGAGCTGCCGATACATGGTAGAGCCCGTGAAGTTCGGGCCTCGGGATCACGATGTCGCGCATGACCCGAGCCAGCTCGACAGTCGGCAGGCCAGAGAAGATCGCTCGGCGATAACCCTTGACAAGACCGTTCTGCGACAGGAACCAGTTCACCAAGCCATGTGCACCTTGCAGTTCGTGGCCGATGATCGACGTGCGCAAGGTCACTGCGTGCGGTTGGTCAACCTCGCCGAGAAGTTTGCTGCGGCCGTACAAGTCCGTCGCGTCGGCGGCGTCCTCCTCGCGGTACATACCGCGCGTGCCGGCAAAAACGCAGTCGGTGCTGACGTGAATGAAGCGGGCGCCGACCAGCTCGCACAGACGGACCAGCCGATGAGGAAGGAGTGCGTTGATGGGAAGGGCGGCGAGCGGGTCCTCCGCCTGGGCCAACTGCTTGACCAGCCCGATGCAGTTGATGACCACGTCAGGCTTCGTGACAGTGAACAGCTGCACCAGACTGTCGGGGTTCTCGACGTCCACACCACAAATCACATGCTCATGCAGCGCCCGCGGAAGATGGCGCAATACGCCTGCCGAACGCGCTGAGCCAACCACGATGTGCCCGGGACTTTGGGCAAACAGGCGCAGCACAGCGTTGCCCAGCATGCCGGACGCTCCCAACACCAAAACCTTGACTTCTCGTTCCATCGATACACGACCTCGTCTGATCAATCACTCTTGTGCGCCAGCGCCACTGCGCTGCGCGATCAACTGCCGTAACCGGTCGGCGAGGCGCCGCGCGAGCATCTCGGGTTCGAAATGCTGCTGGTAGTAGCGACGTCCGGACTCGCCCATCTGCTGGCGTTTCTGTGGCGAGGCCGCGTGCAAGTGTCGCACCGCAGCCGCGAGCGCTTGCGCATCCTCCGCTGGGCATGCGACGCCCGCCCCCGATTCTTCGACCACCTGGGCACCTTCCCCATCAAGCGATGCGATGATGGGCCGTCCGGCGGCTAGGTAAGCCGGCACTTTGCTCGGCACGGTCTGGCTCATGGTCGGACTCCGCACCAGCGTAACCAATAACGCCGAGGCCTGGGCCATGATGCCGGGCATGTCGTCCGGCGCGAAACGCCCGGCCATGCTGACGTTGCGCAGGCCGCGTCGGGCGATCTCCTGCTGGAGCCAAATCGAGCGGCTGCCGCTACCGACCAGCACGAAGCGTGCTTCAGTCAAGGGCTGCAGAAGCTCAGCAGCGTCGAGCACGGTACCGAGCGCTTGCACCGTGCCGAGGTTGCCGGCCAATACGACATTGAACCCGGGGCCGAGTTCAAGCGCGGGTTCGCCGGCTCGCTGCGATCGCGTGAATGCCAGTTCGCCGGGGTTGGGGTGGAACTCGACTGGCGTGCCGCCTGCGATTTTCCCGACGGTCGGCACGAAGGCGCGCGATTGCACCAGCAGCAGGTCGCTGTGTCTGTAGATCCAGCGCACTACACCAGCCACGGCGCCGAGCAACCGCGGGCTTCGCACGAAGCCGGTGACCTCCAGGCTCTGCGGCCAGAGATCCTGAACCCAGATCACCAACTGGGCACGCTTGATTTTCTTCAGGACGATTCCCGCAATGGCCTGCAGGATCGGAGAGGTTCCGTAGACGAACACGACGTCGAAGCGCTTGCCGCGCAGGAGCCACGCGCCAAACAGTGATGCACTGCTGAGAAACGATAGGTAGTTGAGTGCCAGCCGCAGGGCAGTGCCCCGCCCACGAGGGACCAACGGTACGCGATGAATCGTGTATCCGGCATGCGATTGCAGGCCCAGACCGGTTGCGCAGTATCCCGGCAATATGGTGCCTCCCGGATAGTTGGGTTGCCCGGTCAGCACGGCGACTTCGCAGTTGCAGCCGCGCAGCGATTCCACCACCTCATTGATCCGAAAGGTCTCTGGCCAGAAGTGCTGGCTCAGCACCAACACCTTCATGGTGTGGGGGACGCGGGGGCGCCATCCGCGGCCGGACACAGGCGGCGGTACAGGGCGAGCATCTTCTGGGCTGTGCGGCCGCTCTCAAAACGGCCGACCGCCAGTTGCCGCGCACGCTCGCCCATGCTGCGAGCGCGCGGACGGTCCTCGGCGAGAACCTGGATCGCCTTGGCAATTGCCTCGGGGCTGGGGGCATCGATGCACAACCCCGTCTCGCCCGGGACTATCACATCGTTTGTCGGATTTCGCATGGCCACGATTGTCGGCAGGGCGAACAGCGCTGCTTCGAAGACCGGACGACCAGGCGCGTCAAGGTGTGACGGGAAGCACACAGCATCGGCCTGGTCGTAGACCGAGCCGATGTCGGCGACGAACCCCGTGAACTGGACAACTTCCTCGAGCCGATGCTTGGCGACGTAGTCCTCGAGCTCGCCACGTACATCTCGCGCGAAGTCGAGTTTGCGCAGGAGCCAGCCGCGGGCACCCGACAACGTCCTGATATTTTCTCCGACCACGAGCAAGCGCACTTGCACTCCACGGTCGCGCAAGATGCGGGCCGCCTCGACGAACTCGTACACGCCTTTGGCGCGATGAAGCACGCCGATGATGGCCACGCAGAACGGGCGATCGACGGTTCGCGGCGGTGACTCACCAGTAACTCGCATGCCGTTGTGAATGACGCTGACCGGCAGATCAGCGGGCAAGGTTCGGCGCACCGCTTCGTCGATCGCCACCACGGCATCTGCGCCGCTGCGCAGTCTCGCCATGAGCCAGCCGCTGACGCGCCCGCCTTGTTCAGCGCGTTGCAGCGACCGGACGTGAACTACGAGAGGCGCGCGAAGTCGCCGTTTGGCCAGCAGCGCCGGAAGCAGTGCCGTGACCTCGTTGCAGTGAATCAGGTCGAAACGTCCGCTGCGCGCGGCCGAACTGATGGCCGACAGGGTGGCTGGCCAGTAGGCCAGCTCGCGCAGCAAGATCAGCCAGCGCAGGCCACGATAGTGGCCGAAGCGGGTGTCGTCCCACTGAGCGATGCCGGACACATGAATCGTCTTCAACCCCGCAGCGCGAAGCGCTTCGGACGCCGCCCCTGGCGGCGTAATCGCAGTTCCATCGACGGAACCTGGCGGCAGCGCGGCGACCATTTGCGAAAGACTCTTGGTGGCGCCGCCGTAAGTGCCAAAGGGATGCACGTAAAGTATTCGCAATGCCGCACCTCGCGACGGCAAGTCTGCGGCCGGGCGCAGATCCGGTGTCTTTGTACTCACGCGCGTCGAAACCTTCCCAGCAGTCTCTTGACTGTCTCGATGCGCGAGAAGCTGTTGGGGTAGGCGAGAAAGGTCTTCGGGGGCAATGCCATGATGGCGTCGAACTCGGCATCTGAAAGCCCCAGTTTCTTGATTGCATACGCTCTATCGTCAGCGAGGCCTCGCTCGGGGTAGATGGGCTCGGCAACGAGTCGCAGGGCCTCAGCGCGGTCTATTTGTCCAGAGAGAACGAGGTTCGACAGATGAGCCCGGCGCTTGTCGATATTGAACTTGCGCGGCAGCACGTAGGACTGGAAAAAGCGCGTATAGATCGACTCGTAGTGTTTGCCACCGTAGTAGACCCATGCCAGCCGGCTCTCGATCGTCTTCATCGCGTCTTCCTTGCGATAGTCGACGAAGTCGAGAATCGGAACCAGCCGGATCTTGCGCAGGACCATATAGCCGAACAATTGGCGCAACGTGTAGCGCGGATAGGTCTTTAGTCGCACCGTGCCGAATTGCCGATGCACTGCCTTGATGTAGCGGAAGTCGGAGTAGCCATAGCCCCATTTCAGCGGCATCACAGCCTCGGAGTTCACGTTGACGCCGAGCAGGACGTGCTTCAGCCCGTGAGCAACGGCGGTGCGATACAGCAGGGCAACGATGGCGTGATCGGTCGGCACTTCACCGTCCGGGGTCGAAGCGCGCAGAAAGGAGAGTTGCAGGTCTCGGAACTCGGGCCAGTCCACCACATAGGTGGTCAGGTCGATGCCCAGCACCTTGAGCGTCTTCTCGATGTTCGCGACAGCGAGTTCGGAATTCCAGCCGTTGTCGAAATGTACGGCCAAGGGCCTGAGTCCGAGTTCCCGAGTCAGGTAGGCGACGTAGGTGCTGTCGACGCCACCGGACACGCCGATGACGCAGTCATAGGGCTTGCCTTTCCCTTCTTGCTTGATCTGCTCGACCAGTGTTGCCAGGTGCGCCGGTCGATCGACCACCGGAATCAAGCGCTTCGCGGCGATCTGCTCGTAGCGATGGCAGTGGTTGCAGACGCCTTGCGCGTCGAAGACGATATCCGGGTCGCTCACGTCCATGATGCAGCGCGTGCATGTATTGACTAGGGTCATTGCGTGTTGCGTGGCACGGGAGTGCTTTCAGTTGCGGGTTGGACAAATGGGATGCGAACCTCGCGAACAGGTTTCTTGCTCGCGGTGGTGGCTTCAGTTCGCAACAGGGAAACTATGGGCCTGCGGGCGGCCAGTGTCGCGGCCCACAATACGTAGACAGGATAGAAGTACCGTGGGGAATAGATAGGGCTGAGCGCGAAGATGGCGACGTAGAAGACTGAGACGTAGATCAGGTCGTTTCGGAGCTTGAAGGCGCGGTTCTTACAGAGCGCGATGAACAGGACCAGCGTCATTGTCGAATGCAGCAGTTGCCAGACGTCGTTGTAGATGTCCACTGGCGCGATCAACCTGTCGAAGCGAAGCCCCAGGCCGAAGAGGAGGTGCGCCGCCTTCAGCGGGAAGATCAGCCAGTACGCCCCGCTATCCTGCCAACCCTGAAGCCATTCATAGAAGCCGGAGCCTTCATACTCTGCTGCCGACTGCTCGAACGTATAGCGGATAGGTTCAAACACCGCCGCCAGTTGCAGGTAGAGGATCGACAGGCCTACCAGCAGGATGACGATCGTCATTTTCCGATTGCGCCGCAACGGGTTCAAGGGTGTCAGCGCAGCCGAGAACGCGAACAGGAAGACCGACAATTGCCAGCGTACAAGCAGGGACACGAGTACCGCCGCGATCCACGACAGTACCGATCCTGCTGCGTAGGCACGAAGCAGCAGGGCGATGAACACGAGCGAAAAAATCTCCTTGTTGACGGACAACATGCTCGAGACGGTGAGCGGATTGACGAGCAGGAGCAACGTGAACCGCAATGAATCGAAACGCAGGGACTTCGAAATACTCGCGATCGCAAGGTAGAGCAGCAGGGCGTTGAAGACCATGACCACGTAGTAGTTCTCGCCCGCCAATTGCAGCAGCAAGAGCGGGCCAAGGAAGTTGCCCGCCACGCCAATCGACTCACCTAGCCCGTCTATTCCGAGAAGGTCCCCGCGAGCGGCGGCATGGTAGGTGCCCGAATCGGCGAAGAACTGAAACGTGTTGCGGCTTTCCAGAGCGTCGATGCCGATCAAGGCCAGGAATACGCCACCCGCCATGGTCAGCGCCAGCAGAAGTAGCGCCGTTGGGCCCAGTCGATTGCGCGCGCGCCTCATCCGAGCACCCGCTCCAGCTCGTCGCGTGACGGATACGTGATCAACACCGCTCGATGGGGTCCGTGAAAGACGAACATGGCGCCTGCAGATACGGCCGCGGCGCCTCCACGGTCGATCGCGGCTCGGAAGTCTGCAACCGATGCCGCGCCCCCCGCAGCGACCACCGGCACGTTGACTGCCGACGTCACGCTGGCGATGAGGTCGAGGTCGTAGCCTTTCATGACGCCATCCTGATCGATAGCCGTCAGCAAGATCTCGCCGGCGCCGTTCGATTCCATGCGCCGGGCGTATTCGGTCGGGGATATCCCCGTGGCCCGGGTGCCGTTGTCGACGTAGACCTCGTAGCGTCCAAACAGCCTTCGACGCACGTCGATCGACGCGACGATCGCCTGCGACCCGAATTCGTTTGCAGCTCGGGCAAGCACATCCGGCGTGTGCCAAGCAGCACGGTTGAAGACAATCTTCTCCACACCGAGCCGCAGAATACGGCGTACGTCGTCGATGCTGCGCACGCCACCGCCATAGGCCAGCGGCATGAAGCATTCGCTCGCCACTTCCTCGATCACCGAGAAAGCTGGTCCGCGTCCGGTTCTCGAGGCATCGATATCAAGCAGGACCAATTCGTCGACTTCCTTGTCGTTGAATATCCTGATCGCATTGATCGGGTCGCCGACGTACTTGGCATCCTTGAACCGGGTCGTCTTGACCAAGCCGCCTTCGCGCAGCAGCAGGCACGGAATCACGCGGGTCCTCAGCATGCTCAGCACCGCTGCGCAAAGTTCTGGAGCAAACGCATCCCGAACTTGTGGCTTTTCTCGGGATGAAATTGAACACCCCAAACGTTTCCGCGATGGAAGCCGGAATGAAACACAGCGCCATATCGGGTCGTAAGCAATACGTCTTCGACCTGTTGACACTGGACGAAGAAAGAATGCACGAAGTAAAACCGAGGCTCGGCGGGGAGGCTCTCGACCAACGCTCCCCCACGCACTGGGTCGACGAGGTTCCATCCCATGTGTGGCACCTTCGTGGCGCCGGGAGACGGCTCGAATCTATGGGTATCGGCGTCAATCCAGCCCAAGCCCTCGCGCTCGCCTTCGGCACTGCGACGCGTCATCAATTGCATGCCCAGGCAAATACCCAATACCGGGATGCGAGCGTCAACTACCCGTTCGTTGAGCACTGGGATCAAGCCCGTGCGCTCCAGGTTCTGCATGCCGGCGTCGAAGGAGCCAACACCTGGAAGGATCAGCTTGCTCGCCAATGCCACTCGGTTCCGATCGGAAGTAATCTCCGAGTCGATACCCAGCTTCTTGAGCATGTTCTGGATCGACCCCAGATTGCCCATGTTGTAGTCTACGATCGTAATCAACTTGTCTCCACAGCGAAGGCCTGCCGGCATACATGCGGCATCGATTCCCGCTGAACTGTTGCCTGCGGGTCAGTAGCGGCCCGTTCGTGTCAACCTGAGAGTTTAGATGCGCGCGTCGCGCAGGGGAGGCGGTTAGTGGTCCGGGCCATGACTATGCTCCCTGTGAGTGGGCGATTTGCGCCGAATGAGGTGCGCTGGGACTCGGCCCCAAATCTCGTTCTGTGGATCGTTCTTGGTCGCGACTGAATTGGCTCTGACGACTGAGCCGATCGAAATCCCGGGGCCGATGAAGACATTGGCGCCGTCATTGACTTCGACATTCCTTTGGACCGGATGGCCATTGCCTTCCCGAGGATTTGGGATTGCCAGCCAATCTGCACCCATTCAGCGCTCCTTCAAGGATCGGGCCAACGCACGCATCGCCAGGCTCGGCCGGTTCCAAGGCATTGGTTGCACTCGCAGGGACAGCGCCCAGGCGAGTGTCAGGAAGATCAACTGAGTACAAAGAAACGAAAGTGCCGCCCCAGTGAGCCCCCACGCTGTGGTGAAGGCGGGCGCGAGCAGGGCGGCCGCGACCGCAGATGAGACTGTTGCGATACTGAGCCATTCGTTTTTCGAGGTGAAGAAGAAGAGGCCCGCAATATTCAGATAGACCGCGTTTGCCGCGCCTCCCAGGAGAAACCAGAGGGATAGCTCGATCGCCGGCAGATAGCGTCTGTCGAGAATCAGGGGTCCGGCGCCCTTCAGAACAAGCCACAGGGCGACGGCAACCAACAGCCATACGGGGATCATCAAGTAGGCTGCACCCACGACTCGCAAGTGGGCGCGGGTTGTTCGCGACGCCATCTGCTTGAACATCCAGGGGGATGACGCCTTCACGATCGCGTCGCCCAAGATGCTCATCGCCATTCCTATCTGGGCTGCGGTCCCGTAGATCCCCAATGCCTCGCGGCCAAGAAGGGCCGCTACGGAGAAGCGATCCACGGTCACGAGCAACACTCCTGCGATGGAGTGCGGAACGAGAGGCAGGCCGAATCTCAGCAGCGCCGAAAGGTCGGACTTCCCGACCGCCCACTCGGCGTCCCCCGTGCGAATCAGAAACCATATGGCAAGGGCTGCAGAAAACACGCCCGACGTGACGGCACCGAATATCCGTCCTTCGCCGCCCATCGAAAGGACAAACACCGCAATCAGCGAGAGCGCGACATTTAGAACCGCCATGGAAACTTGCAAGACTGCAGAGAACAGGGCCGCTCCTTGGCTTTGCCACAAGGCGGTTCTTATGCCAAGAACGACGCTGGCTCCTGTATTGATGGCTGCCAGGAACCAAAACACTGGCGACAATTCCAATTTGGCCTGGAGCAAGAATGCCGCGCAAAAGAGTGTCAGCCCGCATATCGCTGTGCTCCCGATTGCGAGCGACACGGCCGTCCCGACGAAGCGAGGAAAGTCTCCCGAATGTCGATCGAACCACCGTACCGACACCGCCCCGTGGACGCTCAATCCTGCAATGGAACTGCTCAACGAAGCCAGTAGAAAGAAGCTGATCACCACGCCGTAGTCGGAGGGCGACAGCGCGCGGGTCAGCACCGGGAGCAACAGGAACGACACCCCCGCCGAGAGTGCATTGGCGACGCTGTAGATCGCCCCGGCGCGCAATACTCTGAGCCGCATCGCTGGCTAGCCCTGTCGTGCCGACGACAATGCCAGCGACGCTGGCCCGAATCCCGTGACCTTTGCGAAAGCGCGGTCGAGACTGCCGTGGCGCGCCGAAACCTTCGGGTGCTCTGCCCGAGGCAGGGACTTCGTCACGCAGTCCTGGAGCGCCGCACGCAATTCCTCCAGCCCGCCCACTTCGACGCGTGCCATTCCCTGTTCGATGTATGGGCCGAACAGGTCGCGGCCGCTTTCGCTGGTGACGATGGAAGGCACACCCAGGCAGGCCGCTTCGATGACCGTACTCGAGCTGTGAGTGAGGTGCACGCGCGCGTGGCGCAACAACGCGGGTAGGGGCAGGTCGCTCGGCTGATCCAGCCAGACGGGCGCTCCTTCCATGCCGCCGATCTTTGTCCGCACCTCGTCTCGGCGCTCACCCATCGCCGGATGCAGTCGCACCCACCACGCGAATTGGTCGCCGCACAGCGAAATGAGATGTCGCAGGGGATCGAGCTGGAGCCCGTCAGACAAGCCAAACTGAAGCGTGACCAGAACGACAGGGCGTTCCCCGGCGAGGTCGAGAAGCGATCTGGCCGACGCTGACGCTGCCGTCGTGTCGGGATGTCCGTCAAGTGTCCAGAAATCCATCCAGGGATTGCCGCCAACCACGGGGCGGCACACGCGGGCCGTGTCCAAGCCCGCGGTGATCGCATCGGCCTCCCATTGCGACCATACCCAGAAGTAGTCGGGCAGCAACTCGTCGGCTTGCGCAGGAACCTGGCCCCAGCCTGCGTAGGCCCCATGTCCCTCGCCCTGCACGCCATGCTGCAGGTCAGTGACCGGGATGCCCAGATGCCGACACGCCCGAACGAACGCCATGGCCTCAAGCGAGTAGTAGCACACGACAAATGCCGCCCGCGGTTCGACCTTTCTCAACCAAGAGGAGTAGAGCCTCGTCACATGCCTTATGCGGATCGCGTCGCGCGTCAGACGCGCCCGATCCAACGCCGGTGTGTCCAAGGCCCTGGCCGCGAGCCACTGCTTCAGCGCATCCCATCCGGGCAGGTGTACCGCCGGACTCCTGAGTCGTGCCTCGATCGTCGCCATGGCATTGGCGCGGTCCAGCGCGGGTTGGACGAATCGGGACGGCGTCGCGCGGGGCACTAGATAGAGGTGCATAGGCGTCCACATTTGCGTGCTGAGCCCCTGACGATGCGCATGTTCGATCAGCGGGTCACAGAAGCGTTCGAAACGCCTTTCGCTCAGAGTCGCGAAAGAAACTCCATCTGAAAGAAAGACCAGGTCGCGCTGCGCTCCGATGCGATCTTCCGCACGCGTGTCGCGGCGACGCGCGCTCGCACAAGCTTGAGCGCCTCGAAGCACCGTGCTCAGGCGTTTTGCGCTCACGCTTGGAGGCCCTGCGACCTCAGTCGAGAAAGCCTGAGACCAGACGCCGACAATCCAGCGCAGGCGCGCTAGAGGCCACACGTGAACGCCGGCGACTTGCCAATCAAATACCGGAAACTCGCGTTGAATGTCCTCCAGAGTGGCGACCATCATTCGCGGTGCGACGATGGTCTTCAACGGTCGTCTGGGGCGAGATCTGCCCTGTCCATCAAGACGCGCTCGGCGGTTACCAGGTCTTCTTCGGTATCCACATCCAGAGACCGCTTCGCCGGCATCTCCAGGCCGACCGTGCCAACCGTCAGGAAGGTGCGGTTTTCAATCAACCAAGGCACGCGCGCTACATACACCGCGCCGTTCAACGCAAGCGCGTGGGGCAGATCCTGCCGGCGGCTGATGTCGTCCAAGGGGCGCTTCACAAAGGGCTGCAGAAGGCCATCGGGATCGATCCGGTAGGTCCAATAGGGGTGGTCGGTCGCCTCGCGCACCGAAACGCAGGCTGGCGCTCCCGTGGCCTCCAGCAGTTCGAGGCACCCGTCGATGTCGGCGGCGATGCGCAGAGGGGAGGTAGGCTGCAACAGCACGACCAGATCGAACGGCGGCAACTGTGCGAGCGCGTGCAAGACAGGGTCGATGCCGGGGCTTGTGTCGCTTGCTAGTTCGGCGGGCCGGCGAAAGGGGGCTTCGCAGCCCAGGTTTCGCGCAGCTGCGATGATCTCGTCGTCTTCCGACGACAGTACGACGCGATCGACGTAGCGCGACGCCTGTGCTGCCAGGAGGGTCCACCCGAGCAACGGCCGGCCGGCGATTTTGCGGATGTTCTTGCGCGGTACACCTTTGGACCCTCCGCGCGCAGGGATGATGGCCAAGACCGAGCGGCCGGCGATCATGGTCCGGCTCCTTGCTCGAACTTCAGCCGCGCCCGCTCGAGATCGTCGAGCCGGCCGACATCGATCCAGTAGTCATCGATCATGTGTGCTCGCACCCGCTGATCGGCTTCAATGGACTTGAGGATGAGAGTTGGCATGTCGAAAAAAAGTCCGCCCGGAACGAGTGGGAGTACCTCCGGAGACAGCGCGTAGATGCCCGCGCTGACGGTCGATCGGATCTCGGGCTTTTCGCGGATGCCCAGCACCCTGTCACCCTCGACATCCATGACGCCGTAGGGAATCTGGCTGACGTGCTCGCGCACGCCCACTGTGATCGACGCGGACTCTTGAATGTGGTCATCGAGGAACCCGCCGAAATCCAACCCGGTCAAAACGTCGCCGTTCATGACCAGGATGGGCGAGATCGGAATCTGCGGCAGCATGGCCAGTGCGCCCGCAGTGCCCAACTGCGTCGTCTCGCGCAGGTACTGAATCTCCATGCCGTAGGCGCTGCCATCACGGAAATGCGATTCGATCACGTCGGCGCGATAGTTCACCGACAAGAACAGCTTGCGAAATCCGTAGTGCGCGAGCGTGTCGACGATGGTCTCGAGGATCGGTCGTCCCCCGACGTCGATCATCGGCTTGGGGATCGTCTCTGTGATCGGCCGAAGCCGCGTACCGAGACCGCCGGCCATCAGAACGGTCCAGTTGTCTCGCACAGCCCGTCCGGACTGATCGGTGACGAGGTGCTGCATCTGCCGCAGGTCATCGACGACCGGCAAGTGGCGAATTTGGTGCCGGCGAAGCTTCAGGCGCCACCCGGCGGGTCCTTCAGCAAGAGTGCCCAGTATAGGGCTGACGTTCATGGCCTCTTCGATGCGCGCATCGGTACCGAGGCCACGCACCAGCGCACGCCGGATGTCGCCGTCGGTCACGAGACCCAAGAGACGGCCGTCCGCAACGACAAGCGCGAACTGCTGCGCCTCCTTGTCAATGACGCGCAAGGCATCGATGAGAGGAGCCTGCGGCAGCACGGCGAATCTATGCCAATCTTGAATCATCGCTTGATCCCTTGCACGATCCATTCGCGCATCTGCTCGCGTTGCGAGTCAATGCCGCGCGAAATCAGGGCGGTCTCTGTGATCTCCCAGGGGGCGAGCAGCTCGGATAGCTCCTCGAGTGTCGTAAAGCGGCTGGGGCCCTTTCCCGCGAGCGGCCCGGCGTCGGCGATGAAGCGACGTTGGCCGACCTTCTGGCCGATGCCATCGCCCCAGGTGCCCGTGGCGAAGGTGCGGACGAAAAGCTTGCCACCAGGGCGAGCTACGCGGTGCATTTCGCGGTAGATGCGACAGGACTCGTCGAAGTCATTGCAGTAGACCGCCTCAGAGTCGATCAATGCATCGAAGCTTGCATCGGGCCAGGGGAGGGTCATGATGTCGCCAATCCTGACGTCACCATGACGCGGCGACTGATCCCAGCCAGGACACTCGCTAGTGAGCCGCTCGCGAGCAATGCTGGCGGCGGTGACCGAACCCTCGATGCCGTGGGCCGAGAAGCCTTCGCGTGCCAGGAACCACAGATTTGTACCGGTGCCGCAGCCGACCTCGAGAAAGCGAATCGATGCGCGGTCCGGTACCGCGTAGTAGTTGCGCGCGACGAACCGAATCAGGTCCTCACCGGGGTAGCGGCCCCATGCCTGACTCGAGAAAACCTGCTCCCACACTGGATCCCAGGACATGATTTCACTCTCTGTAAAAAAGTACGCGGTTCGAGTTCGCTGCGCGCTCGGGGTGTGCGGCGCGCAGGCGAGCGTACGCCTGCGCGTCGTGAACACGATGCCCAATGCAAAATCGCAATGTGGCCGGGGCGAACGACACCTTGAAACGCAGCAGTGGATCGCTTGCGGCGGCACTCGTGCCGCCACCGAGATAGAGCATCGTGCTGCCGACCTCGCGTGCGGCTTGTGCGACGCCGTGCAGGAGCAGATTGGTCGCACCGACCTCGCGGCCAGCAGAAGAGGTGCCTGAAAGATGGTATTCGACCTGTGTCGGTCCAAACAGGAAAAGGCCCATCGAGAGGCGCTCACCTGAACGCCGCACGCTGAACACGCGTGCACCAGGCAGAGTCAGTAGCGCGTCAAAATAGTCATCCCCGAAGAGGTAGAACGCGCTCGCACCGATCTCCGCCATGCTCCGACGGTAGAACGCCGGAAATTTGGCGCGGGCGTCCTGTGCAGTCTCCTGCTCCACGCTCAGTCCGGCGCGCTCGGCCTTTCGTATCGCATTGCGCGCGCGCCCGCTGTAACTCGCCAACAGGTCGGCGACACGCAGGTCGACCTCGACCACCGCGCGGTCTGCGCGGACGTTCCCCGGGTACACAAGGTGGCCGTCGAGCCCCGGATGAAAGCGAACGAATTCGGCCACGACGCCGCGCGCAGCGGCGTGCGCATCCAGTTCCGTCCAGGCACGGGACAGCGACGCGGCATCGAGCCCGTGCACAAGCGGTCCCCCGTACCCGTAGGCCGATTGCCAGTCGCGGCTTTCGCACTGATCGATGCGACCTTCGTGAACGCAATGCAACAACAGTCCGCCGCCTTGCCGGGAAACCAGGAAGACGGGCGCGAGACTGAGGTCTCGCTGTGCATCTGCCGCCACATAGGCTGGGCTCAGCGTCGGCCACTGTTGCTCGGGCGGTAGCGAGGCAAACAGCTCGGAGGCTGTTGCGAGATCGACGAGCATGAACTCAATAGCCTTCTATCAGTTCGTCGGCGGAATAGTCCCGGGAGGCGGGACGCCCCATGAACTCTTCATAACGCATGGCGCTGACGCCCGAGCCGGGGCGTTTGGTTGTCAGGTTCTCGGCATTGAACATCGCGCCTTTTGCGATGTCCTTTGCCGCCACCAAGCTCTTGCGGGCAATGGGAATGTTCTTCAGTTCCGAAGAGGCGGGCAGCTTCAGGCCGTTTCCGATTGCGCTTTCAATGTCGCGAATCGCACGCACCATCGCTTCAAGCTCCTTCGGTTCGAGCGAGGCCACGTGGTCGGGACCAGGCAGATTTCGATCAAGAGTGAAATGCTTCTCGATGATCGTGGCACCCAGTGCAACTGCCGCCACCGATACGTGGATGCCCTCCGTGTGGTCCGAATAGCCGACTGGCAGTCCGAATGCGTGCCGCATCGTCTCCATCGCACTCAGGTTCACCTCTCCGACGGGTGCGGGATACTCGGTCGTGCAGTGCAGCAGTGAGATGCGTTCCTTTAGCAGCCGCTGGCCTGCGTCGGAGAGATAGGCCTCGCGAATGCCCTGCTCACTGGGCCGTGCGTCTGTCGAGGCCGACATTGCAAAGGCCAGCACGGCAAGCGCTTGCTCGACTTCGCCCAGGGTGGCCATGCCAGTCGACACGATCAGCGGTCGGCGGCTGCTGCCGGCGGCAAGCAGCAATGGCAAGTTGGTGATCTCGCCCGACGGGACCTTCAGCTGCGGCAGGTCGAAGATGTTGACCAGCACGTTCAGGCTCTCGATATCGAAAGGCGTCGACAGAAAACGGATGCCGCGGTTGCGTGCATGGGTGATCAATACCCGATGCTCCTCGACGCCGAGTTCGAGCTTTCGCACCATGTCGAGCTGCGACTCGTCCGAGCCGGTGTTTGTCACCTGGTACTCCGCCTTCTTCGCCGCGCGGCTGATCACTGCCTCGGAGCGGAATGTCTGGAATTTGACCGCGTCAGCGCCGGCCGCTGCTGCGACGTCGATCAGTTGGCGGGCAAGGTCCATCGACCCGTTATGGTTGACGCCCGCCTCGGCAATGATGAAAACTGGTTGGCTCATACGTGCGCTCCGCAGAATGTCGAAAGGGAATCGAGGACCGTAGCCATATCGCTATCGTCGTAGCGTTGATCGATCGGCAGCGTCAGGATCGAGGACGCGAGGGCTTGTTCGTCGGTGAATTGGGCGTCGCCCACGTGGGCGAGATCCCAGTGGACGGCGCAGAAGATTCCCTGCGCGGCGAGATGCCTGCGCAGCGCATCTCGCTGACCGGCCGCGACGACAATCGGGCAACCCAGCGGCACTTCGCCGTCGTCCAGCGGGCCAAGTAGCGGGACGATGCCACGAGATGTTGCAAGCGAGCACAGGCTACGGTGCAGCATGGCGAAGTTCGCTCGGCGGCGCATCGCAACTTCGGAAAGGTCCGTCTGCAAGAGCAGGCGTCGACTTACCCATGACATCGCGCGCGGATGATCGCTTGCAAGACGTGCCTCGGATTCATCGAACAAGGCCAGGAAGGATTCGACGGGTGAACCCGCACCACGCAGCAGCTTTCCCATGACACGCGCGCTGACGAACGCTTCGTCCGCGGTGTCTGCGACCGCGGTCGGCGCGGCGCGCGAAGCAAGCAAGGCGCCATCGGGCTGGGGAAGAATCTTTCGAAGGCTGGTCAGCGCGTAGTCGCCGCTCTGGCCGACGCCCCCGGTCAATGCGGCCTGAACGCAATCTTCGATCAGGCGTACGCCGCGCTCGCGAAACTCTTCGATCCGCTGCAACGCCATCTGGTTGCGCACGCCGAAGTAATGGATGAAAAGCAGCGTGTCACCCCGTTCGGGGTCGGCGTCGACGCGGTCTAGGTGTGGGCCCACCGCATAGAACCGTGTGCGCAACCCTTGATGCAGGAACGGCGCCACGATCGACTCGCAGCTGTAGGCCGGCAACCAGACCGTACCCTGCGGGGTGACGTTGCGCAGGTGGCTTGCGACAACTGCCAGCGCCGATCGCCCAGTGTCAAGCCATGATTCATAGGGCGCGCCGAAGGTCGGCAAGGACGCCGCTGTCGTGCGGTCGAACGCGAGTTCGGACCTGCCTATCTCGAACTCGCCGCCGATGCGGCGCAAGTCAATCCGCGAGGTCATGGAAGGGCTTGGGAAGATGGCGTCCCAACTCGACCCGTTTGAGGATTTCGCGGATGCGGGTGGAGGCGTCGCATTGGCCGTAAAGAGAAATGGTGCCGGTCAAGGTTCGCTGGAAACTCTTCGATGCGACTCGATCGAGCGCGGACAGGATCGCGGCTGGCTCGGTGGAGCAATCGACGATCGACGTGGCACGCAGACGCCCATCCTGCCGCTGGCCGATGTTGACCGTTGGCCGGGCCATCGCCGGAGCCTCCACGATACCCGAGGACGAGTTGCCGACGACCGCGGCGCAGTGCTTCATCGCGCTGAGGTATCGCAACTGGCCGAGCGATGTGCTGGCTACGACACGCGGCGCATTCTTGCGGGCGTACTCGTCCACCATCAATGAAAGCAGCCGCCCGCCCGCGTCAGCATTGGGTTTGGTGATGAGCACTTGGTGGTCGCTGCGCTCGTCCAGCGCGTCGAGCAATGCCTGCATTTGGCGCTCGGACGGTGTAGCTCCCAGCGTCACCGGGTGATACGTCACCAGGAAGAACGGGAGTGCAGGATCTAGGCCGACGTCATGGCACAGCGCGGCGCGGTCGAGCAGCTTCAGGCGCGCAATGTTGTCGAGTCCCGGGTCCCCGACGTTGAATATCCGCTCAGGCTGTTCGCCGAGCTGGATGACACGCTCACGATAGCGTTCCGCGGCTACAAAATGATAGCGCGACAGTTTGGTGATTGCATGTCGGATTGCGTCGTCGATCGCGCCTTCCGTGACCTCGCCTCCGGATATATGCGCCACGACGTACCCGGAAACGAAGGCGGCTTGTGCCACGGCGAGCATTTCGAAACGGTCGCCGAGCACGACGACGGCGTCGGGCGCGAGCGAATCGAAGACGTCGGCGAAGCCGAGGACACCGAGACCTACCGATTTCGCCATCCCCGTCGGCGTATCGCTGGAGATCATCATTTCGACCTTGCGGTCTATCGTGAAGCCGTCAGCCTCGATGGCCCGGAAGGTCGAGCCGAACTCCGGCATCAGGTGCATGCCGGTCGCGACAAGTTGCAGCTGAATATCAGGGTCGTCCGCCAGCTCGCGAATGAGCCAGTACAGGATGCCGTACTCGGCGCGGCTCCCAGTGACAACGCAGATCTTTCGCATGGGTCAGACCGCCAGTTTCGCGCTGCTCGGCACGTTGACGATGCTTGCCTCAAGCTTCTCGGCGACTGGAAGCGCCATGCGCGGACATGCGACGTACATCGGCAACCGATGCATCAATGTCCACACCGGGCGCGACATGTAGCCGGCGTCATTCAGCGTCGCGAGCACGCTGTCGCGTCGATCCACGTGGGCATCATCGAGCACGATCGCGTTGAGCCAGTAGTTGCTCGTCGTCCCTGCGGGTTCGCGCACAAAGCGCACGCCCGGCAATCCTTCGAGAGCCTGCGCGTAGCGCGCGGCCAGCTCGCGCTTGCGCCGAAGCATGTCGGGTAGTCGCTCGAGCTGTGCGCAGCCCATCGCCGCGTTCAGGTTCGGCAGGCGGTAGTTGTAGCCGACCTCGTCATGCAGGAAGTTCCAGCGATGCGGTGTGCGCGCGGTCGTCGTCAGATGCTTGGCGCGGCGACCCAGCTCAGGATCGTTTGTCAGCACCGCGCCTCCGCCGCCGGTTGTGACGACCTTGTTGCCGTTGAAGCTCAGCGCCGACAGGCGGCCGACGTTGCCGGTGTGGCGGCCGTGGTAGCTCGAGCCGAGCGACTCCGCCGCGTCTTCTATCAGCACGAGCTTCCAGCGCGCGGCCAGCGCGTCCAGTGCGTCCAGGTCGCACGGCAGGCCGAAGACGTGCATCGCCACGAGCGCGCGTATCGCTGCGCCAGTGTGCCGGTTGCGGCACACGCCATCGACGATCTGAGCGTTGTCGGCCAGATAGGTGTCCAAACGCGCCGCGTCGGGGCCGAACGAGACTTCTTCTGAGTCGACGAAGTGCGGGACCGCGCCGACGTACGCTGCCGCGTTGGCGGTGGCAACGAAGGTCAGCGTTGGCATCAGCACCTCGTCTCCGGTCTGCACGCCGGCCAGCAGCAGGCAGATGTGCAGCGCCGAGGTGCCGTTCGACGTGGCAACCGCGTAGTTGACTCCGGTGAACCCGGCGAGGTCGCGCTCGAAGCGGTCAACGAACGAACCAACCGACGAGACCCACCCCGTGTCTATGCATTCCTTGACGTACTGCCATTCATTGCCCCTGAACTCGGGCTCGTGCAGCGAAATGGTGCTCGAGGCCGCGCCCAGCACTTCGCGCACAGCGTCGAGCACGCCGGAGGCGAGGGAGTCGGTGGGCGTCGAGGCGGTCGTCAAAGTCATGACTTGTGTTTCAGATGTTGTAGATACCGGCCTTGTAGCGGCGCAGGTTGGCGGGGTTCGAGAACCAGTCGATCGTCTCGCCCAGGCCGCGGCGTAGCCCTTCGATTCCTGCGTATTCAGGCGACCAGCCAGCCAACGCACGGGCGCGGGCGTTGTCGGCCCACAGCCGTTCGACTTCGCTGCCGGCCGGGCGCAATCGCTGTTCGTCGCAAGTGAACTCGACCTCGCGGCCCATGGTCTCTGCGATCAGGCGCGCGGTATCGCCGATCGAGACCTCGTAGTTGCTGCCGACGTTGACGACCTGACCGACAGCGGCGTCGCACTCTGCGATCGCCACGAAGCCCCGCACAGTGTCGCGCACGTAGTTGAAATCGCGAGTCGGATGAATTGCGCCCAGCTTCAGCGTTTGCGCACCGGCAGCGATCTGCGTGATGATGGTCGGAATCACGGCGCGCGCCGACTGCCGCGGGCCATACGTGTTGAACGGCCGGATGATCGACACCGGTGTCCCGAAAGACGCGAAGAAACTCAGCGCCATCTGGTCCGCGCCGATCTTGCTGGCCGAGTAGGGCGACTGCCCTTGAAGCGGGTGTTCCTCGTTGATCGGCACGTAGCGCGCAGTGCCGTAGACCTCGCTGGTCGACGTGTGGAGGACGCGCTCCACGCCCAGTTCGCGCGCGGCCTGGACAACGTTGAGTGTTCCCTTGACGTTCGTGTCCAGATACGTGTCGGGCGAATGGTACGAATAGGGAATCGCAATCAGCGCGGCCAGGTGGAGCACCACATCGCAATCCTTCATGGCGGTCCGCACGCCGTGGGGGTCGCGGATGTCGCCTGCGAATACGTCGAGCGATTGCTTGATGTGGTCGTCGGCATCGTCGAGCCAACCCCAGGAGTTGAAGCTGTTGTAGTAGGTGAAGGCGCGCACCTGATGTCCCTGTCTGACGAGGTATTCCGTCAGGTGCGATCCGATGAACCCGTCCGCGCCGGTGACGAGGATCTTCTTTCCGCTGAGATTCATGGCGTGGGCACGGGTGAGTGAACAGAAGGGGCGCGCGTCTTGCTTGGAGCCACCTCGTCCTGGTGCTGAGACTGGCGCAGAGCGACGCAGACGGCGTCGACCACGCGTTGCTGGTCGTCGGCTGAGAGGTCGGCGCTCATCGGCAGGCTCAGGACAGATTCGCCGGCGCCCACGCTGTCAGGGCACCCGTCGCGATGTCCGTGGACTGCATAAGCCGGTTGATGATGTAGTGGCTTCGGGTAGTGGATAGCCGCGGGAATGCCGAGATTTGCGAGCGTGGCCTGCACTTGGTTGCGTTGCGCCAGGAACACTGTGTACTGAGCCCACACGCAGTCGCGATCCGGTCGAACGGCCAGCAGTCGCAGGCCGGGCAGGTCCGCGAGCAGGGCCGCGTAGCGTTCGCCAAGCGCCTTTCGCTGCGCCAGTTCCCACCCGAAGCGCTCCAGCTTGCCGAGCACCACGGCACATTGCAAGGTGTCCATGCGCCCGCCCACGCCGACGCGGGTGTGGTGGTAACGCTTGCTCTGGCCGTGCACGCGAATTTCTCGGCAAGCCTGTGCCAGCGCATCGTCGTCGGTGAAGATCGCACCACCGTCGCCGTAGCAGCCCAGCGGCTTGCTCGGGAAGAAGCTGGTGCAGCCGAAGGTGCTCAGGTTGCAGCTCTTCCTGCCCTTGTAGGTTGCACCGAAGCTCTGTGCCGCGTCTTCGATCACCGGGATGCCGCCGTGGCGCGCGGCGATGGCGTTGATCTCGTCCATGTCGGCCACCTGGCCGTACAGGCTCACGGGCATGATTGCCTTCGTGCGCGGCGTGATCGCGGCCTCGATCTTGGAGGCGTCGATGTTGCAGGTGTCCGGTTCGATGTCGACGAACACCGGCTTCGCGCCTGCCAGCACGATCATCTCGGCGGTAGCGGCAAAAGTGAACGGCGTGGTGATGACCTCGTCTCCCGGCTTCAGGTCGAGGGCCATCAGAGTGATCAGCAGCGCCTCGGTGCCGCTGGCGACGGTGATGCAGTGCTTCGCGCCGGTGTATGTGGCGAGCTTGTCCTCGAGCTCCTTGACCTCCGGGCCCATGATGTACTGGCCGTGGTCGAGCACGCGCTGGATGCGCGCGTTGATCGAATCGCGCAGAGCCGCGTATTGCGACTTGAGGTCGATGAAGTCGAGGGGCTTGAGTTTGTCCGGGGCATTCATGGTTTGTCTCCCTTGGATTCGACCAGTGTCAGCACGCCGTCGCGCAGATTGAAACGGTCGCCGGTGTGCACGCAGCGCGCTTCACCGTCGCCCTGAAGCGGCAGATCCAGTCGCTCGCCGAAGCGGCTCATCCAGCCGACCTGGCGGCCAGGGACGCCGACGATCAGAGCGAAGTTGGGCACGTCGCGGTTGACCACGGCGCCGGCGCCGACGAAGGCGTAGCGGCCGATCGTCGTGCCGCAGACGATGGTGCTGTTTGCGCCCAGCGTCGCGCCGCGGCGCACCAGCGTGCGGTGGTATTCGTCCTTGCGGGTCACAGCCGAGCGAGGGTTGTAGACGTTGGTGAACACCATGCTCGGGCCGCAGAACACATCGTCTTCGAGCGTGACCGCGTCGTAGACCGAGACGTTGTTCTGGATCTTGACGTTGTCGCCGATGCGCACGTCGTTGCCGACGTAGACGTTCTGCCCGAACGAGCAGCCCGCGCCGATGCGCGCGCCTGCGCTGATGTGCACCCAGTGCCAGACACGGCAGTCGGCGCCGAGCACGGCGCCGTCGTCGACGATCGCGGTGGCGTGAATGGTCGTGGCCATGGGCAGGCTCAGTACGCCAGCGGCAGGTTGACGCGCTTGCCGTCGCGTGCCGACATGTACATCGCGATCAGCAACTCGAGCGACTTCAGGCCTTCACGGCCGTCGATCTCGGGCGCGGCCTCGCCGCGCAGCGTGTCGATCACGTTGGCGTAGTACAGGGGATGGCCGAAGCCGTACACCGACGTGGTCTGATAGCTCGCCTCGGCGATTTGTTTGTCCATGGGATCGGCATCGTCGAACTCCCAGTGCTTGATCTCGTTGACGGCGACGCCGCCGACGCGCACCGAGCCCTTCTCGCCGAGGATGGTGATCGATCCTTCGAGGTTCTTCGGGTAGGTCAGCATCGTGACGTTGATCGAGCCCATCGCGCCGTTCCGCCACTTCAGCGCGGCCACGCCGGTGTCTTCGACCTCGATGTCGCGCGCCAGCGTTCCGGTGTAGGCCATCACGCTTTCGACCGGGCCGACGACCCAGTCGAGCAGGTCGACATAGTGGCTCGCCTGGTTCATGAACGCGCCGCCGTCGAACTCCCAGGTGCCACGCCAATCGGCGCTGTCGTAGTAGGCCTGCGGGCGGGTCCAGAAAACGTTGACCGCGACCATGTAGATGCGGCCGAAGCGGCCCTTGGTGACCGCCTCCTTGAGCAACTGCAGCGTGCGGTTGCGGCGGTTCTGCTTGACGACGAACAGGCGCACGCCGGCTTCGTCGCAGGCGCGCACCATCGCTAGGCCGTCGGTCCAGCGCGTGGCCATCGGCTTCTCGGTCATCACGTCGAAGCCGGCGCGTGCCGTCTCCGCCGCCTGCGTCGGGTGCAGGCCACTGGGCGTCGTGAGCACGACGCAATCGGCCTTCGACCTGGCCAGCAACGCGGTCAGGTTGGTGTGCCCGGTCGCGCCGGTCTTGGCGACCGCAGCGGAAAGTGCAGCCGGATCGACGTCGCAGACGTCCGTCAGCTCGCAGCGGTCAGAGTGCTTGGCAATCGAGTCGAAGTGATTGTTGGCAATGCGGCCGCAGCCGATGAGCGCAAAGCGTATCTTGCGGTCAGTGATAGGGGAGCGTCGAACGTGCATGGGGGCCTTGAAGTTCAGTGTCGGTGCGTGCGGGTGAAGCTGTACTCAGAGACGGCGGAGGGCGGAGGGCGAAGGGCGGATTCTTGTGGTTCGTTATCTTGAAGCGGTGTCTGTAGGACCGACAGGAAGGTGTGAGGCGTGGTCGCCGAGGCCGCTCGTCGCGGGTTCTATCGACGGGGAAGAGCGCGTTTCGAGCGTCAGCTCGTGGATCTCCCGCTGGATCTGCTCGAACTCGGAAATCTTGCGTTGCAGGAAGTTGTGCGCGAGCTCGGCTTTCTCTTCGATGCCGGCCGGCGTGAGCACGTAGGCGTAGGCCAGCTTGTTGTCGCTGCGCCTGAAGTTGTTTGCTTTCACCAGGCCCTTGTGCACCAGCGCCCGCAGGCAGTAGTTCACCTTGCCGACGCTCACGCCCATGCGTGCAGCCAGGCTACGCTGGCTGGCTGCGGGTTCGCGGGTGAGCTGGCGTAGCAGCTCGTATTGCACGTCGTCAGGTGGGGTCACGGCGGGGTATGTTCAACGATTGAACGGACGGCATCATAACCGCTGTGCCCTTGATTCGTCAGGGGAGCGTCGTCGCGCCGCGCAAGAGCCCGCCGCCGGCGTCTTTGCCCGACACGATGGGCGGCGTGCCCTCAGTTGAAAGATTGATGGTGTCGGCGCCGCCTCAGCATTCTCAGGCCGGGTCCCGGCGCCGCCCGAGCGCGTTTCGCAGGCGGCCGATCTGTTCTGCGTTGCTTGGATCGGCGATGGTTGCGCGCCACGATCCGCGGATCAGCAAAGCTGCCATCAAGATGACGCCGCTTGCAAACATCGCACCCAGGGCGATGAAGAGCCGCTTGGGCTTGCTCTTCTTTTCCGGCAACGCGGCGACATCGACCACCTGGATCAGTCCGCCTTCGCGGCTCTCGTCCACGCGCGCCAGTTCGTACTGCTTGGCGAAGAGATCGAACAACGTTTCCTGGTACTTGAACTCACGGTATTTGCTGACGTAGTCCGGGCCGCTCGCAGCGGCAGCCGGCTGCTCGAGCCGCGCCACCTGGCTGCGCAGTGCGGCGAGCGTGCTTTGCTGTTGCTGCACTTCCGGTGTGTTGTCAGACAAAGACCCGCGCAGCGTCTGCAAACGCACTTCCGCCGCCGTCAGCTCGGCCCGCAGGCGCGCATAGGCCTCGGCAGCGGACTTCGGTTCGGCTTTCAAAGCGCCCTGGGCGAAGCCGCTGGCCTGCAGGGTCTGTTGAGCCTGCACCAGCTTCTCCTGGGTTTGCCGAAGCTGCACCTCGAAGAACTTTCGGCGCTGCTGCGCCTCGGACACGGCGATGGTGTCCGTCATGTGGCGCAGTTCGTCAACGTAGCGATTCGCCATCTCGGCGGCGCGCTGCGGGCTCTTGTCGTCGACTTCGACGGTGATCAGGCCGTCCTTCTTGCCGATAGAGATGCGCACACTGCTCGCCAGCGTGCGACGCGCGTCGACGCGGAACTTCGCGTCATAGACATCGAGAAGCTTGAACCGGTCGACCAGACGATCGGACACGGTTGCGCTTTGCATCAGCGCCACGTATTGATCGGCCGGCGTGCGCAGCGCAGACGCACCGCCGGCCAGCCCCGCCAGAGACCCCAGCGACGACAGCAGCGAGCTGGCCGAGCTTTGCTGTTGCTGGGGCGGGAGCAGCGTGGTCGTCGCGGTGTAGGTGGGCGGTATCAGCGACGCGATTCCGAACGCGGCGAGCCCGGCCACCAGCGGCCCGATCACCAGCAGCTTCCAGTGCTCTGCCAGAGGCACCACTGCCTCGAGCAGCGAAATCGAACCGTCTTCGTCTGTCACATCTGCCTCGGCTGCGGCGAGGTCGGTCGAGGGCTTGTCCATCATCACTTGATAAACGTGCTGATGCCCGCGACTCCGAGGCCGAACTGGTACAGGATCTGCGTCCAGTCCTTCGCGCCCTGAACGAAGGTGACCCGGCTGATGTCTTCCGGCACGAAGATCGTGTCGCCCGGTTGGGCCGCCAAGCCGACGAACTCGCTGCTGCGGGTGCTGAGCCAGCCCTTGCTCTGCAGATTGCTCACGACGCTGCCGTTTGCGCGAATGACGAACGCGCTGGCCTCGTCGGCGCCCTTGGTCGGGCCACCGGCCAGGCGCATGTAGTCGTCCATGCTGCGGCGGTCGGACCACAGGAAGCTCCCGGCATTGAACACGCTGCCGAACACGCCCACCGTCGTTGGCAGTGCGGGAATGTACAGACGGTCCCCGTCTTCGAGTGCCAGGTCCGGCAACTCGCGGCTGTCAGGCGGCAGCTGCAAAACAATGCGTCCGCTCGGCTTGAGCGAGCGCAGGCGTTCGATCAGCCGAGTGGTCCCGGTCGCTCGCTGCGCCTGCGCCGCGGCTTCATCGGCCGTGTTCGTGCGCAGTGTGGTGGACGACTTGGCGAACTCGAGTTCCAGGTCGCGAAGCGCGCGCTCGTAGTTTTCCTGCTGAGTCTTACGAACAGTCTCGCGGCTGAACTCGGTGCCGAAAACATAAGCTGATGACGTCATGCCACCAGCGGCGTTCAGCGCGTCGCGGATCGAGGTGCGCGCGGGCAACACATATTCGCCCGGTCTGAGCACCTCTCCTTCGATGCGCACGCGCTTGTTCTGGCGCTCCACCGGCAGCACGGCGAACACGGCATTGAAGGCCCGCAGCACGTCGCCGCTGTGCAGCTCGGTGCCCAGCGCCTGGGGCAGTTCGAGCTGCGTGATGCGCGTGCTGGCGCGGTCGTCCAGGCGCTCGATGGCGATCCTGCTGAGGTCGGCCACCGGCGTGGGGCCACCGGCCATGTTCAGCACGTCGGCGAGTTTCTCGCCAGGCTTCAGCTCGAAGATAGCCGGCTGATTGACGCTTCCGATCAGCGCCACCTGCGCACCCAGCGGGCCGACGTAGATCACATCGTCCGGCTGCACGACACGATCGTTCGAGCGGTCTCCTCTGAGCAGCAGGTCGTAGAAATCGAAGGTGGACACTACCTCGCGACCCCGGCGCAACTGGATGTTGCGGAAGCTGCCCGCCGCTGATGGACCGCCCGCCCTGATCAAGGCGCCGGCAATCGTCGACAGGCTGTTTACGGAATAGGCGCCCGGCTTCTGAACGAAGCCGGTGATGTACACCCGGACGCCGCGCAATTGCCCGAGCGACACGCTGACCTGGAAATTCTTGAAGACCTGCGCGACCCGTTTCGCGATCACATCGCGCAGCTCGGCATAGCGCACGCCAGCCACCATGATCGCGCCGACGCGGGGGATGCTGATGCGCCCCGAGCGGTCCACGATGGGTCGCAGGTCTGCATCCACCGAACCCCACAGCGTGACCAGGAGTTCGTCGCCGGCCTGGACAACGTAGTCAGCGGGCACCAACGGGTTGTAGTCGGGGCCCTCGACGGGACAGGGGTCGGCGGTCATCAGATCGGCGCCAAGGCGGCGAATCTTCGGTGCCGGCGAAGGGCGCGCCTGCTGCGCGTCGGATGTGTTCGACTGCGTCTCGGGGGCCAGCGACGGGGATGCCGGGATCTGCCCGACCAGTCGTTGGACATATTCCTCGAACTCACCCGGCCTGTAATCGGCTCCCGGCTGGTTCTGGTCGCAGCGCTGGTTGCTGCTGCGCCGCTGTTCCTGGGTGGCCTGGCGCAGGCGAATCGCGCCGCCGCCCTGTGGGTTGTCAGTCTCGCTGCGCAGGTTTTGTGTGCCTTGCTGAGGGTCGCTCTGGCTCTGCGCCGAAACCAGTGTGGGCAGACCCACTAGCCCGCCGAGAGACAGGCAGACCAGCCAGCGAGAGGTGGAACGAAGAAATCGATACATGCAGGAAGACATCGGCGCAGGGCCCAGGTTGCCCGCTGGCGCGGGATCGGCGGCATTCTACTGATGTGGCCGCAGCCTCCAATGAGCGACGGCTTGCGATGGAAGGCGATTCTGCTGCCGGGGATGCAGCGCGATCGGCACTCGGAATAGCGCGTTCCAGTTCGCGCCAGATTGGTCAGCGCACGCCGATGGTCCGGACGCGCGATAATGCAAGGATGACTGAAAATATGCTAGACGTCGCCGCAGACGCGGCGGAAGGCGGCCCGGCCGCTCTCATCGAACCCGCTGTGTCCCTCGAATTCAACAGTGTCGGCCTGGCCGAAAGCCTCCAGCGCGCCGTCGCCGCCCAGGGTTACACCGTGATGACCCCCATCCAGGCCAAGGCGATCCCGATCGTCCTGGCCGGCCGCGACGTGATGGGTGCGGCGCAGACCGGCACCGGCAAGACCGCCGCGTTCTCGCTGCCGCTGCTGCACAAGATGCTGCGTCACGAGAACGCCAGCATGTCGCCCGCCCGTCACCCGGTGCGCGCGCTTGTGATCGCGCCAACGCGCGAACTCGCGGACCAGGTGGCTGCCAACATCAAGGGCTATGCCGCGCAGACCAAGTTGCGCGTCGCCGTGGTCTACGGTGGCATCGACATGAAGCCGCAGACGCTCGAGCTCAAGGGCGGTGTCGAGGTGCTGGTGGCCACGCCGGGCCGCTTGCTCGACCACATCGAGGCCAAGAACTGCGTGCTGAACCAGGTCGAGTACGTGGTGCTCGACGAAGCCGACCGCATGCTCGACATCGGCTTCCTGCCGGACCTGCAGCGCATCCTGAGCTACCTGCCGAAGACGCGCCAGACGCTGCTGTTCTCGGCCACGTTCTCGCCCGAAATCAAGCGCCTGGCCGAGAGCTATCTGCAGGACCCGATCCTCGTCGAGGTGGCGCGCCCGAACGCGACGGCGACCAACGTCGAGCAGCGCTTCTTCAGCGTTGCGACCGACGACAAGCGCGCGGCCGTGCTGAAGTTGATCAAGGACCGTGCGCTGACGCAGGCACTGGTGTTCGTCAACTCGAAGCTCGGCTGCGCCCGGCTGGCGCGCTCGTTCGAGCGCGACGGCCTGCGCACGAATGCGCTGCATGGCGACAAGTCGCAGGACGAACGGCTGAAAGCGCTGGAGGCGTTCAAGCGCGGTGAGGTCGATGTGCTGGTCGCCACCGATGTGGCGGCGCGCGGGCTCGACATCGTCGACCTGCCGGCGGTGTTCAACTTCGACGTGCCGTTCAATGCCGAGGACTACGTCCACCGCATTGGCCGCACCGGCCGCGCGGGCGCCTCCGGGTTGGCCGTGACGCTGGTGTCGTCGTCCGACGCGCGGCTGATTGCCGACATCGAGAAGCTGATCAAGAAGAAGATCGATCTCGAGCCGCTGGAGCTCGACGATGCGCCGCCGCCGCGCCAGTTCCGCGATCGCGCGCGCCACGACGAAGAGCCGCGCAGCGAGCGGCCGCCGTCGCCTGCGCGCAGTTCAAGCTACTCGGCGCCGGTGCGGGCGCCCAGTGACCCGTTCTTCGACAAGCCTTACGAGGCCAGCGCGAGCGTGGCCGAGCCGGCCTGGGAGAGCAAGGTCCCCGCGGCGCCGCGCGGTCTGTCGCCGAACATCAAGCCGAAGAAGCGCGTCGCTGCGCTGTTCGGTGCGAAGCAGGTCGAGTCGGCCGAGTCTTGACCCGCGCCGGCTCAGCCGAACGGCGAAGCGTTGGCCGCCTGCTTGGCCTTCTGGGAGTTCGTCTTCGGGTCATCTCGGCGTCGTACAACCCGCTGATGGCTTCGGCCGGGGCTTAGTAGTGGCTGTACCCTATCAGCTACCGACCGAGGGACTACGCCAGCCTGGTCAAGGCACGCCGTGGAGCGGATCGAGACGTAGCGGGAACTGCGATCGGAGTGATCGTCAACGACCTTGAGGCACGCTCAAAGCGCGAGAGGCCCAAAGGTCCCCCGCGTTTCAAGCCAACCAGGCCACCACGGCGCAGCGGAGTCATTTGGCGAACCGCTCACCGACCAGCGGCGTCTGAATCCGGACGACGTCGGCGATGATCCTCTCGATGACGTGCACTTGGCCGAGGCGCCGGAAATGTGCGAACGCCTCCTCCAAATCGACATACAACCGATGCGTCAGAGCATCCATCGCATCCGTCTTTGACAGCCAGCGGATCTTGCCGGTGTACTGTTTGTTGTACCAAGTCTTTCGTGATCCGGGCAGCGACTGGAGCACCCAATCGAGCGGCACCTTGTCGGGCAAGACGGGGAGTTCGCCTGCGGGAATCACGGCCTCATGCGGGCGGATCGAGCGACTTTGATCAGCGTACGGCGATGCGAAACTGTGCGTCTCGCGCACGCACGAATACTTCTTGAGCATGTGAATTCTCCGATTTGGGCGGCCCATGGCCGCAAACTAAGGCTAGGATTTCAGCAATAGTTTGAAGAAATCGGTGGCGGAGTGTCACGGCGTGTCAGACCAGCGATCAGGGCCGACTTGGGGCTGTTGATGCCGACGTCGAACGGCTTCAGGCAGTACGCGGCGATCCGAGGCGCGGCCAGGTCGACACGCGATTCGGCCGTTCGGGCCAGGACCAGCAGTTGCGGAGCAAGCCTCCTGATGAACGCCTCCCGCGCCACGTCGAACGCTCGCGCGAGGACCGTCGTGACGAATGCCAGCCCCATCAGCATCACCAGAACGCCACCAAGGTCGGACCGCAGCGCCATGGAAATCACCGCTGCCAAGAGGCAGAAGACGGGAACGCCCAGCATCCAGCGAAAGATCGGATTGTTGACCGAAGAGAGCGCGGACGACATGTGAATGAACATCGATTGATCCTGTCAGACGCCGGCATGTTGCGGTAAAACGAATTCATTCGAGCTGAGAACTTTGACACGACCGCCGCGCGATCGATGCACCGCGACGCGTGATCGGCTTCGATTTTTGGTCGAGTTCCAATCCGATCACTGCTGTCTTTGCTCCGCGCTGCGATCCAGTTCCGGCGCGTTTTAGAGAATCGGCATCAAGACGGGAGAGGCCTGGTTGACGGCACTTCCGTCGGTCAATGTGCGACTCGCATCCCGAATGCTCCGACTCCAACGGAACCAGGGGCTTCACGCAACACCCCATCGGCTCACGCTGCCCGCCGAGTACGACTTGAGTGCCCGAGCGCCGTTTCAACGCGCGCAGCGGGTGCAAACGTCGCGACACTGACGGCGCCACCAAACCAACCGCGCCTTTGCGCCTTCAGTCATGTCCCGAACCAAGCGATCCACATCTACCTCGCAGGCGAACTCGTCGAGTCCGAGCCCCAAAAACACCTTTGACCACGCAGATCTTCTCCAAGCCCGAGCACGGCTGAAACAAGTCATTGCAGCGCCCGTCCTCTCGCGCCGCGCGTTGCTGGACATGCTCATGCCGGACATTACCGAAGCGGTCGCGCGTGGCGTTCAAGCCCACCAGATCGTCGCGGCATTGGGGGAAGTGGCGATCAAGGTTTCACCAACTTTCGTGGCGGCGGCGACTCGCAAGTCGCCGCCGGCAATGAACGAAGTGCCGAGCCACCAGGAGGCTCCGCGCGGACCGGAATCGGACGCAAATCGACACGCAATCTGACGGCGAAGTCGGATGGCGTTCCAGCGTGTTCTGGGACCAGTCCCGGACCATCCCGGACCACGCTGTCTCGAGATCACCACCGGCACCCGACGCGAATGAGGCACTCGTTCGGTTCGGCCTCTGCGCCCTTGCTCGCCTCCCGCGGGGCGAAGCAGACAAAGCCGCCGCCATTTGCCCCGAGGCGGCGAGTAGCTGAAGAGTCATTGGCACAAGCAGTCAGTCCCTAGGAGGACATATGGCACCGTACACGACGAAACCAACAATCCTGACCCTGGACGAGGTCATCGAGAGCGAGCTGAAAGAGTGGCAGCAATCGCTGTTCGACCGACTTCGACAACTCGCGCCGAGAACGATTCGTACCTGTGCGCTGCGGTTCCGACGCCGGGAGCTTGGCGAGCCCATCGCCATGCCCGGCAACAAGGCATCCCTGCGGTCACTTCAGTCAGCGTATCGAATCGGTCTGGAGCTGAACTGCCTCCACCCCGACCCTGTTGCCGCCGCCGGGTGGAGGCGCGTGGCGCAGGACGGACCTGTGCCGATGTCCATGCACGTGGAGACCTGCGAGGATGGCTGGTTAGCCTTCCGCACACCCGGGGAAGGTAGCCCGCGAGCCGGCCGTCGTCAGCGTCTCGCGACGCTGCCAAAGGATTGGCTTCGGCGATCGATCGAAGCCGCCGATACCTCGTCGCCGATGCTTCGTTCGGCGGTGCTCGTACTCGCGATCACTGGCTGCAGGCCGGCCGAAGTCCAGTCATTGGATTGGAAGTCAGATTCGGACTCGAAGGTGCTAACGCTGACCTGCGCGAAATCGGCCACCCTCCGCGAGCGGGATTTTCGCCTGGACCTTGCCGAATCCGTCGAGTTGTCAGAGATGGTGGGAGCCCTCTCTGGGTACTTGATGTCAGCAGCCGAACCTCGACCCTTCGCACGCGTCAACCCGAAGTCGCTGGAAAACCTGTGCCAGCGGATCTCGCTTCGGCTGTGGCCAGAGCTGAAGCCCGGATTGACTGTGTCGTGCTATCGGAACTTGTTCTCGGCCGACTTGAAGCGCGCCGGGGTGGCGCGGGAATTGATCGCCTACTACATGGGGCACACGTCCACGCGCACAGCGGGCTATTACGGCACGCATATGCAGGGGAAGACCGGGCGCCGCGACTACCTCATCCTCAGGCCAGCGCAGGTCGAGTGTCAGGCGATGACCCCACCTCGCCCGCGAGACGGCCAGTGATCTCGCGTGGGTCGCGGGCGCGGGTGTTCTGCGTTCGGGTCGCCGGTCCGTGGCGTGACCGAAAGGGCGATTCGGCATTGGCGAAGCGGGTCCACACGCACTTCCTGAAATGGTCTGCCGCGGGCGCATCCGAAGCCATTCCGAAAGGTTCACTCTTTCGCTTGCGGATCGGTTCCAACTCAGACCGGACTACTATTCAATGCAATCGGCCAGTGCGCACCCGGATGTGTTCAAGATACCGCACTCGGGCCTCCATCTGCTCTGCGCGCGAGGCCCGCACGGTCGCCACATTGATGAGCCGGCCCTGAGTCTGAGAATCCGCGCGATACGAAGTCAGTGCTGGATGAACGACGACGTCCAGGTTCGGATCCTCGATCAGCACGGCTCGCGCCGTATCCGGGTGCAGGAGCATGATCTCGTGCAGAGAGGCCCGCTCCGTCCGCTCGTACACATCCGGCCGGAGCGTCGAGCGAAGCACGCCAAGTACCAACTGCCGAATCTCTTCCCGGTATCCCTTCTCAAGCCGCGCCAAGTGAAGGAACCCTGTCTCGGCCGCTATCCGTCGGTCGATGGCGCCCGGGCGGGGAACGCCGCCACGCACGTGAAAGAACAGTCGCAGCGTGAGGCTCGGGAGACCGAGACTCCGGCCGTGGTCACTGGCCAGAAAAGCCGAGGCGGCTGCAGCGTTGAGTCCATACGCACCGACTACGAAGGCGGGATCAGGAATTGAGTTTCGAAGGGGGAGCAAGTGCTCGGCGAACGAGAGTTCCGCCTGCAAGCTATTGACAAACGCGTACGTCGAAATCTGGATGCACCCGCGCTCGCTTTTCTGGAGTGATGAATTGGTCATGTTTTCTCGAGGCTAGTTGGATTGAGAGTTCTTGGATGTTGTTGACTCAGTCGGGATCGTGCAGCGTGCGTGACCTCTCGATCTTCTTGTCAACGAGGCTCATGAAGGCGTCGGGATCTGAACGGAATCTGATGCCAACGTGGCGGGCCACGACTTCTCGTTCAACCGCGAACTGAAACGTGTTTAGCACCACGGGGAATTCGTACTGATGCCAGGCGAGGTCCGGATGCAGGGCGTTTTCCGCCCGCGCTTTGGCGACCAAGACGTGGGTGATCAAGAGCAGTGGGCCGGCCATTTCGCGGCCTTGCGCGTCGTGCTCGTTTTCGGCATCGCGTTCTGTCCAAAGCGGTTCGAGCTGGCGGAGATCTCGACTGATCTGCTGCAGCAAGTTGTCCTCGAGTTCGGTGGGAAGCGCCGCCTCATGGGATTTGCCGTGGACGAGCTTGGCCAAGACTCGGATGTCGGTGAATTGAATGATTGTCACGCGGGATCTTCTTTGTCCAAAGGTCACAAGGTAGTCGTCAGCTTCAAGCTCGTTGTACTTGCCAAACGGAATCAGTATGGCACATATGATACTCAAAGTGTGTCTATCTAAAGTGTTCATATCTGCGTATTGACGTTCGACCTTCTCGGAACTTCGAATCGAAGCCGAGACTTAGTGTGGCGAGCGCGCCCCCATCGGTTCGCAAAGAAAGCACTCGCGACTTCGTGCTGACGCGCTGCGGTGGTGCGAATGCGCCGTGAGCGTCTTGCCGTCCCACCTTGCTTGGCGACGATAGGGGCGTGAGCATGGTGTCCACCTATTCTTTGGTGGACACCTATGCACTCCAAATCCGCTCCTCGCCGTCGGCATAGTGCCGAGCTCAAGACGAATGTTCTGGCCGCCTGCGATGAGCCAGGCGCATCGATCTCCGGGGTCGCGCTCGCGCATGGCCTGAACGCCAATCTCGTGCGCAAGTGGCGTTCCGGTCGTGGCGTCAAACGCGCCGGTGTGATGGCCGCGCCGCTGCACGTGAACGGGGCGCCGAAGCGACCCGCGTCCTCGACCTCGCCAATACTCGGCACCAGCCGTGAGTTCGTCGCAATCGAGATGCCCGAGTCGCTCAAATCTGCGGCCGCTTGCGTTGCCGCCGCCCAGCACGCCGGTGGCGTGCAGAGCTTCGAGCCGCTCATCCATGTCGAGCTGCGCCGCGGAGCGTTGCACCTCAACGTACGGTGGCCGACATCGGCAGCCGACGACTGCACGGCCTGGTTGCGCGAGCTGAGTGTGGGCCTGCTCAAGTGATCCGCATCGACCGGCTGTGGCTGTGCACCGCGCCGATGGACATGCGTGCCGGCGCCGAGCGGTTGATGAGCTGCGTGGTGCAGACCACCGGTGCCGCCCAGGCGCACCACGTCTACCTGTTCGCCAACGCGCGTGCCACGCGCATCAAGCTGTTGGTTCACGACGGCTTCGGCGTGTGGTGCGCCGCGCGGCGATTGAACGCGGGTCACTTCGCGTGGCCGCGCGAAGCGTCGACGACACCGTTGTCATTGACCCAGTCCCAATTCGACGCGCTGGTGGTCGGCCTGCCCTGGCAGCGCCTGCCGGAGATGAGCGTGATCACGAGGATGTGAGCGTCATGTCGATGCTCTTGCGACGCAGGATGGCGTTGACAGGGCATGCGCCAATGGCGTGATGTCGTGGGCCTTGGCAAGATGCGACGCATGCTCAGCATGCGCGACGTCAAAGCCCAAGACCTGCAGGGTCTGTCGCCCGAGACGATCACCGCGTTGGCCGCGCAGATGCTGCAGCACATCGAGCACCAGGCCGACGAGCTGCAGAGCAAGAACCGCGAGTTGCAGAGCAAGAGCCGCGAGCTCGACCTCAAGCAAAAGCTCATCGAGCGCAAGGACCGCGACATCGCGTGGCGCGACGCCAAGCTGGAGAAGATCACCTTCGAGTTGACGCGTCTGAAGCGCTGGAAGTTCGGCGCCAAGAGCGAGGCGATGGACGCGCAGCAGCGCCAGATGTTCCAGGAGACGCTGCTCGAAGACGAAGCCGACCTCGAGGCCCAACTCGCCGCACTGCAGGCCGCTCTGCCCAAGACGGCGGCAGCGCCCAAGGCACCACGCAAACAACCTCGCCGCCAGGCACTGCCTGATCATCTGCGCCGTGTCGAGCACCATCACGAGCCGGAGAACAACACTTGCGCCACGCAAGACTGCGGCCAGCCGATGACCCGCGTCGGCGAGGACGTGAGCGAACGCCTTGACGTCAAACCGGCCGAGTTCTTCGTGCACCGCCACATCTACGGCAAGTGGGCGTGCCGCTGCTGCCAGCGTCAGGGATCGAGCGCATGGTGCAGGAGCCGGCCGATCCGCAGATCATCGATGGCGGCATCGCCGCCAGCGGGTTCGTTGCACACACGCTGATCAGCCGCTTCGTCGATCACCTGCCGTACTACCGGCAGGAGACCATCAACGCACGCTCCGGTGTTCACACGCCGCGCTCGACGCTGGCGTCGCAGTCCGGCCGCGCCGGTGCGGCGATAACGCCGCTGTACGAGGCGCACAAGCGCTTCGTGCTGAGCTGCCCGGTGTTGCACGCCGACGAGACGCCGGTGGCCATGCTGGACCCCGGGGCGGGCAAGACCAAGCGGGCGTACATCTGGGCCTATGCGCGGGGAGAGCTCGATGCCCAGCAAGGGGTCATCTATGAGTTCTGCCTCGGTCGCGGATCACAGTACCCGCTGGCCTTCCTGGGTGGGGCACAGGGGCCGCCTCGACCCGACGATGAAGCGGCATGGAGGGGAACGTTGGTGTGCGATCAGTACGCCGGCTATGACCGTGCGCTGGATCGGCGCGTGTACCCGCAGCGCATTGCCGCACATTGCGCAGCTCATGCTCGGCGCAAGTTCGACGAACTCGTCGGCACCAGCGAGGTGGCCAAGGAGGCGATCAAGCGCATCGGCTTGATCTACCACGTCGATGGTCAACTCAAAGGGATGGACGCGCACCAGCGCCTGGCGGCGCGCGATCAGTTGATGCGGCCGCTGTGGAAGGAGCTTCACGTCTGGCTGAAGCTGGAGCGAGGTCGTGTCCCGGACGGCGGCTCGATTGCCGGTGCGATCGACTACAGCTTGAACAGCTGGGACGCACTGACGCGGCACCTCGAAGACGGGGCGGTACCGATCGATAACAACTTCATCGAGCGGCAAATAAAGCCGTGGGCGATGGGACGCCGCGCCTGGCTCTTCGCCGGCAGCGAGTTGGCCGGCCAACGCGCCGCGATCGTCATGAGCCTGGTGCAGTCGGCCAAGCTCAATGGACACGAACCATGGGCCTACTGTGCGACGTGCTCGAGCGGCTTCCCAGCCACCCGAACAACCGCATCGACGAGCTGCTACCGCACCACTGGACGAAGCCCGACGTCTGATCGCTGGGCTGCCGCCGCGTCGCGCAGTCGACGCCGTCAAGAGGGGGCGGCTAGACGCTCACAATGCGCCGAGCGGGGGCGCTCCTGTTGAGACACGCCGGAGGCGGCTCGGGACTGGATCGGGCACTCGTCGAGCGCCCATCGGTCACGCCGGCATATGGCGCCGATGCTCGTCCGCCACCCGCTTGTCGTTCGACCTCAGGCCTTACCCAAGATCTTGCTCACAGTGCGCGCAGGCTTGAGCGCATAGTTCAACGGCGGCTCGTGCATGTTGGAAGTCGCGGACTCACTGCTCGATGGAGTCGGTGTACATGTACATGTAACGCCACTCAAAGTCTGTAGCTCCAAAGTGTTCATCTGCGCGAATCTTCGCTTGATGAAAAAGAGCAAACTCGTACCCAGGTCCGCGCGCGAGCGGCTGGCGATCCACCTGCGCGCGGAGCGCGCGGCGCGAGGCATTTCCCAGGAGCAACTTGCCGATCTGGCGGGTGTGCACCGAACCTATGTGGGTTCGATCGAGCGAAGCGAACGCAACGTGTCCGTCGACAACATTGAACAACTCGCCCACGCTTTGGGTCTCGATATCGTCGCGTTGCTGTCTCCTGTCTAGACAAGATTGCAGAGCTGGATCATCGATCAGCCGGGCTGCCGCGCTGCAATCCGCGCACATGATCGGGACGCGAACGGCCAACAACGGCACTCCGGCACGCCGATGCTTGGCTGAAACACCGCCGATGGCTCCGGGGGCCTGCCACCACGCGGGTCGCGCACGGGTCATCCGCGTAGTCGCGCCCTGCGAGATTGAGTTCGTTCACGAAGACCTCGACAACGGGACCGGCCTGTCCGCAGCAACGTATAAATCCGAGCACTCGGGCACGGGGAAATCCCACTTCGCTGTGCTGAGCAGCTCGTAGTCCTCCGGGTAGTGGCGTAGGATGATCGTGGGCTGCCGTCGCAGTTCCAGTGGAACCTCGCCACCCCAAAGCGTCTGATGCTTCTTGATGTCTGCAGGAATGAAGTCGCCTAGGTGTACAGGAGGGTTGGCAACGGCCTCGCCCGCAAGCATCGCTAAGGCAAGCGCAACACCCGTGCAGTTTCGCTTCGTGATGAGCATTTTTCCCCTCCTGGGAACGACGGAATAGGCGGATTGAATGTAGGAGGCCGCGACGGCAGGGCATCCCCAACCTTGTCGACTTCGGGATCAAACGGCTGGCGATCGACTGCTCATGAGTGTGGGCAGTACCTCAGCGGCTCGACCTGCGGCGAATTGAGCTCCTCGGCGGCTATCGGTTGCCGGCCTTCCATACCTCCCGAACGGTCTGCATGCGGCGCTTGCTGTCACCTTCATCGTTGGGGCGGGATCGCATCATCCAATACGCGCCGTCGTTCGTTCAAGCTGGCGCACGAGAAGGTCGTGGTACTCGTCGACCACGCCAAGCAGTTCCTCAAGTTTGGCAACAGTGGTGCCCAAGAGCGACAGCTCTGCTCGGTCAGCAATGGTTCCGAACTCCCCCGCCCCTCTGGCCTCAAGAGCTGCCATCACGGACTTGGCCACGCCGATGCTCTCAGCGACGGAGTCTCGCACTCGGTTCAATGTCGCCTCCATGGGTTCGAGTCGAATGCCAATGACATCGGCGCGCAATTGCCAGCCAACGTGTCACACCCGATGCAACCACGGGTTCGGCAATCGCACGTACAAGGGATGAGATAGCGGCGTGGTCGGCGTCACCCGAAATCGCCAGCTGCCCGAAGTTGTGCCTCTCTACCCGTCCGGCGCCATCGAGACTCATGCAAACCCGCGCTCTCTGCAGTAAGCATCGACCCCTGCTCTGACCCCGGCTTCGTTTGCATCCGCGAGTGAATACAAGTACCACTCTACCGCCCAGGGCAGGTACTCCCGCCAGGCAGTGGACTGGGGCAGCCGTTGAAGGTGTCGATCGATGTCGATCGAATCGAGCTGCAAGATGATTCTTCGCCAGATCGGAACCCAATTCTCGTGGAAATCACACCTCAACTGTCGAGGTGTCGACTCGAGCCCATCCATACGCCGACGGAAGACCGTGTACGACATGCGAATCGCCAAAAGCGCGCATTCGAGATCGTCAATGCTCCAGTCGGCGAAGCGTCGCAGTGACCGGGCTGCGTGCGCAGCGTCCATGCATACGGAGCGAACTCTGTCCGCGATCACGAGACGCGCGTGTGCAACGTCGAACGCGTTGGACGTGGCCCGATCGAAATCGATGCTGGGCAGCACGGCGGCCAACTGCACTGGCTGCAATCCGGCGAACATGAGGTGCTGCGAGACGGAGAACATCTGCCACGCAGGCCTGGGATCCAGAACCAGTGCGTGCTCGTAGAGCGCGAGCTCCAGCATCTGTCCGGCGGAGGTGTACTCGCACAACTCGCAGACCTGCGAAGCAGCATCACGCCAAGCCTGAGCACTTGCTTTCGGCTCGCCGGGAATCGCGGTCAGCGCATTCAGCAGCACCGAGAGCGCCGCAAAGTTCGCCGGCGGGTCCAAAGCTTCGAGAAGCAGCTCCACCAGATTCACGGCATCCCGAGCCGCGGACGAGTTTGGCAAGACGGCCCGCAAGCGGTCCGTCAAACTAGCGTATTGATCACTCATTGCTCTCTCCTGCAGTTTCCCATTTCAAAGTCGTTCGCCGGGCCGGAGTCGGACCCGTCTCAGCGCGCCGGTTCGCGATTCGCCGAAGTCGCCGCATCTTTCGGTGAGTTCTTCACTGGCGGCGGGGCACCGCGACCATTGACAACGAACCGCCTGCGCACAGGGCGGCGTCATGTCGTCTTGCCCCCGTTGATGACTCCGATCCGCTGACTGAGCTTGGCAAGATCCTTCGCCGTGATCCCAGTGGCGGGGTCGATGACCACCAGGTTGGC
>JBDTVC010000002.1:0-70853 GCA_040007475.1 Burkholderiales bacterium
GGCCGCGGCTCGCGCCACGACTTGGACTCGAGCACTCAAGCCGCCCGATAGAAATACGGGTCGAGTGTCGAGACCTGAGTGATGGCGTCGACCGGCAAGCCATTGCGGTCGGCGACAGTGCGGATGGCTTCGGGTGTCGGACTGTCGTAGATGCAGAAGGTCTTCTTCCGGTCGGGACTCACGTAGGAGTGCACCCAGGACACGCCGTCTTTGGCGTTGTTTTCGATCACAGTGTTGCAGATATTGGCGCCGGCCTCGGTCTGGGGGATGGACAGGCCGTCGGGAAAGCTGCGTTCGACAAGGTAGCGGGGCATGGCAGAGTCCTTTCATGGTCGTTGCGGTCCGTGGGTGGGCCGTACCGTCACGATAGGGAGCCGGTGTTCTGTGTGCGAGGGCGTCGCTACCCGATTCAGCGGGCCGCGCTACCCATTTTTCGGCAGCAAGCCGCGGCGTCGGGCTGTTGCTACCGCCTCGCCCCGAGTGGCGACATCAAGCTTGCCGAGGATGGCCTCGACGTGATGCTCGACGGTGCGCGGCGAACGCGAAAGCCGCTGCGCGATCTGGGCGTTGCGCCAGCCGTCTGCGAGAAGTTCGAGCACGGCGAACTCGCGCGCGGTGAGGCCGGCCGCGTTGGCACGCGTGCGTGCTTGGGCGCCGCGTGGCACGGCGCGCGCGCCTGCTTGGCGCAGTTGCCGGCGAATGCGCTCGGCAAGCGGCCGCGCTCCCAGCCCATCGAGGATGTCGAGTGCCACCCGTTGCGCCGCTTCGTCGCCGTCGCCGAGAGCGCGCGCCTCCTCGTATGGGCAACCCATCCCACGCCATGCTGCCGCCGCTTCCTTCCAATGCCCTTGAATTTGCAGGCGAAACGGCTCGGCGCACTCATCGAGGGCCGCGCCAGATGAACGTCCGGCGCACGCGCACCAGAACGCGAGCTCGCCCAGCAGCCACGGGTGCCGCTTGCTCGCCGCGAGCGCCAGCACCCGCTCGGCTTCGCGCAGCGCGCCAGCGTCGTCGCCGGCAGTCCAGGCCGCCTCGGCCCGAGCTGCGCACACGGGACCGAGCCGCTGAAGCGTACCGGTCAGCTCAGCCAGCTTGAGTGCTTCGTCCAGCACATGGTTGCCGCCGGGGTCGCCGCGTCGCGTGCGCAGCTTGCCGAGTGCGATCAAGGCGGCAACTCGGTTGGTGGTACCGCCAGGCTGTTGATCAACAGCAGCATTCGCTCGTTCGCCGCAGAGCGTCCAGCGGCCGCGGTAGAGATCGCACAGGGCTTGCCAACTTTCCATGTATCCGGCGAGCCGGTCGAGGTCGCGGGCGCGGGCGAAAGCGATACCGTCCGCGAGGTAACGCTCTGCGGCGTCGAACTCGTGCAGTTCGCCGGAGGCGGTGCCCAGCATCACGTAGGCGTCGGCTACGCCGGCGCCGCCATCGGCCAGGCTGCGAGCGAGTTCGAGGCTCTGCGTGACGCTGGCGCAGCCACGCGGATAGTCAACAAACATCAGTGCTGCGCCGAGCGATACGAGGGCGCTGGCCTTCGTGGCAAGGTCGCCGACGCGCTCGGCCAGCGCCAAGGCTTTCTCGCCCCAGTCGATGGCGGCGGCGTAGTCGCGATTGAGCATGCGCAGGTACGACTCGGTCGCATAGGCGCGGGCGCGGGCGCGGCTCGGCGGGAGAGTTTGCGCGATCGCGATGGCGCGCTGGCTGGCCGCGTCGGCGTCAGCGTTGCGCAGCGCGCGCACCAGCGACATGGCGTGCGCCGAGAGACTGAGGCTGCGCTGCTCCGGGCGGTCGTCGCCATACAGTGCGATCGACTGCTCACGAGCGGCGATGGCGGTGGCGAGATCGTTGAGTTCGAAGCTGTGCGTCGCGAGCTCATCGAGCACGGATGCATGCTGGGCGTCGGTGAGTCGATCAGCGTATGCCAGCGCGATCTGGCAGTGTGCTGCCGCCTCGCGCCGCGAGCCGCGCATGGCTGCTTCGCGTACCGCAAGGGGTGCCCAGCGAAGCACGGCTTCAGCGTCGCCGGCGCGATGCGCGTGGTGAGCCCGCGCGGCGAGCGGCGCCGCCGCGTCCGGCAGCGCGGCGAGTGCGGCCAGTACGCGAGCGTGAAGCTGGGCGGCTCGCGGCGCCGGTATGGCGGCCTCGATCGCCGTGCGAGCAAGCTCGTGGCGAAAACGCAAGGCTCGGCCCTCGGCGAGGAGCAGGCCGCTCGCCAAGCAGGTTGCGACAGCGTCGCTCGCCTTGCCGAGCAACGCTTCGGCCAGTGCAGGCTCGACCTGACGCGGCACGATCGCTAGCAGGTGCAGCACCTCTATCGCCGCCGCGGGCAGCCGGGCGGCGCGCCCAAGCACCGCGTCCCGAACGCTCGCCGGCACGACCCCATCTGCGCCGCTCTGACGCAGCAGCTCGGCCACGAAGAAGGCGTTGCCGCCCGTGACCGAGTAGATACCTGCGGCATCGCCGCGACGGGCGACGGCCGCGAGTTGCTCGACAGCTTTGCGTGTGAGCGTGGGCACGGTCACCCTTGAGACGTGGGAAGCCGGCAGTTCGCCGAGCAAACTGCGCAGCCGGTCGAGCGAAGCGACGTCATCGCGGTGGCTTAGCAGCAGCAGGGCTGGCACTCGCTGGATTCTCCGGCCAAGGAACTTCACCAGATCAAGAGTCGCCTCGTCGGCCCAATGGATGTCCTCGAACACCACGACCGTCGGCGCCGGCGGCCGGCCGATCTCCTCCAGAACGGCGCCGAACACGGCGGCGCGGTCGCCGTTGGCCGAGAGTCGCGCACGCAGGCCTGCAGCGGCCGAGCCGGCAATATCGTGCAAAGGGCCGAGCGGTCGCGGTGTAGCGAGCGCCTCGCAACCGCCCCAGAGCACGCGCCCACTGCCATACTCGGCGGCGAAGCGCTCAAGCAGCGCGGTCTTGCCGATGCCTGCTTCACCCGAGACGAGCACCGTGTGCCCGCGGCCCTCCGCGGCGGCGCGGGCATGCTCGCCGAGGACGGCCAGCAGCGCATCACGTTCCAGAAGTTTGGACATGCTCGAAAGCTTACTGCGCCTTTGCAGCACGGATACTTCGATGCGACAGCATCGACCTTCAACGAAATAGTTGAACATCGCTGCGTTGTCTAAACCTTGGACGACGGCTTCAAGGAACCCACTTTGGCGACACGAAGTCCCGCTTAGGGTCGGGTCCGTGAGTTCGAGTTGTAGAGAAGCGGTCGCCCACGCAGCGTGAACCGTCTCGTGGATGTCCTACGACCGCAGTACCTCGTACAGCTGCCGTTCGAGTCCAGGCCTCTCCCCCGGCCCAACGACTGCTTGGTGCGAGTCAGCGTGAGTAGGGCCGCGGCCCGCGACCGGCTCCAATCGCTGCACTCCAGACTCCCGTCGCGGCGAGTCGCCGCGCGAGCAGAGGACCCCTGCACGGGGGGATTCCTTGACCGACCGCTGCAGACCCTAGGTCTTGAACAATTTTGCGGCCCAGCGCATCGCAGTGCGTCCGTAGTGCGAAGGTCAAACCCATCAAGTTTGGGCCGCATGGGCCGCATGGGCCGCAAATGCGGCCCATGCGGCCCATGCGGTCCAAAGAAAAAGGGCCCGCTTACGTGCGGGCCCTTATGAACACTGGTGCCGGTGAGAAGAGTCGAACTCCCGACCTTCGCATTACGAATGCGCTGCTCTACCAACTGAGCTACACCGGCATGACCCTTTCGGGCCGTCGCAGCGGAAGGTCCGCAGCGAACAATCCGGAATTCTAGCCGATGTCGCCAACGCGATCGGCAGGTCAGTGCGGGCGGCAGGAGATTCTCATCGTGGGTCAATTGTCGCCGTGCCGACGCAGCGGCCTGACCCGGATCAAGAAGCCGTGTGCCGATCCGTCGTAGCCTGCGCTGCCCTCACATCGCGGAGCCACGATGAGCACATTGGAATGGTCCGACGCCCTGTCGCTGGACTTGCCGGAAATGGACGACACCCACCGCGAGTTCGTGGTGCTGCTGGCCGCGGTCGAGAACGCGGCGGACGCGCAGATCGAGGCGACCTGGCGCGAGCTGATCGCGCACACCGACGACCACTTCGGGCGCGAGGACCGCTGGATGCGCGACACGCGCTACGCCTCGTCGAATTGCCACTCGACGCAGCATCTGGTCGTGCTGAAGGTGATGCGCGAGATCGAGGCGATGGTGCGCGAAGACAAGCCGGCGCTCATCCGTCAGGTGGCGCGCGAACTGGCGCAGTGGTTTCCGCAGCACGCGCAGGGCATGGATGCAGCACTGGCGCTGCACCTGCGTGGAGTGGGCTACGACGCGGCCAGCGGCATCGTCGCGATGCCCGAGGCGCTGCCGGCCGAGGCGATCACGGGCTGCGGTTCTGTCGCCTGCTCGCCGCGAGCGGCCGAGGCGGGCGCAGGGGCCTAGAAGCGGCCTGCGCAGGGCGCCCTCAGGAGCGGCACCGGACTGCCGATAAGCACCTTCAGGAACGCGGCGCGCGCTGGCACGCCGGGTGATCCGTTTCATGAAGGAATGCGCACATGGTGCCCCTCAAGTTGTCGATCGGCGCGCGCCTGGGCGCCGGCTTTGCCGTCATCGCCGCGCTGGCGCTGGGTGCTTCGGCGCTCGGCTTGCTGCAACTGAACCGCGTGGGTGGTCAGTTCACGCGCATCGTCGAGGTCAACAACCCGAAGAGCGACCAGGCCAACCGGATGCTCAACGAGATCGGCCTGATGGGCGCACAAGTACGCATGGTCGCGCTGCTGAGCCTGCCCAAGGCGATCGACGACGAGATCAAGGTGATGAACGCGGCCATCGACCGCTACCAGCAGGCCGAGAACGCCGTGGCTCAAGCCATCACGGCCGACCCGGTCGCGACCGACGAGGAGCGCCGGCTTGTCAAGGCCATCCAGACGGCCGGGCGCGCCACGGTGCCGCTGATCCGCGAGGCCGCGGCGCAAGGCGCCGATGGCGCCAACGTCGAGGCGACGATGACGCTGATGCAGCGCGTGCGCCCGGTCGAGACCGAGTGGCGCAAGGCCGCCACCGAACTGACGGCGCTCGAGGAGCGCTACAACCACGAGTCGCTCGATCAGTCCGCGCGATCGCGGCAGCAAGCGGCCTGGGCACTGGCCATCCTGGCACTCGCCACCTTGGTCGTCAGCGGCCTGCTGGCCTGGCGGCTGACGCGCGGCGTCACGCGGCCGGTGCATCAGGCGATTGCGCTCGCGGAGCGTGTTGCCGGGGGCGACCTGTCGCAAGGCGTGGTGGAGCGCTTTCCCAGTGAATTCGGGCGACTGATGGCCTCGCTGCAGAACATGCAGGCATCGCTCGCCAGCATGGTGCTGCAAGTGCGCGAATCGAGCGACAGCATTGGCACTGCATCGAGCGAGATCGCCAGTGGCAACCTCGATTTGAGCAACCGCACCGAACATGCTGCCAGCAATCTGCAGCAGACCGCGTCGTCGATGGCGCAGTTGACCACGACCGTGAACCGCAGCGCCGACGCGGCACGTGATGCGAATCAGCTCGCATCGTCGGCGACCGACGTGGCACGCCGCGGCGGGCAGGTCGTGACGCAGGTCGTCGAGACGATGGACGGCATCAACGCGTCGTCGAGGAAGATCGTCGACATCATCGGCGTGATCGACGGCATCGCGTTCCAGACCAACATCCTCGCGCTCAACGCGGCGGTCGAGGCGGCGCGTGCGGGCGAGCAGGGTCGCGGTTTCGCCGTGGTGGCCGGCGAGGTGCGCTCGCTCGCGCAACGCAGCGCCGAGGCCGCGCGCGAGATCAAGGGGTTGATCGGCGACTCGGTCGACAAGGTCGCCTCCGGTGCGCGCCTGGTGCAGGACGCCGGCGCGACGATGGACGAGATCGTCGGCTCGGTGCAGCGTGTCACCGACGTGATCGGGAGCATCACCTCGGCCGCGACGCACCAGAGCAATGACATCGGCCAGGTCAACGGCGCGGTGCGCGAACTCGACGAGATGACGCAGCAGAACGCCGCGCTCGTGGAGCAGAGCGCGGCTGCCGCCAAGAGCCTCGAAGATCAGGTGCAGCGGCTGTCGGCGTTGGTGCGCGGCTTTCGCCTCGCGCCCTGACGCGCGGCCGCGCAGCCGCTACTTCAGCGCGAAGGTCGCGAGCTTCTTCGCGACCGGGACGTTCTTCAGCGTCACGTAGACCGGCAGGCCGCCTTTGTACTTCGGGTAGTCCTCGCCCTGGATCAGCGGCGCGAGGTAGCGCTTGCACTTGTCGGTGATGCCGAAGCCATCCTTCGTGATGAAGTCGCGCGGCATGAATTTCTCGACGTTCGCGACCTTGGCGAGATCGGCCACGCCGATCTTGTACTTGTACGGCACATCCGAGAGGCGCTCCACGGTGGGCATCACCGCGTTGCGCCCGGCCAGCGCGAGCTCGACCGCCTTCTGGCCCAGCTGGTAGGCCTGCTTCACGTCGGTGGCCGAGGCGATGTGGCGCGCCGCGCGCTGCAGGTAGTCGGCCACGGCCCAGTGGAACTTGTACCCCAGCGCCTGCTTGACCATGTTCGCGACGACCGGCGCCGCACCGCCGAGCTGCGCGTGGCCGAAGGCGTCGCGCGCTCCCTGCTCGGCGAGGAAGGTGCCGTCCGGGTGGTGGCAGCCCTCGGAGACGACGACGGTGCAGAAGCCGTGCGCCTTGACCAGCTTGTCGACGCGCGCGAGAAACTTCTTCTCGTCGAACTCGATCTCGGGGAACAGCACGACGACCGGGATGCCGTGGTCCTCGACCAGCCCGCCGGCCGCCGCGATCCAGCCGGCATGGCGCCCCATCACCTCGACGACAAACACCTTCGTCGAGGTCTTGGCCATCGAGCGCACATCGAACGACGCTTCGAGCGTCGACACGGCGACGTACTTCGCGACGGAGCCGAAGCCCGGGCAGCAGTCGGTGATCGGCAGGTCGTTGTCGATCGTCTTCGGCACGTGGATCGCCTGCAGCGGGTAGCCCATCGCTTCGCTGAGCTGGCTCACCTTGAAGCAGGTGTCGGCCGAGTCGCCGCCGCCGTTGTAGAAGAAGTAGCCGATGTCGTGGGCCTTGAAGACCTCGATCAGGCGCTCGTACTCGCGGCGGTGCGTGTCGAGCGACTTGAGCTTGTAGCGGCACGAGCCGAACGCGCCTGATGGCGTGTTGCGCAGCGCGGCGATGGCACTGGCCGACTCCTTGCCGGTGTCGATCAGGTCTTCTGTGAGCGCGCCGATGATGCCGTTGCGGCCGGCGTAGACCTTGCCGATCTTGTCCTTGTGCTGGCGCGCAGTCTCGATCACGCCGCAGGCGGAGGCGTTGATGACGGCGGTCACACCGCCGGACTGCGCGTAGAACGCGTTCTTCTTCTTGGCCATGTCGGCAATGCTCCCTGGGTGAATCGGACTAGTCGGCGAGTGCGTTGGTGATGATCTCGCGCACGTTCGGCGAGAGATCGACCTTGCTGGCCACGCGCACCAGCGCCTCGCGGGCGGCGCCGCGGTACGGCTCGGCGAGCTGGCTCCAGCGATCGAGCGCGCGCGCTGCGCGGGCGGCGAGCTGCGGGTTGAGCGCGTCGAGCTCGATCAGCGTGTCGGCCCAGAAGACATAGCCCGCTGCGTCACCGCGGTGGAAGGCCGCCGGGTTGCTCATCGTCAGCGTGGTGATCAGGCTGCGCGCGCGGTTCGGGTTCTTCATCGAGAAGTCCGGGTGCTTGAGCAGCTGCTTGACGCGCGCGAACACGCGGCCATCGAGCTCCGGGGCACCGGCCTGCAGCGCGAACCAGCTGTCGACCACCAGCGCCTCGTGGCGGAACAGGTCGTAGAACTTCTGCAGCGCGGCCTCGGTCGGCTCCGCGTGCGAGCGCACCAGCGCGCCGAGCGCGCCGAGGCGGTCGGTCATGTTGGTGGCGTCCTTGAAACGCTGGTAGGTGCGGCCTTGCCAGACCGTGTCGCGCTGCGCGACGGCGTCAAGGCAGATCATGCCGAGCGCGCGGTTCGCGAGCGCGCGCCGGCCCGACGACACCGAGTCCGGCGAGTACGCACCAGCAACCTGGTGCGTCTCGTAGGCCCACTCCCAGTCGGCGCGCAGCGCGCGGGCGAGCTGCGCCAGCATCGACTCGCGCGCCCGGTGGATCCGCTGCGGCTCGACCGCCGAGACATGCTCGGCCACCCAGGCCTCGCTCGGCAGGCGCAGGACCAGGTCCTTGAACGCGGCGTCGAGCGTCGGGTGGCGCAGCACGCCGCGCATCGCGTCGACGAACGGCGCATCGAGCTCGACCGGCACGTCGCTGGCGGCGGCCGCGACCAGGCGGCCGAGCGCCAGGCGCTGGCCGGCTTCCCAGCGGTTGAACGGATCGGTGTCGTGCTGCAGCAGCACCAGCAGGTCGGCGTCGAGCAGGCCGTCGACCAGGATCACCGGGGCCGAGAATCCGCGCAGCAGCGAAGGCACGGGCTCGGCATCGACGTTGACGAAGGTGAAGAAGCTGCGCGCGTCTTCGAGCACGAGCAACTGCTCGGTCGCGCCCGTGGCCGGCGTGTCCTCGAGCTGCACGGGCAGGGCGCGGCCGTCGCGCGAGACGAGGCCGACCGCCAGCGGGATCACGAACGGGTCTTTCGCGCCGTGGCCTGTCGGCGAACCGGCCTGTTCGATGCCCAGCGTGTAGGTGCGCGACGGCGCGTCGTAGCGGCCACGCGCGGAGATGCGCGGCGTGCCGGCCTGCGAGTACCAGCGCTTGAACTGCGGCAGCGTGCGGGCAAGGGCGCTCGCGGGGTTCGCGTCGGCGATCGCCTGCGCGAAGTCGTCGCAGGTCACGGCCTGGCCGTCGAAGCGCTCGAAGTAGAGCTGCATGCCGCGCGCGAAGCCCTCGCGGCCGACCAGCGTGTGCATCATGCGCACGACCTCGGCACCCTTTTCGTAGACGGTCGCGGTGTAGAAGTTGTTGATCTCGACGTAGCTGTCGGGCCGCACCGGGTGCGCCATCGGGCCGGCGTCCTCGGGAAACTGCGTCTCGCGCAGGCGTCGCACGTCTTCGATGCGCTTGACGGCGCGGGCCACGTCGGCGCCGGACATGTCCATGCTGAACTCCTGATCGCGGAAGACCGTCAGGCCTTCCTTCAGGCTGAGCTGGAACCAGTCGCGGCAGGTGATGCGGTTGCCGGTCCAGTTGTGGAAGTACTCGTGGCCGACGACCGACTCGATCGCCGAGTAGTCGTTGTCGGTCGCCGTCGCCGCGCTCGCCAGCACGTACTTGGTGTTGAAGATGTTGAGGCCCTTGTTCTCCATCGCCCCCATGTTGAAGTCTTCAACCGCAACGATCATGAAGCGTTCGAGGTCGAGCGGCAGCTTGAAGCGCGCCTCGTCCCAGATGATCGAGGCGATCAGCGAGTTCATCGCGTGCTCGGTCTTGTCGAGGTCGCCGCGCCTGACGAAGATCTGCAGCAGGTGATCCTTGCCCGCGCGGGTGCGGATGTTCTGCTGCCGCACGACGAGATCGGCGGCGACGAGCGCGAACAGGTAGCTCGGCTTCGGGAACGGGTCGTGCCACTTCGCGAAGTGGCGGCCGTTGTCGAGCTCGCCCTGCGCGACGAGGTTGCCGTTGCTGAGCAGGACCGGATACGACGCCTTGTTCGCGCGCAACGTGACGCTGTAGACCGCCATCACGTCCGGGCGATCGAGGAAGTACGTGATGCGCCGGAAGCCCTCGGCTTCACACTGCGTGAAGAAGCCGCTGGCCGAGGTGTACAGGCCCGACAGCTGGGTGTTCTTCGCGGGCGCGCAGGTGTTGCGGATCTCGAGCGTGAACGGGCCGGCCGGCATGTCCTGCAGCGCGTCGATCACGAGCATGCCGGCCTCATGCCGGAACGAGACCGACGCGCCGTTCACGAGCACGCGGGTCAGCGTGATGTCTTCGCCGTGCAGGCGCAGTGGCTGCGCGGGCACCTCGGTGTTGCGCTCGACCTGCATCGAGCTGATCACCATGGTCTTGGCCGGGTCGAGGTCGAAGGTCAGGTCGACGCTGCGGATCCAGAACGCCGGTGCCGCGTAGTCGGCCAACCGGATCACGGGGGAAGTGCCTTCACGCATCTTGGTGTGCCTTTTGGTGGGCGCGTTGCAGCTCATGCAACGCCAGTCTCGAAAAATCAGGTGCGATGGCGATCACGTTGTCGAACGCGGCAAACGCGTCGGCGGGCAGGGTGGTCGTGAGCACCACGGCCTTCATGCCGGCGCGGCGCGCGCCTTCGACGCCGAGCGGAGCGTCCTCGAACACGACGCAGTGCTCGGGCGGCAGCCCCAAGCGCCGGGCCGCTTCGAGAAAGATGTCGGGGTGCGGCTTGCCGCGCAGGCCATCTGCGGGGCTGGTGACGGTGTCGACCCAGGCGTCGATGCCGTGGCGTTCGAACGCGAGCGCCATGTTCGGCAGCGTCGCGGCGGTGCACACGGCGAGCTTGAGGCCCATCGCACGAGCCTGCTCGGCGAAACCCTGCGCACCCGGGATCAGCGACAGCGACTGCGCGGCAAATTCGCGGTAGATCGCTTCCTTGGCGTCCGCCATCGCGACGTGCTCCTCGGCGCTGTGTCCGGGGAACAGATCGAGCAGGATCTCGGCGTTGGAGCGGCCTGCGGTCTTCGCGAACGACAACTCGTCGCCCATCACGCTGCCGCGCCGCGCATGCCACTCGACCCACGCGTTGTGGTGCAGGGGCATGCTGTCGATCAGCGTGCCGTCCAGATCGAAGAGAAGGGCCTTCATGACAACCCCTCGTCTGCGGAGTACCGCAGCCGATCCCCCGAGGGGATGTGGGCCGGCTTGGCCGGGCCACAAAGGGCCCCTGCGTGGCCCTTGCCCGGCGCTCGGCCCACCGCGTGCCTTGGGGTCGTGGCCATTCGTCAGACGCCTTGCTTCAGGCTGGCCTCGATGAACTGATCGAGATCGCCATCGAGCACCTTCTGCGTCGCACTGGTCTCGTAGTTCGTGCGCAGATCCTTGATGCGGCTCTGATCCAGCACGTACGAGCGGATCTGGTGGCCCCAGCCGACATCGGTCTTGGTGTCTTCCAGCTTCTGCTGCTCTTCCATGCGCTTGCGCATCTCGTGGTCGAACAGGCGTGAGCGCAGCCGCTTCCAGGCCACGTCGCGGTTGCTGTGCTGGCTGCGGCCGTCCTGGCATTGCACGACGATGCCGGTCGGGATGTGCGTGAGCCGCACCGCCGAATCGGTCTTGTTGATGTGCTGGCCGCCGGCGCCGCTGGCGCGGAAGGTATCGGTGCGCACGTCCGCCGGGTTGATGTCGATCTCGATCGAATCGTCGACCTCGGGGTAGACGAACAGGCTGGCGAAGCTCGTGTGCCGGCCGCCGGCCGAGTCGAACGGGCTCTTGCGCACCAGGCGGTGCACGCCGGTCTCGGTGCGAAGCAGGCCGAACGCGTACTCGCCCTCGACCTTGATCGTGGCGCTCTTGATGCCCGCGATGTCGCCCGCGGTCTCGTCTTCCATCGTCGTCTTGAAGCCCTTGCGCTCGGCGTACTTCAGGTATTGGCGCAGCAGCATGCTGGCCCAGTCACAGGCCTCGGTCCCGCCGGCGCCGGCCTGGATGTCGATGAAGCAGTTGCTCGGGTCGGCCGGGTTGTTGAACATGCGGCGGAACTCGAGCTGCGCGACGGTCGCCTCGAGCTTGGCAGCGTCGGCCTCGATGGCTTTCATGCCGGCCTCGTCGCCGTCGGCCTTCGACATCTCGAAGAGCTCGGTGTTGTCGGCGAGGTTGCTGGTCAGGTGGTCGATCGTCTCGACCACGTTCTCGAGCGTTCGCTTCTCGCGGCCCAGCTCCTGCGCGCGCTTGGGCTCGTCCCAGACCTTGGGGTTCTCGAGCGCGGCGTTGACTTCGTTGAGTCTCAGGGCTTTGCGATCGTAGTCAAAGATACCCCCGGAGGTCGACCGTGCGCTTCGTCAGGTCGGCCAGGGTGTTGCCGATGGCATTGATGTGTTCGACGTCCATCATGTTCGTTCTCGATGCTTCAGGAAAGCGGGCGATTTTACGCGCCACCCGAGTCACGGCGAGAAGAACCCCTCCAGCAGCTGTGCCAGCGCCTCCGGCTGGTCGTGGTGCAGCATGTGGCCGGCCGGCGCGAGGACGTGGCGCTGCACGGGCGCGGTGACCACGTTGAGCCGCTCGTGGAACTCGGGCTTCGAGTAGCGCGTGCCCCACCAGCGCGATACATCCGTCTGATCGCCCTCGACCCACATCACCGGCGCGGTGATCAGCTTCCAGCATTCGAGCACCTCGTCGCGCTGGTACAGCGACGGCGTGCCGCGCTTGTGGACCGGGTCGCCCAGGATCTCGAAACGCCCGTCGGCCTTCTGGCGCGACCAGTGCTGCGCCAGCCACAGCGAGCGCCCGATGGGCAGCAGCGGGTTGTTCTTGCGCAACCGGTGCGCCACGGCCTCGACGCTAGCGTAGTCGCGCAGCTCGACCGGTGCCTTCAGCTCGTCCAGCCACTGCAGGAAGCGCTTCGGCGATTGCGACGGCTTCGTCGTCGGCATGCCGAAGCCCTCGAGGTTGACGAGCCGGCGGACGCGCTCGGGCCGCAGCCCGCCGTAGATCATCACCACGTTGCCACCCATGCTGTGGCCGACGAGGTCGATCGGGTGCGCGGCGAGGCCCAACACGTCGAACGCGGCGTCGAGATCGCCCACGTAGTCGGGCAGCCAGTAGGTGTCGGCCGGCGCGGGGTCGCTCAGGCCGAAGCCGCGCCAGTCGAACGCGAGCACGTGCCGGTCGCTCGCCAGCGCATCGACGACGAACTGGAACGACGCCGCCACGTCCATCCAGCCGTGCTGCATCAGCACGGTCGGGCGTTCGGGCGTGGCCATCGCCGCGTCGCCCCATTCGAGCACGTGGTGGCGCAGGCCACGCAGCGTGACGAAGCGGCTGCGGCTGGGGCGTCGGACGGTGTAGGTGTCAGCGGTCATGCGTGGCACTGTACGCGGGCGAGGCGATTCGCGCTGTCCGCGGTGAGACAGGGCAGCGATGCGAGAATCGGCGCATGAGTTCACCCCCTCCCTTCACGCTGCGCGCGGCCGAGTTGCGCGACGTCGGTGCCATCGTCCAACTTATCCGCGAACTGGCCGAGTTCGAGAACCTCACCCATCTGCTGCAGGTCACGCCCGAGAAGCTGCGCCCGCAGCTGTTCGGCGAGCGGCCCGCGGCCGAGGCGCTGGTGGCAGAGCTCGGTGACGGAAAGTCGGAGGGCAAGAGCGGCGGCGAGGTCGTCGGTTTCGCGCTGTTCTTCACCAACTTCTCGACCTTTCTCGCGCAGCCGGGGCTGTACCTCGAAGACCTGTTCGTCAAGCCCGAGCGCCGTGGCCTGGGCATCGGCGCGGCGCTGCTGACGCGGCTCGGCCGCATCGCCGTGGATCGCGACTACGGCCGCTTCGAGTGGAGCGTGCTCGACTGGAACGCGAACGCGATCCGCTTCTACGAGCGCATGGGCGCGACCGTGATGCCCGAGTGGCGCATCTGCCGCGTCACCGGCGAGGCGCTCGAGCGCTTTCGCGCCTGAGCCGCGCGCCGACCCCAGCAGTGCCGCCCGCGGAGCCCGACCATGCCCGCACCCGTCGATGCGTACGCGCGGCTGCACAGCGAGTTCCGCTGGCATGTGCCGAAGCACTTCAACATCGCCGAGGTCTGCTGCGCGCGCTGGGCGCGCGACACGCCCGACGCGGTCGCGATCCGCGCGGAGTACGCGAACGGGCGCATCGCCGCGCACACCTATGCCGAGCTGCAGCGCGATGCGAACCGCCTCGCCAACGCCCTGGTGCGCCTGGGCGTGAGGCGCGGCGACCGCGTCGCGATCGTGATGCCGCAGCGCGTGGAGACGGCGATCGCGCACATCGCGATCTACCAGCTCGGCGCGGTGGCGATGCCGCTGTCGATGCTGTTCGGGCCGGACGCGCTGGAGTACCGGCTGAACGACAGCGCGGCGCGCATCGCGCTCGTCGACGAGAGCGCGATCGCGAACGTGTTGGCGGTACGGTCGCAGTGTCCGGGGATCACGACGCTGATCGCCGTCGGCGCCACGCAGGGGCAGGGCGACATTGACTGGCGTGATGCGGTCGCGGCCGAGGCGCCGACCTTTGCCGCAGTGACGACACTGGCCGACGACGCCGCGGTGCTGATCTACACGAGCGGCACGACCGGCCCGCCGAAGGGCGCGCTGATCCCGCACCGCGCGCTGATCGGCAATCTGAGCGGCTTCGTCGCGAGCCAGAACTGGTTTCCCCAGGATGACGCCGTGTTCTGGTCGCCGGCCGACTGGGCGTGGACGGGCGGCCTGATGGATGCGCTGCTGCCCACGCTGTACTTCGGGCGCGAGATCGTCGGCTACATGGGCCGCTTCTCGGCCGAGACGGCGTTCGAGCTGATGCAGCGCCACCGCGTCACGCACACCTTCCTGTTCCCGACCGCGCTGAAGGCGATGATGAAGGCCTTGCCCGAGCCGCGCGCACGCTACACGCTGCATCTGCGCGCGATCATGAGCGCCGGCGAGGCGGTCGGCGACGCGGTGTTCGGCTGGTGTCGCGATGCGCTGAAGGTGCCGGTCAACGAGATGTTCGGCCAGACCGAGGTGAACTACATCGTCGGCAACTCGCATGCGAAGTGGCCGGCACGGCCCGGCAGCATGGGTCGGCCGTATCCCGGCCACCGTGTCGCGGTGATCGACGACGACGGCCGCGAGTGCCCGCGCGGTACGCCAGGCGACGTGGCACTGCACCGGCGCGACGTGCATGGCGAGCCCGACCCGATCTTCTTCCTCGGCTACTGGAACAACGAGGCTGCGACGCGTGCCAAGTTCACCGGCGACGTGATCGACAGCTGGTGCCGCACCGGCGACATGGCGGTGATGGATGCCGACGGCTACCTCTGGTACCACGGCCGCAGCGACGACGTGTTCAAGGCTGCCGGCTACCGCATCGGCCCGAGCGAGATCGAGAACTGCCTCGTGAAGCATGCGGCCGTGGCGAATGCCGCGGTCGTGCCCAAGCCCGACGCCGAGCGCGGTGCGCTGGTCAAGGCCTATGTCGTGCTCGCGCCAGGCTTCGAGGGTGATGCTGCGCTGATCGCGGCCCTGCAGCAGCACGTGCGCGGCCAGCTCGCGCCCTACGAGTACCCGAAGGAGATCGAGTTCATCGACGCACTGCCGATGACGACGACCGGCAAGGTGCAGCGGCGCGTGTTGCGGCTGCAGGAAGAGGAGCGCGCCAAGGCGCGGCGCTGAATCACTTGGTGCACTTGCCGCCGACGGCCGCGGCGGCAAGGAAGGGCAGGCTCAGCAGGCCCATGCCGGCGCCGGCGAATTCGCCGTGCATGCAGTCGCCTCGGCCCGCGCTGCGGATGCCGTCCGACAGCCGCTCGTTCGGACTCGCGCGTGCCGGCTCCTCGCGCGACTCGGCGAGCTGCTCGCCAAGCGAGCGAGTCCGCGCGCTGGCGCGAATCGCGCGGCGGGTGGCCTCGGTGTCGAGCAGCGACGGCAGCGGCTCGTTCGCGCTCGCCGGCGGCGTGATGGGTTGCGCCGCGGTGACGACGGCGGTTGCCGCCTCCGGCGGCGCGGTCACTGTCGGCTTGCGCGGTCGGGCGGTGCTGCTCGGTCGAGCCAGCGAAGGCGAGGCGAGGGGCACGGGCACCGGTGTCGGCGGCGAGGGTGTGAGCGCGATCAGGCGCAGCGTCACGCGCTGCGGTGCCGCAGTGGAATCCGTGCGACTTCGCGACCCGCCCAGCGACACGATCAGCGCGACGTGAAGCGTCAGCACGGCAGCCCATGCCAGCGCGATGCGCATGCCGCGCCGATGCGTCGTCACGCCGTGGCGAATTTGGCGACGAGCTTGCGCAGCGTACCGACGCCGCGAAAGGTCGAGCGCGTCTTCAGCGCGCGTTCGAACGCCGCGTTCGAGAAGACGGAATCACTCTGCCGGTTGCTCGACAGCCAGAGCAGCTCGCGCCCGTGGACGACCAGCCGGTCGGTGTCGGTCGACATCGCCGCCACGGCCAGCAGGGCCTGCGGCGCGGGCGCGCTGCGGAGGAACCCGACGACCTGGGTGGCCGCGGTCGTCTGCAGCGTCGGGTGCGCGACGACGAGCGCGACTTCGTCGAGCGTGCGCACGAAGGTGTCGATCTCGAAGCCGAAGGCCGCGAGCAGTTGCCCCTCGATCCGGCGTTCGAGCGCCGCGGCGTCGCGCGCGCGGCTGTCGAAGACCACGTTGCCGCTGGCGATGAAGGTCTCGACGTTCGTCAGCGGCAGCGCCTCGAACGCGGCGCGCAGCGCGTCCATCTTCACCGTGCGCCCGTCGACGTTGACGGCCCGCAGGAACGCGACGCAGCGCGGCATGCGCAGGCGGGGTCAGGCGAGGTCTTTTTGCGTCTCGATCACGCGCGACACGATGCCGTAGGCCACGGCCTCCTGCGCGTTCATCCAGTAGTCGCGTTCCATGTCGGCGAGCACGGCCTCGTAGGCCCTGCCGGTCTGCTTCGCGATCACGCGGCCGATGCGCTCGCGGGTCTTGATGATCTCCTTGGCCTGGATCGCGATGTCGGTCGCCTGGCCACCGGCACCGCCGGCCGGCTGGTGGATCATGAAGCGCGTGTTCGGCAGGCACACGCGGCGCTCCTTGGGCGGCGCCAGGAAGACGTGCGCGCCGGCGCTCGCGACCCAGCCGGTGCCCAGGGTCGTGACGGGCGCTCGCACGAAGCGGATCATGTCGTGGATCGCATCGCCCGATTCGACGTGGCCGCCCGGCGACGAGATCAGCACCGTGATCGGCGCGTCCGATTCTTCGGACAGCGCGAGCAGGCGCCGGCAGGTGGATTGCGCAAGCGCGTCGTCGATCTCGCCGAAGATCAGCACGAAGCGCGACTTGAACGAGAGCTGTTCCTCCAGTCGATCGACTTTGTCGGCTTTGTCGGTCTTCGGGCTCTTGTCGTCGTCGGGGGCCAGTCGGGTGTTCATGGGGTGTCGCTCCGGGTGAGTATCGATGGATTGTTGCGCATTCCGCGTGCGAGACTGTGCGCCTTCCCTTCGCGCAGATCGGGGTCATGATGGCCGAGGATCGAGTCGATGTGCTGATCGTGGGTGCCGGTCTCTCCGGCATCGGCGCGGCCTGCCACCTGGAGCGTCTGTGCCCCGGCCGCAGCGTCGCGATCCTCGAGGGCCGGCAGTCGCTCGGCGGCACCTGGGACCTGTTCCGCTACCCCGGCATTCGCTCCGACTCCGACATGTACACGCTGGGCTATTCGTTCCGGCCCTGGACCGGCGAGAAGTCGATCGCCGACGGGCCCGCCATCCTGCAATACCTGCAGGACACGGCGCGCGAGAACGGCATCGACCGCCTCATCCGCTACGGTCACCGCGTGCGCCGCGCCGCCTAGTCGTCGGCCGATGCGCAATGGACGGTCGAGGTCGAGCGCGAGGGCGAGACCGTCGCGCTGCGAGCCGGGTTCCTGCTGATGTGCGGCGGCTACTACGACTACGCCGAGGGCCACAGCCCCGAGTTCGCCGGGCGGCACGACTTCAAGGGCCGCATCGTGCATCCGCAGCAATGGCGCGACGACATCGACTACGCCGGCAAGCGCGTCGTCGTGATCGGCAGCGGGGCCACCGCGGTCACGCTGGTGCCCGAGCTCGCGAAGCGCGCCGCGCACGTCACGATGCTGCAGCGCTCACCGACCTACATGGTGTCGCGGCCGTCGGTCGATTCGGTGGCACGCTGGCTGCAGCGCCGCACGCCGCGCGCCGTCGCGCACGGTCTCACGCGCTGGAAGAACCTGCTGTTCGGCATGTACATCTTCAGGCTGTGCCGGCGGCAGCCGCAGCGCGTGAAGGCCGGCATGATCAAGCTGGTGCAGGACCAGCTCGCGCCGGGGTACGACGTGGCAACCCACTTCACGCCGCGCTACAACCCGTGGGAGCAGCGGTTGTGCCTGGTGCCCGACGGCGATCTGTTCAACGCGATCCGCGCGCAACGCGCCAGCGTCGTCACCGACCGCATCGAGCGTTTCACCGCGAACGGCATCCTGCTCGCCAGCGGCACCGAGCTGCCGGCCGATCTTGTCGTCAGTGCCACGGGCCTGAAGCTGACGGTGCTCGGCGGCATCGAACTCAGCGTCGACGGCCAGCGCGTCGAGCCGGGCAAGCTCGTCAACTACAAGGGCATCATGTTCGGCGGGGTGCCCAACTTCGCGTCGGTGTTCGGCTACACGAACGCCTCGTGGACGCTGAAGGCCGATCTGGCCAGCACCTTCGTCTGCCGGTTGTTGAACCACATGCAGCGCATCGGCGTGCGCCAGTGCGTCCCGCGCGCGGACGATCCGGCGATGACGATCGAACCGTGGGTCGACTTCTCGTCGGGCTACTTCCAGCGTGCGCTCGACCAGTTGCCCAGGCAAGGATCGAAGAAGCCGTGGAAGCTGAACCAGAACTATCTCGCCGACCTGATGACGCTGCGCTACGGCAAGGTCGACGACGGCGTGATGAGCTTCTCGACGTAAGCAACGCGGCCGGGGCACCATCGCCAAGTCATAGGAACAAGGGAGACACTACCCGTGACGGATTTCGGTTCCCAGGACATTCAGGCATTCACGAATGAACGCCGCAAGCGCCGTCCAGCCCTTGGCTGAGACCATCGTTCCATCCACGTAGGCCTCGGTTGGCGACAGGTCGATGTAGGTGCCGCCGGCGAGTGTCACCTCGGGCTCGCACGCGCCCAGGGCGGCAACCTTCTTGCCCCGGACGACGCCGTCGACAGCGACGAGAATCTGCACGCCGTGGCAGATCGTGAAGATCGGCTTCGCCTTCTCGTGGAAATGCCGGACGATGGCCTGTACGCGCTTGTCGGTACGGATGTACTCCGGTCCGCGGCCGCCGGCGCAGTAGACCGCGTGGTACTGGTCGAGCTGCACTTCGGCTTCCGAGAACGTCTTGTTGATCGTGAAGAAGTGGCCGAGCTTTTCCGTGTAGGTCTGGTCACCTTCGAAGTCGTGCAGCGACGTCTTGATCAGATCACCGGCCTTCTTGTCGGGGCACACGACATGGACCGTGTGTCCCACGGCCTCCATCGCCTGCTGGTACACGAAGATCTCGTACTCTTCGGTGAATTCGCCGGTCAGCATCAGAATCTTTTTGCCTGGCATGAACTAGTCTCCTTCGGGTTTCGCAGGCGGATGCGACATCCGCCCGCTCGGGTGGTCGGTTAGCTCGGCAAGACGGAACGCAACGTCCTGACGACTTCGTCAATGAACAAGCGGTCGTTGATGTGCGCGGCCACGCGCACCACACGGCGATCGTCGGTCTGCTTTACACCTGACGTGATGGCGTCGAACAGCGCGGCGTCGGCCTGCGGCCACCAGAATGGATGCCCCGGCGCGTCGAGCGCCGAGACACCACCTTCGGGGATCAAGAAGCGCACGGTCCCCTGCATCCGGTTCAGCCGCTCGGCGATCCAGGTGCCGATACGGCGGTTCTCGTCCGGCGTCGTTCGCATCAGCGTGACGTTGGCGTTGTGGACGTGGAACAACCGACCATCGAACGCGTTCGGCACGCTGTCGCGCGCCCAGAAGTTGACCATGTCGAGCGCGCCGCACGAGCCCACGTACGGCAAGGCACGCCGGGCCGGCGCACCGAGCCGGTCGTCGCCCGCGCTCAGCACGCCCCCGCACAGCAGGTCGGCGATCTCGGTCGTCGTCAGGTCCACCATCGCCGCGAGGTGGCCGTCGTCGGCGAGCTTCTCGAGGCTTTGCCCGCCCGCACCGGTGGCGTGGAACACGAGGCATTCGAATTCGCGCTGGAGTGCCTCGGTCACGCCTTGAACGCAGGGCGTCGTCACGCCGAACATCGACAGGCCGATCGCGGGGAGGGCGTTCGGAGCACTGGTCAGTGGGGCCGCCACCATCCCGGCCATCGCGTGCGCGGCATTGGCCAGCACCAGGCGCGAGATGCGGTTGAGGCCCGACACGTCGACCACCGGATAGAGCATCGCGATGTCGGAGCTGCCCACATAGGGCCGCACGTCGCCCGATGCGAGCGTGCAGACGAGCAGCTTCGGCAGCCCCACCGGCAGCGCACGCATCGCGGGGCTGACGAGCGCGGCCGCGCCCGAACCGCCGGCGCCGATGATGCCCCCCAGGTCGGCGCGCTGCAGAGCAAAGGCGACAAGCGCCTGCGCCATCGCGTCGACGGCGCTGCCGCGTTCATGCGTGAACACGTCGGCCGCCGCGCCATGTCGTGCGACCTCGGCGGCGGACACATCGGCGCCACGCTCGGCTGCCGATGAGGTGGACACATCGACAGTCACGGTCGCGACGCCGCGGGCCGCGATGCAGTCGCGCAGGAAGAGCAGTTCGTCGCGCTTGGTGTCGAAGGCGCCGACGACGAAGGCGGCGCGCGGAGTCGGGTGGCTCACTCCGACCTCAACGCCTTGTACCGCTCCACGTGCGCCTTGATCGCCAGCTCGGTGGGCAGGCGCTCCATGCTGCTCGCCCCGTAGAAGCCATTGCAGTGCGCGCTGTGCTTCAGGACATAGGCCACATCCTCGGGCATCGATATCGGCCCGCCATGGGCGATGACGATCACGTCCTTGCGGACCTTGCGTGCGGCTTCAGCCCATTCGTCGATCAGTTGAACCGATTGCGCCAGCGTCTTGGCCGACGTGGCGCCAATCGTGCCGCCAACGGTCACGCCCATGTGCGGCACGATGAAGTCGGCACCGGCCTCCGTCATCGCCACCGCCTCGTCGGCGCTGAAGACGTAGGGCGTCGTCAGCAAGTCGAGTTCGTGCGCCTGGCGGATCATGTCCACCTCGGTCGAGAAGTTGATGCCTGTCTCTTCGAGGCCTTGGCGGAAGGTGCCGTCGATGATGCCGATCGTCGGAAAGTTCTGAACACCCGAGAAGCCCAACTCCTTCAGGCGCCGCAAGAACGCGGGCATGATGACGAACGGGTCGGTACCGTTCACGCCCGCGATCACCGGCGTGTGCTTGACGATCGGCAGCACTTCGCCTGCCATGTCGAGCACGATGTCATTGGCATTCCCGTACGCCAGCATCCCGGCCAGTGACGCGCGCCCGGCCATCCGGTAGCGGCCCGAGTTGTAGATGACGATCAGGTCGATGCCGGCCGCCTCTTCGCACTTGGCCGAGATGCCGGTGCCCGCGCCACCGCCGATGATGGGCTTTCGCCGCGCCACCATCGCATTGAACTTGCGCATCAGCGCCTGACGATCGAATCTCGCCACGGCGTGTCCTCAGCCGGAAAACCGGTTGAACCAGTTCTCCAGCCATTCCTGACGGCCGGAGACGGGCGGCTCGTCGACGTTGCGTTGCAGCGCGTGCGCGGCTGCGGCAGCAAGGTCGGCGCCGAGCAACTCGTGACCCAGGTCGCCACGCCAGCCCGCATAGCGCTCCGAGACGAACCGCGCGTGGCCGCCGTCGTCGATCATGGCCTCCGCTGCCAGCAGCGCGCGCGCACAAAGATCCATCGCGCCGATGTGTCCGTGAAACATGTCTTCGGCGTCGATCGAGGGCCGCCGCACCTTGGCGTCGAAGTTGACACCGCCAGTCGTGAAGCCGCCGCCCTGCATGATGGTGTACATCACCAGCGCCATCTCGCCCAGGTTGTTCGGGAACTGGTCGGTGTCCCAGCCGCACTGCATGTCGCCGCGGTTCATGTCGATCGAGCCGAAAATGCCGAGCGCTTGCGCGGTCGCGATCTCGTGCTCGAAGCTGTGCCCGGCGAGCGTCGCGTGATTGCCTTCGATGTTGACCTTGACCTCGTTCTCGAGCCCGTTCTTTTGCAGGAAGCCGAAGACGGTGGCGACGTCGAAGTCGTACTGGTGCTTGGTGGGCTCGCGCGGCTTGGGCTCGATCAGGATCGTGCCCTTGAAGCCGATCTTGTGCTTGTGCTCGACCACCATCTGCATGAAGCGTCCGAGCTGCGCAAGCTCCTGCTTCAGGTCGGTATTCAGCAGCGTTTCATAGCCCTCGCGCCCGCCCCACAGCACGTAGTTCTCGCCGCCGAGCTTCAGCGTGGCTTCCATCGCTTCCTTCACCTGCAGCGCGGCGAGCGCGAACACCTCGGGGTTCGGGTTGGTCGCCGCACCGCACATGAAGCGCCGGTGGCTGAACAGATTGGCGGTGCCCCACAGCAACTTGATGCCCGTGTCCTGCTGCTTGCGCGCGAGCACGTCGACCATGCGCTTGAACAGCTCGACCGACGCCTTGGGCGTACCGCCTTCGGGCGCGACATCGCGGTCATGAAAGCAGTAGTAGGGCGCGCCGAGCCGGGTGAAGAAATCGAACGCGGCGTCCGCCTTCGCGAGCGCGGCCTGCCACGGGTCGGCCAGCTGGTGCCAGGGGCGCTGAAAGCTGCCGTCGTACCCGAACACGTCGAAGCCGTTCCACGCGAAGCTGTGCCAGTAGCAGACCGCAAAGCGAAGCTGGTCTTCCATGCGCTTGCCAAGCACGAGGCGGTCGCGGTCGTAGTGGCGAAAGGCCATCGGGTTGGTGGTGGCCAGGCCCTCGAAGCGGATGGGCGCTGTGGTCTCAAAGATCGTCGACATGTCTGTTCCCGGTTGGTGAATGCGGGTGGCTCTCGGCGACTCTCACGTCTCCACGCCGATGCCGAGATCCGTGGTGGCCGACTACAGCTTTAGCTGTGCGTTGATCCAGCGGCCATCGGCATGGCTGGACTCGACCACCGCCTCGATGAACTTCATGCCCAGCGCGCCGTCCTCGACGCCGGGTACCGTGCACGCGAGCGGGTCGGGTGCCGTGCCAGCGAGGCGTGCGTGCAGCTGGTCGGCCACATCGCGGTAGAGCTGGGCGAACGCTTCGAGATAGCCCTCGGGGTGGCCGCCCGGAATGCGTGTTGCGCGGCCGGCCGCGGCACCCGCGCCAGGGCCGGCGCGCGTGATCAGGCGCGGCTGCTGACCGAGCGGCGTGAACCACAGCTGATTCGGCTCCTCCTGGTTGAACTCGAGGCCGGCCTTGCTGCCGTAGATGCGAACCCGCAGCGCGTTTTCGTTGCCCGGCGCCACCTGGCTGGCCCACAGCATGCCGCGCGCGCCGTTGGCGTAACGCAGCATCACGTGCACGTTGTCGTCGAGCCGCCGGCCTGGCACGAAGGTCGTGAGGTCGGCGCTGACCGCGAGCAGCTCAAGGCCGGTGATGTAGCGCACCAGGTGTTCGGCATGGGTACCGATGTCGCCGAGCGCGCCGCCGGCGCCCGCCCGTGCCGGGTCGACGCGCCACGCGGCCTGCTTGTGGCCGCTGGCTTCGAGATCGGTGCTCAACCAGTCCTGCGCGTACTGGGCCTGCACGACGCGAATGTCGCCGAGCTCGCCCGCCGCGACCATCTCGCGCGCCTGCCGGACCATCGGGTAGCCGCTGTAGTTGTGCGTCAGCGCGAACAGGCAGCCGCTGCGGCGCACCTGCTGCACCAGCGTCATCGCCTCGCCTAGTGTCGTGCTGAGCGGCTTGTCGCAGATGACGTGCATGCCGACATCGAGAAACGCGCTTGCGATCGGCGCATGCAGGTGGTTTGGCGTGACGATGGCGACGACGTCGATGCCAGCCGGGTGCGCGGCCTCGGCCTTGGCCATCTGGAGGTAGTCGGCGTAGCTGCGATCCGGCGCGATGTGCAGCTCTGCGGCGCTGGCGCGCGCGCGCGCCGGATCGGACGAGAGCGCGCCTGCGACGAGCTCGTAGCGGTCATCCAGGCGTGCCGCGATGCGGTGAACTCCGCCGATGAACGCGCCTTGTCCGCCACCCACCATGCCCAGGCGAATGCGTCGCGGCGTGGCGACGGGCGCGGGGTTGGTCTGTGTCGATTCGATAGGCACCTCGGGAACTCCTCGGTTCGTGTTGTGGTGATGGCGTCAGGCGATGCCGAGCATCTTTTTGTTCGCGGCCGTGTTCACCCCGTTGCCCGCGAAGTCGTCGAACGCGCGGTCTGCGACGCGAATGATGTGGTCGCGCACGAAGGCCGCACCTTCCCGCGCACCGTCCTCCGGGTGCTTGATGCAGCACTCCCACTCCACCACTGCCCAGCCGGGGAAGTTGTAGCCCGCCATCTTCGAGAAGATGGCACCGAAGTCGACCTGCCCGTCACCCAGCGAGCGAAAACGACCGGCACGCTTGAGCCAGGGCTGAAAGCCGCCATACACGCCTTGCTTGCCAGTCGGGTTGAACTCGGCGTCCTTCACGTGAAAGATCTTGATGCGGTCGTGATAGCAGTCGATGTAGTCGAGGTAGTTCAGCTGCTGCAGCACGAAGTGGCTCGGGTCATAGAGCAAGCAGGCGCGCTTGTGGTGGCCTACGCGATCGAGGAACATTTCGTAGGTTTCGCCGTCGTGCAGGTCTTCGCCGGGGTGGATCTCGTAGCAAACATCGACGCCGGCAGCATCGAACGCATCGAGGATGGGGCGCCAGCGCCGGGCGAGCTCGTCGAACGCCTCTTCGATCAGGCCGGCCGGGCGTGGCGGCCACGAGTAGAGGTACGGCCACGCCAGCGCACCGGAGAAGCTCGCGTGCGCGGTGAGCCCGAGGTTGGCCGAGGCCTTGGCCGCCAGCATCATCTGCTCGACCGCCCATATCTGGCGCCGCACCGGATCGCCGCGCACCTCGGGCGCGGCGAAGCCATCGAAGCCCGCGTCGTATGCAGGGTGAACGGCGACGAGCTGGCCTTGCAGGTGGGTCGACAGCTCGGTGAGTTCGAGCCCGTGCTGCGCGAGCGTGCCCTTGATCTCCTCGCAGTAGGTCTTGCTCTGTGCGGCCTTCTGCAGATCGAACAGCCGGCCGTCCCAGCTCGGCATCTGAATGCCCTTGTACCCGATGCTGGCGGCCCACTTGGCGATCGAGTCCAGGGTGTTGAAGGGTGGTGTGTCGCCGGCGAATTGCGCGAGAAAAAGGGCCGGGCCCTTGATGGTCTTCATCGGTGTCTCCGTCGTCCGAAGTTGTGCGCTGCGGGCTGCATGATGCGACCGAAAACGACCGAGGTCAATATCTGGTCAGACCAGTTGACATGGCATTTTCGAGCTTGTATTCTTTGCTGGTCAGACCAGATCAAGGGATGACCCAACCACGTGCGGCCTGGCCGCGAAGATGGACAAAGGAGACAGCGCATGGCCATTAGACTTTCCAAGCTCGTCGCAGCCGCAGCGCTGTTGGCGTTTGCTCAGCTGGGGCACGCCCAGCAGAAGTTGACGATCCTCTGGGCTCAGTGGGATCCCGCAAACTATCTGCAGGAGTTGGTCAAGGACTACGAGAAGCAGACCGGCACCAAGGTGGTGGTCGAGACCACGCCTTGGCCGGACTTTCAAAGCAAGGCGTTCAAGGAGTTCACGGCCAAGGGCTCGGCCTACGACATGGTGGTGGGTGACTCGCAGTGGCTCGGTGCCGGGTCGACCGGCGGCCACTACGTCGACCTGTCGGACTTCTTCAAGAAGCACAAGGTCGCCGAGACCATGGCGCCGGCCACCGTGAAGGGCTATGCCGAGTACCCCGGCAACAGCGGCAAGTACTGGGCGATCCCGCTGGAGGGCGACGCCACCGGCATGGCGTACAGGAAAGACTGGTTCGAGGACCCGAAGGAGATGGCCGCCTTCAAGGCCAAGTACGGCTATGAACTCGGCGTGCCCAAGACCTGGAAGGAGCTTGGCGATATCGCGGAGTTCTTCCACCGGCCGACCGAAAAGCGCTATGGCCTGACGATCTACACCGACAACAGCTATGACGCGCTTGTCATGGGCGTGGAGAACGTGATCTTCAGCTTCGGCGGTGAGCTGGGCGACTACGCCACCAACAAGGCAAGCGGCATCATCAACACGAAAGAGAACATCGAGGCGCTGAAGTTCTACAAGAGGCTCTACGGCTACACGCCGCCCGACTGGGGCAAGACCTTCTTCCAGGAAGCAAACCAGGCCATGACCGAAGGACTGGCGGCGATGAGCATGAACTTCTTTGCCTTCTTCCCGGCGCTGGCCAACGAGAAGACCAACAAGTACGCCAAGGTCACCGGCTATTTTGCGATGCCCAAAGGGCCGACCGGCAAACAGTTTGCAGCGCTCGGCGGGCAGGGCATCTCGGTGGTGTCGTACTCGAAGAACAAGGACGCCTCGATGAAGTTTCTCGAGTGGTTCGTGCGCGAAGACGTGCAGAAGAAGTGGGGCGAATTGGGGGGCTACACCTGCAATGCAGCGATTCTGAAGTCTGACGCATTCCGCAAGGCGACGCCCTACAACGAAGCCTTCTACCAATCGATGTTCATGGTCAAGGACTTCTGGGCCGTGCCTGAATACGCCGAACTTCTGACCGCTGCCAACAAGCGCTGGCATCCGTTCGTCGTCAGCGGCAAGGGGAGCGCCGAGGAAGCAATGAACGGGCTCGAGAAGGACTGGACGGCTACCTTCAAGAAGTACGCCAAGAAATAGTGGCCCGACAAGACCGGCGACGCGACATGCGCGTCGCTGGCCTTGCGCTCGGCATCCCTCAACTTCCCGTCGTATCCATGGAATCAGCTCTGACCACGCTCAGTCGCGCGGCGTCACCGCGCCGCGGCATGAGTGACCTGGCGATCCGCAACTGGTTCATCATTCCGACGATCGTCTTTCTGATCGTCTTCAACATCTTCCCGCTGCTGTATTCGCTGGTCTACTCGTTCACCGACTACCGCGCGTCGATGAACGATCCGGTGCACTTCGTCGGTCTGGACAACTACCGCGAGCTGCTCGCCGACGACAACATCTGGAACAACTTCACGCTCACGGCGAAGTACGTCATCGTGTCGGTGGTCGGTCAGGTTGTCGTGGGCTTTGGCGCAGCGCTGCTGCTGAATCGAGCCATCCCGGCCAAGGGCCTGCTGACCACGCTGATGATGCTGCCGATGATGATGTGCATGGCAGTGGTCGGCCTGTTCTGGCAGCTGCTCTACAACCCGTCCTGGGGCATCGTCAACTACCTGTTCTTCACGGATGGCAAGGAGTGGCTGTCCAACGCGGACTGGGCTCTATACGCCGTCGCCATCACCGACATCTGGATGTGGTCGCCGTTTGTGATGCTGCTGTCGCTGGCCGGGCTGTCGGCGATACCGCCGTCGCTCTACGAGGCCGCCGCGATCGATCGTGCCTCGCGCTGGTTCGTGTTCCGCAACATCACGCTGCCGCTGGTGCTGCCGCTGCTGCTGATTGCCGTGATCTTCCGCACCATGGAGGCGTTCAAGACCTTCGACATCGCCTACGTCATGACCAGCATGGACGAGACCGAATTGGCGGCGATACGCCTGTACAAGATGGCCTTTAACGAATGGCAGACCGGCCGTTCGTGTGCCATGGCCTACATCATGCTGTTGGCCGTGCTGGCGATCACCAACGTCTACGTGAAGTATCTGAACAAGATCAAGGAGCGTTGAGGCATGGCCATCGTTCAGTCCCGTGCCTCACGCTGGTGGAACCGCGCAGCCATCACCGGTGCGCTGTGCATGCTGGTGATCAGCATGATCCCGCTCTACTGGATCGGCTCGACTGCGTTCAAGAACCGCAGCGACGCTGCCACGGTGCCGCCGACCGTTTTCTTCAAGCCCGAGATCACGCCGTTCATCAAACTGTTCACGACGCGCGTCCAGGAGCGCGGCAAGCGCGACGAAGCGGCGTACGCGAAGGCGCCCTGGTGGGAACGGGCCGTGATGGACGAGGGCGACCGCTTCATCAAGGACGATGACGGCCGCATCGAGAGCTCGGGCTACGTCTCGCGCTTCGTCAACAGCATCATCGTCGCCGTCACCAGCACCTTTCTTGCCGTGGCCATGGGCACGATCACGGCCTATGGCTTCTCGCGCTTCAAGATGCCGGGCGAGAGCGACTGGTTGTTCTTCATACTCTCGACCCGCATGCTCCCTCCGGTGGTGGTGGCGATCCCGATGTTCCTGATGTATCGCATGGTCGGGCTGGTGGATACGCACGTCGGGTTGATCATCCTGTACACAGCCTTCAATCTGTCGTTTTCAGTGTGGCTGATGAAGGGTTTCGTCGACGAGATTCCGAAAGAGTACGAAGAGGCCGCGCTGGTCGATGGCTATACCCGCATGGAGGCCTTCTTCAAGATCGTGCTGCCCCAGGCGACAACCGGCATCGCGGCCACGGCCGTGTTCTGCTTCATCACGGCCTGGAACGAATACGCCTTCGCGCTGATGATGACCAACAAGACCGCGCAGACCGCGCCGCCCTATATTCCGTCGCAGCTCGGCTCGGGGCTGACCGACTGGACCGTCATCGCCGCGGGCAGCCTGCTGTTCCTGATTCCGGTGGCGCTGTTCACCTTCTTCCTGCGCGCCCACCTCCTGCGTGGTGTGACTTTCGGCGCCATCCGTCGATGACTTCCATGAAGAACAACGCTCGCCGATTCGAATTCCTGAGCATGGTCATGATGATGCTGGGCATCGTCGCGCTGTGCCAGCCGTGGAGCTTGATATTGCATCAGTACAGCGTGCTGATGATCATCGTCGGCCTGATCGCATTCAACGTCTTCTCGCGCGTCAAATCGCCAGCGGCGCGTCCGACGGAGACCGACTGATGGCCGACATCGAGATCATCGACGCGGAGAAGCATTTCGGTGGCAACCACGTCATCCGCAAGCTCAATCTGCACATCCGCCACGGCGAGTTCGTCGTGCTGCTCGGCCCCTCTGGCTGCGGCAAGACGACCACGCTGCGTGCGTTGGCCGGGCTCGAGAGCATCGACTCCGGGGAAATCCGCATCGGCGGTAGACGGGTCGACCAGCTGCCGCCGCAGGAGCGCGACACCGCCTTCGTCTTTCAGCTCTACTCGCTCTACCCGCACCTGAGCGTCTTCGACAACATCGCGTTCCCCCTGCGTGCGGCCAACGTGCCCGAAGCCAAGGTGAAGCAGCAGGTCGACGAGGTGGCGCGTGTCCTCAGGATCGAGCATCTGCTGGGGCGGCGCCCCTCGGCGCTGGCCGGCGGCGACATGCAGCGCGTGACGATCGGCCGCGCGCTGGTGCGCCGGCCGGAGGCGATGCTGATGGACGAGCCGATCGGCGCGCTCGATGCGAAGTTGCGCGAAGAGATGCGCACCGAGCTGCGCCGCCTGCACGTCGAGAACGGCTCGACCACGGTGTACGTGACGCACGATCAGGTCGAGGCGATGTCGATGGCCGACAAGATCGGCATCATGAATGATGGTGTGCTGCAGCAGTACGGCAGCCCGACCAAGGTCTACGACGAGCCCGAGAACCTCTTCGTCGCGCAATTCGTCGGCAGCCCGATCATGAACGTGGTCGACTGCGGCATCGAGACCGGCGCAGGTGGTTCGCGCGCCAAGCTGGCCGGCATGGCCGAGGGCTTCACGCTCGGGGCCTGCGCCATTGCCAAGCTGCGCGGGTCTGAGGCGCGCAAACTGGCCCTGGGCATCCGCCCGGAGGCACTCGCCGTGTCGCGTGCACCGAGCGCCGGCGCGATGCCCGGGCGTGTGCACCTGATCGAACCGATGGGCGCCTACGACATCATCGACATCGCGATGGGCACCGATCGCGCAGACGGTGCTGCCGTGCTGCGCGCCCGCACCACCACCCAGTTCGTCCAGCGCCAGGGCGACGCAGTGTGGGTGGCGCTCGACGATGCGCGAACCCATTTCTTCGACAAGCAGAGCGGCAAGCTGCTGCGCACCGCATGACGATGGCCCAGGTCTCACTCAATCGCATTCAAAAGAGTTTCGGCCCGGTGCAGGCTATCGGTGAGCTGACGCTCGACATTCGCGACCGCGAATTCTTCGTGCTGCTCGGACCCACTGGCGCCGGCAAGAGCACGGCGCTGCGCTGCATCGCGGGCTTGGAGCAACCCGAATCTGGCGACATCCACATCGCCGGCGAGCGTGTCAACCAATGGAGCGCGGCACAACGAGACGTGGCGCTCGTGTTCCAGCAATATTCGCTGTACCCGAACTACACCGTGCGTGAGAACCTCGCCTTTCCGCTCAAGTCGAAGCTGCGAAGTTTTACGCCGGCCGAAATTGCCGAGCGGGTTGCCAAGGCGGCGAGCACCGTGCGCATCACCCATCTGCTGGACCGCCGCACCGATCGGCTGTCGGGTGGCGAGATGCAGCGCGTCTCGATCGGCCGTGCCATCGTGCGCGAGCCACGCGTCTTCCTGATGGACGAGCCCCTGTCCAATCTCGACGCAAAGTTGCGCGAGTTGCTGCGCGCCGAACTCAAGGGCCTGCAGCAGCGTCTGGGCACCACGCTCGTGTTCGTGACGCACGATCAGGTCGAGGCGATGACGATGGGCGACCGTATCGGCATCCTCAACAAGGGCCGGCTGGTGCAGGTGGGAACGCCTTACGAGATCTACAACTCCCCGAAGAACGCTTTCGTCGCGTCATTTGTCGGCACGCCTGCGATCAACCTGCTCGATGTGCACCTTGACGCTGGCGGCACCGCTTCTGCCGAGGGCTTGTCGTTCGTGCTCGATGCCGCCACCCGGGCGACGTTCGCCTCGTTGACGGCGACAAGCGATGGCCGCGTGCGCATCGGCGTGCGGCCCGAAGACGTCCGGCTCGTCGACTCGGGCGGGATGGCCGGCACGATCTACGGCGCTGAGCATCATGGCGTGGAGATCATCGCCGTCATCCAGGCTGGCGAGCAGATCCTGCGGGCCACTATCGCGGCCGATTCGCGGATCGTCCTCAACCAGCCCGTGCAGTTTTCTTTCGTTCAGGACAAGCTTCACTTCTTCGACCCGCTGACAGGCGAGAGCCTGCGTCAGCATTGACCGCCAGGAGACACAGATGCCACACATCATCGCCACCCACAACTGGATGCGGCCCGAATCGATCAAGCGCACGATCGAACGGATGAAGCAGACCGGTGTCGACGCGCTCGAGATCTCGGGCGAGCCGGACCAATTCAATACGAAAGAGGTTCGTGCGCTGCTCAAGGAGAACGGACGCACCTGTTGGGGCTCCGTGACGCTGACGCTGGGCGAGCGCAATCTCGCCGCCAAGGACGTGACGCAGCGCGAGAAGACCGTCGACTACATGAAGCGCGTCGTCACTTTTGCGAAGGAGCTCGATGGTCAGATCGTCACGCTGGTGCCGGCCACAGTCGGCAAGGTGGTGGCCGATGGCACGCCGGAGGAAGAATGGAAGTGGCTGGTAGATGGCGTGAAGGAGGTGTATGCACACGCCGAGAAGGCCGGTATCCGCATCGCGATTGAACCGCTGAACCGCTTCGAAACCTACCTGATCAATCGGGGCGATCAGGCGCTTGCGCTGGCCGATGCGGTGGGGCCGAACTGCGGTGTGTGCCTGGACCTGTTCCACATGAACATCGAAGAGAGCGATATCCACGAAGCCTTCCGCAAGGCGCGCGGTCGCATCTACGACATCCACATCGCCGACAACAACCGCTTCGCGCCCGGCATGGGCACGCTCGACTTCCCGGCGATCGTGAAGACGATCAAAGAGACCGGCTACACCGGCGCGCTCACGCTCGAATTCGTTGCGACGGTCGACCGCACGCCGGCCAACCCCTACGGGGACCAAGTTGAAAAGAACCCGGTCGACGTGTCGCCGGAGCAGATGAAGTTCATCATCGACCACGGCTCGAACCTGCTCGCCGACACGTTCTATACCGGGCTTTTCGAGCAGTCGGTGCGCGTGCTGCGCCCGCTGGTGTGAGCCATGCTGTTCGGCCAGCTCTTTCACTTGGCGATCAAGACCGCCGACCTCGATGCCACCGTGCGCTTTTACACCGAGGTCCTGGGTCTGCAGGTGGCCGATCGGCCGCCGATCGGCTTTCCCGGCGCGTGGCTCAAGCCGGCGCAGGCCGGCGCCGACGCGATCATCCACATCTACGCGGGCGACGCCGCGAAGGAGTCCGACGGCACGGTGCAAGCCGGGTCGGGCGCGATCGATCATGTGTCGATGGTGTGCAACGGCTACGGCGATTTCAAGGCGCGGTTCGAGAAGTTCGATCTGCCTTATCGAGAAAATCTGGTGCCCGGCACGCCGCTGTGGCAACTGTTCGTGCACGACCCCAACGGCATCCAGCTCGAACTCACCTTCCACTCGGCGGGTGAGTCAGAGGCGGTGCCGGTGATTCCGCGCGAGCGTCTGTATTCGGCGCGCGAGCGCTGGTTTCGGCCGCAGGCGTACCGACAGTTCGCGTCCGGCTGAAGCGGCCTCCAGGCGCGCCGAACCACCCTGCGGAGCCCACGCCGATGAAGATCACCCGCGTCGATGCCACCTGGCTGAGCGTTCCGATCCCGGAACCCCAGCAGCACGTCAGCGATTTCGGCACGGCAGCCACGTTCGATACGGCGCTGGTGCGGGTGCACACCGACGCCGGCATTGTCGGCGTCGGTGAAGCGAAGGTGTCGGCCGGGAGCCCCGGTGACTACCACGGCGTCGTGGCCATCATCAACCGTGAATTTGGCCCGACGCTCGTTGGCCAGGACCCGCGCAACATTTGCCGAATCTGGGAGAGCCTGTACAGCGGCACGCGCGGCCACTACGCACTGTCGCGAGGTCATGCGTTTCCGGCCCTGGGCCGGCGCGGCGTGTCGATCTCGGCGATCTCGGGAATCGACATCGCGCTGTGGGACATCCTCGGCCAATCGCTCGGCGTGCCGGTATGGCAGTTGCTGGGCGGGTGCCAGGCCGAGCGCATGCCGGCCTATGCCTCCGGCGGCTGGGCCAGCGCCGACAAGATCGGTGAGCAGCTCACGGGCTACGTGGCCAAGGGTGACTTCACGGCGGTCAAGATGCGCATCGGCGTGTTCGACGGCTCCCCCGGCGCCTCGGCCGAACGCGTGATCGCGGCGCGCGAAGCGCTCGGCCCGAGCATCGATTTGATGGTCGATGCACACGGCAGCTTCACCGTCTCGGAAGCCAAGCAGTTCAGCCACCTGACGCGCGACTGTGGCCTCGCCTGGTTCGAGGAGCCTGTCAGCGGTGACGACAAGCGCGGCCTGGCCGAGGTGCGTCGCTTTACCCACACCCCGATCGCGGCCGGCGAAAGCGAATGCACCCGGTTCGACTTCCGCGAACTGATCGAATTGCGCGCGGTCGACGTGTTGCAGCCCGACCTCGCGATCTGTGGCGGCATCAGCGAGGCCATGCGCATCTCGGCACTGGTGGGTGCGGCCAACTTGCGGATGGCGCCGCACCTGTGGGCCGGCGCCCCGGCCTTCGCCGCCGGGCTGCACGTGGCGGCGGCATCGTCGTGCACCCACATCCTCGAATACTCGCTCGGCGCCAACCCGCTGATCCACGAACTGGTAGAAGAGCGCTTTGCCGTCGTCGGCGGCATGCTCGATATCCCGGACCGTCCGGGTTTGGGCATCACGGTCAAGGAAGATTTCGTCGAGCGGTATCAGAAGGCAATTTGAAGATGATGGAAGGCCTTGAACAAACCGCACGCTTGCTTGCACTGATTCGGGAGCGTGGCTTCGAGCCGGGCGACAAGCTGCCCTCCGAGCGTGACCTCGCGGCGCTGTTCGGCATGAGCCGCAGCGCGGTGCGCGAAGCGCTGATCCGGCTCGATACGCTGCGCATCGTCGAGAGTCGCCCCAAGTCGGGCGTCTACCTTCAGCTGTACGGCGCCGAGCGCAGCATCGAGGCGATGGTGCTGTTTGCCGAAACCAACACGCCGCTAAGTGCTGCCGAGGTGGCGCAGTCGGTCGAGTTGCGCAGCGTGCTCGAGAGCGAGGCGATGAAACTGGCCTGCCTGCGGCGCACCGATGACGACCTCGAGCGGCTGCAAGAGATCCTGCGCGACAGCGAGGCCGCGATGCAGCGCGGCGAGACGCTGGCCGAGCACGACGCGCTGTTCCACAAGGCCATCGTCGCGGCGACCAAGAACGACGTGCTGCTGCGCTTCATCAACGTCTTCTACCTGATGTCGCGTAAGCGCCGCGAAGTCTATTTTCTCGAGCCGCAACAGAGCAAGCGGTCGCACGCCCAGCACCTGCAGCTGTATCGCGCGATCGAGGCGAAAGACCCTGCGCAGGGGCAGCAAGTGCTGCGGCGCCACCTGAAGGGCGTGGACGCGTACTTCCGCCTGTTCTTTGCCGATGGCGCCGGCGTCCATGCCACCGCGCCGGTGGCGGCCAAGCGGCAGCGGCGGGTCGTCGGCGCCTGAAGGCTTCACGCGCCGAGGAGTGGACATGGCACCGAAAGTCCTGCTGACACAGGAAATTCACCCTGAGGTGCAGGCGCGCCTGGCACGGTCGGCGGAGCTGGTGGTGGCGCCAGACACCTCGGCCGACACCTTGCGCCGCTGCGCCGTCGGTTGTTCGGTGGTGGTGGTGCGCGCCCAGTTGCCCGACGACATCTTCGACGTGGCACCCAGCCTCATCGGCGCGGTGCGCCACGGCGCTGGCATCGACATGATCCCGATTGATGCCGCCACCGCGCACGGCGTGCTGGTGGCCAACGTGCCGGGGGCGAACGCGATCGCGGTGGCCGAGCACGCGCTGCGCAGCATGCTCGAACTCGCCCGCGCGGCGCCGGTGATGGCCGACGCGCTGTATGCCGGCCGCAGTGCCGCCTGGAAGAAGGCCCGTGCGATGGCCGACCGTGGCTTCGAGCTGAGCGGTCGCACGCTCGGCCTGATCGGGTATGGCAACGTCGGGCGGGCGCTGGCGCGCATGTGCTCGCAAGGCCTCGGCATGAAGGTGCTCACCTGCACGCGCAAGGCCTTGCCGCTGGGGGAAGCCTGGGCCACCCGCGAGCCTCTTGCCGACTTGTTGCAGAACAGCGATTTCGTCGTGCTGGCCTGCCCGCTGACGCACGAGACACGTGGCCTGGTCGGTGCGACCGAACTGGCGCTGATGCGGCCCGGCGCGTTCCTCGTCAACGTCGCCCGGGGGCCGGTCGTCGTCGAGGCGGCACTCGTCGATGCCTTGCGCTCTGCGCGTCTGGCCGGTGCGGCGATCGATGTGTTCGACCAACCGCCGCTCCCGGACGATCATCCGTTCTGGGCATTGCCGCAGGTGCTCGTCACGCCGCATGTTGCCGGTATCACCGAAGAGAGCATGTCACGCATGGGCGCCGGCGCCGCCGGGGCTGTCGAGCAGATCCTGCGCGGCGACATCCCTGAGAACTGCGTCAATCCGCAGGCCATATCGGCGTTCAAGGCGCGTTTCTCGACGGGCTAGCAGGAGGCAGGAGGCCGCTCCGCCGAAAGCAGGGTCCTGAGCCGGCGCGGATGTCCTTGCCCGGTTTCATGCCGGCTTCCTCGATTGCCTGGATCGTTCCATCACTTCCTTGGCCTTGGCGCGTGTGAAGTCACCGGTCTGCGAGCGGATGATCTTGATGAGCGGGACTTGGCCCGTTTGGCCTCGAGCAGCACCGTGTCCCACCCGGTCGTGACGAGCGCGCAAGAATGATGACGCCTTCTGCCCATGAAACGGCTGCTCGCCGAAGACGACGCGATGCTTGCCGATGCATTGACGCCCAGTCTGAAGGGCGCCGGCTTCGACGGCGAGATCGCCGCCAACAGTGCAGTGCCCGACTAACTGTTGCTACCCGAACCGCAGCGCCATCACGCCGGCGACGATCACCCCGGTGCCGACCGCGCGCTGCGCGCCGAAGCGTTCCTTCAGCAGCACCGTGCCGAGCACGGCGGCGAACAGCACCGAAGTCTCGCGCAGCGCGGCGACCGATGCGACCGGTGCACGCGTCATCGCCCACAGCGCGATCGCGTACGAGCCGATCGAGGCACTGCCGCCCAGCATCGCCACCGGCCAGCGCGCACGCGCGTAGCGCATGACTTCGCGCCGGCCCTCGCGCGAGCGGCGCAGCCACACGATCAGTGGATAGGCGATGCCGTCGAGCACGAAGAGCAGCATCACGTAGCGCAGCGCGCCGTGATCGTCGACGACGCTGGCCCGCACGCCGCGGCCATCGACGATGGTGTAGAGCGCGATGATCGCAGCGTTGCTGAACGCGAACATCAGGGCCTTGCCGTGATGCAAAGCCTCGCCCGGATGCGCCAGCCCGACGAGTGCCACGCCAAGCGTGATGCCGGCGATGCCCAGCCACGCGACCAGCGTGGGCGCCTCGCCGATGAAGGCGCCGCTGGCCAGCGCGACCAGCATCGGCGCGAAGCCGCGCATGATCGGGTAGGTCAGGCCGAGCTCACCGTGCTGGTAGGCGCCGACCAATGCGATGTAGTAGCCGATGTGGATCACGAGCGATGCCGCGATGAACGGCCATGCCTTCTCGGGCGGCGGGCCGAACCACAGCATGAAGGGCAGAGCGACGACGGCGCCGAGGAAGTGCACGAGGGCGGTGTCGAGTGCCTTGTCGTTGCCGGATTTGATCAGCGCGTTCCACGAGGCGTGCAGCAGGGCGCCGAACAGGACCGCCAGGACGATCGGCCAGGTCAGCGCCATCACGCTCCTGGGGTCAGCGTGCAGCGCGCCGCGCGGCCGAGGAAGTGGGAGAGCGGGGGCGTGGCCAGTTCGGCCTGCTTCGCCAGGTCGTCCCACTGCCGCAGCATCACCGCATTGCGCGCGCTGGGCAGCGCGATGAAGGCACCGGCCTGCTCGGCGCTGAACACGCCGCCTTGCAGCGCGAGGCTGCGTTTCGAGTCGTCCGACAGCTTCGCGTGGTAGCCGGGGTTGGCCTGGCACAGGTAGAGCTTCGCGTCGACGTGCAGCTTGATCGCATCGAGCACCGCGTCGGGGAACAGGCCGCGCAGGAACGGCAGCGCGAAGTACTGGTGCGTATCGTCGATGCCGCGCAGTGAAGGCGTCTCACCCTGATCGTTCAGCAGATGCCCGAGATCGTGCAGCAGGCAGGCGGTGATCAGCTCGTCGTCGGCACCCGATTGCTCGGCCAGGTGCGCCGTCTGCAGCGCGTGCTCCAGCTGCGTGACCGGCTCGCCGCTGTACTGGCTGGTGCCGTGGCGCGCGAAGAGGAGTTCGATGTCGGCGATGGAAAGCATGGCGGTCAGCGATTCACTTCGTCGGGCGGCAGCGGCGCGAGCTGCGAGTGGCGGATTCGCGTCTTGCTCAGGGCGCCGGCCGATTCGAGGATCGGGTAGGCGATCGAGCAGATGTGCGAGTTGATGCGTTTGAGGTCGCTGATCAGGTCGATGTGAAGCGAGCTGGTCTCGATGCTCTGCGCCGTGTTGTCCTGCAGCCGGCCGATGTGGCTGGCGGCGTACTCGTGCTCGAGGTCACGGAAGCGCGCCTTCTCTTCGAGCAGCTTCTGCGCATCGCGCACATGGCCGTCGAGGAACACGCTCATTCCGAGCCGCAGGTTCGACATCAGCCGCTCGTGCAGGTGCACGATCTCGGCCATGCCGGCATCCGAGAAGCTGCGCGCCTTGCGGATCTTCTTGTCCTCGATGTCCTGGATCACGCGCTCGATGATGTCGCCGATCTGCTCCATGTTGATCGTGAACGAGACGATGTCGGTCCAGCGCCGGCTCTCCTCCTTCGATAGCGCCTCGCCCGAGATCTGGGTCAGGTAGAACTTGATCGCCGAGTACAGCTCGTCGACCGTGTCGTCCATCTTGCGCAGCTGCTCGGCCAGCGCGAGGTCGTTGTGCTTGAGCACTGGCAGGATGCCGCGCATCATGGTTTCGACGATGTCGGCCTGGTGCAGTGCCTCACGTGCCGCGCAGGTGATCGCCAGCGACGGCGTGGCGAGCGCAGATGGGTCGAGGTGGCGCGGGCGGGCCATGTCGGCCGACAGCCGCGGCTCTTTCAGCGCGCGCTCGACGGTGCGTCCGACCAGCCCGGTGAAGCTGATGAACACCAGCGCCAGCGCCACGTTGAAGCCGAGGTGGAAGAACACGACCTGCTGGTGCACATCCGGCACCAGCTGTCGCAGCGCGATGTGGACTTGCGGCATCAAGGGGATCGCGCCGACCGCACCGACCGCCTTGAAGATCAGGTTGCCCATCGGCAGCCGCCGCACCTGCGGCGAGGCTCCGCTGGTCGCGATCATCGCGAGCAGGCCGCTGCCGAGGTTGGCGCCGAGCACCAGGCCGAGCGCGACCGGCACGGGGAGCAGGCCGGAACTCGCGAGCGTGGCGGTCAGCAGCACGATCGCCAGGCTCGAGTACGAGAACACTGTGAGCACCGCACCGACGACGATGTCGAGCAGGATCTCGTTCGGCAGCGCGACGAGCAGCGCGCGCACCGCGGGCGATTCGGTCAGCGGGCGTGTGGCGCCGACGATCAGCTGCAGCGCGAGGGTGATCAGCCCGAGCCCGATCAGCACGCGGCCGATGCGGCCGGCGACGGTGTCTTGCCGCGAGATGAACATCACGACGCCGGTGAAGATCAGCAGCGGCGACAGCCATGACAGGTCGAACGAGAACACGACCGCCATCAGGGCTGTGCCCACGTCGGCGCCCAGAATGACCGCCAGCGCGGCGGCGGTCGCGACCAGGCCCTTGCCAACGAACGACGCGACGATCAGGCAAGTGGCTGTGCTCGATTGCACGACGGTCGTGACGCCCAGGCCTGCGACGAGCGCGGTGAAACGGTTGCTGAAGCTCTTGGCGAGGACGCTGCGCAGGCTTTCACCGAAGACGCGCAGCACGCCGGTGCGGACGATGTGCGTGCCCCAGACGAGCAGAGCGATGGCGGCGAGCAGGTTGAGAAGGTGGATCATCGAGTCAGGTCAGGCCCAGGGCAACGAATAGGTCTTGGTATTCGTGAAGCTCTTCATCGCTTCCTGGACGCCTTCCTTGTACCCCAATCCCGAGTCCTTGATGCCGCCGAAGGGTGTCAATTCCAAACGGTAGCCGGGCACCTCGCGCACATTGACCGTGCCGACCTGAAGCTCCGAAACGAACCGGCTGATGTAGTCGAGGCGGTTCGTGCACACGGCCGACGACAGACCGTAGGCGGTCCCGTTGCTGATGCGGATCGCCTCGTCGATGCACGCGAAGGTGATGATCGGCGAGATGGGGCCGAAGGTCTCCTGCATCGCGACGGTCATGTCGGGGCGCACGCGATCGATCACGGTGGGTGAGTACAGCGCGCCTTGCCGCCGGTTGCCGACAAGCAGGCGCGCGCCTTGCGCGATCGCCTCATCGACGCGCGACTCGAACAGCCGCGCCGCTTCCTCGTCGATCACCGTGCCCATCTCGTTCTTCAGGTCGCTCGGGTCGCCGTGCGACCAGGCTTTCGTCTTCTCGACCACCAGGTCGGTGAAGCGTGCAGCCACAGCCTCGTGCACCAGCATCCGCTTCACCGCGGTGCAGCGCTGACCCGAGTTCTTGTACGAGCCTTGCACCGCGAGCGTCGAGGCCTCGTCGAGGTCGGCGTCCTCCATCACGATGATCGGGTCGTTGCCGCCAAGCTCGAGCACCATGCGCTTGTAGCCGGCGGTCTTCGCGATGTACTTGCCAATCGCCACGCCGCCGGTGAAGGTGACGAGGTCGACATCGGCGTTCGTGATCAGCTCGTCGGCGATCTCGCGCGGGTCGCCGGTCACGACCGAGAGCATCTCCGGCGGCAGGCCGGCCTCGTACAGCAGATCGGCGAAGAGCAGGGCCGACAGCGGCACCTTCTCGGAGGGTTTCAGCACCATCCGGTTGTTGGTCGCGATCGACGGCACGACCTTGTGCGCAACCTGGTTCATCGGGTGGTTGAATGGCGTGATCGCGGTGATCACGCCGAGCAGGGGATCGCGCTGCGTGTAGACGCGGCGCTTCTTGCCGTGGGGCGTGAGGTCGCACGAGAAGATCTGACCGTCGTCCTTCAGGCACTCGTTGGCGCCGAACACCAGCACGTCGGCAACGCGGCCGGCTTCGTAGGTCGCATCCTTCAGGCTCAGGCCGGCCTCGGCGCTGATCAGCGCGGCGATCTGCGCGGTGCGCTCGCGCACGAGCAGCGCGGTCTTGTTCAGGATGTTCGAGCGCTCGAAGCGCGTCAGCGCGGCCTTGTAGGCCTTGCCGATCGCGAACGCCCGGCGCACGTCGTCGAGCGTGGCCTTGGGCACGCTGGCGATCGGCTGGTTCGTGAACGGATTGAAGACGACGATGCAGCGATCGCCGATGCGGTCCGTGCCGACCGTTTCGCCGGCTAATCTCATCCCGTGATTCTGGATCGCGTTCATTGCGTCATTGCGCCATGTTCAGGGCCAGCTCGAACGCGTCGAAGTTGCGCCAGCGGCGCTGCGGATCGAGCGCGCTCGTCTTGCGGTTCAGGATCAGCGGCACGCGCTGCTCCGAGACGCCGCCGTGCGAGCGCAGCGGTGCGTCGAGCGCGCTGAGGTCGTGGCGGGCTGCGGCCGTGCCGATCACGGTCGAGCGCTCGGAGACGACGACGATGTCGCCGATGCGGTCGGCCGGCAGCTCGAAGTGCTCGGCGGCCTGCGCACGCGTCCACACCGACTCGATGCCGCGCTGCGTGGCGATGCGCTTCAGCAGGGCAGGGGTGTCGACATCGCCTGGCAGATAAACGGTGGCGAACGAACCGAGTGCGCCGTGGTGCACCACGTATGGGTCTGTGATCGGCAGGATCACGCGTGCCTTGGCCGTGCCGAGCCAGTCATCGAGCACGTCCTGCAGGTAGATCACGTCGGGCTGCGCGTCCATGCGCGTCTTGGCGTTCATGCCGTGGTCGGCAGTGAGCGCGATCACGCAGCCCATCGCGTCGAGCTGGCCGAGGTAGCGGTCCATCATCGCGTAGAACGCGTCGGCGCCCTCGGTGCCCGGGGCGTGCTTGTGCTGCACGTAGTCGGTGGTCGAGAGGTACATCACGTCGGGCCGCGTGTTTCCGTTCCCCGCGCCGGCCATCAGCTTCACGCCGGCGGCGAACACGAACTCCGAGAGCTCGACGCTGTAGACCGAAGGCACCGGCATGCCGACCAGCGCGAGCACGTCGGTGATGCCGTTCTCGGCGAGGGTCGCCTCGTCGGCCTTCTCGGCGGAGAAGCAGATGCCCTTCATCCCGTGCCCCAGCAGCTTGCGCAGCTTGTCCTTCGCGGTGACGACGGCGAGCTTCTTGCCCGAATCGGCGAGTGCGGCCAGCAGTGTCGGCGCGCGTAGCCACTTCGGGTCGTTCATCATCACTTCGGTGTTCGTCGCCACGTCGAACAGGTAGTTGCCGCAGATGCCGTGCACCGAGGGCGGGGCGCCGGTCACGATCGACAGGTTGTTCGGGTTCGTGAAGCTCGGGATCACGCAGTCGGCCACCAGCACGGTGCCCTCGCTCAGCACCTTCTCGAGCCACGGCATCCGGCCGTGCGCGACGGCCTGCGCGATGTAGTCGGGCTCGCAGCCATCGACACAGACGACGACGACGGGGCGGGTGGGTTCGCGGTACGAGCGCTGGTTGACGGTGATCATGAGGGGGCTCTTTCCGAAGACTGCGCGGCTTGCTGGCGCAGGTTGTTCTTGATCGTGCGTTCCTTGCTCTCGATCACGTGGTCGAACATGGCCTTGCCGGCCGCTTCCGCGTCGCCGGAGGCGATCGCCTTGACGATCGCGCGGTGCTCGCCGGCCGAGATCGGCATCAGCCAGCCGTCGGCCAGGTTCAGGCGGCGGAACAGGCTGATCTCCTTGATCAGCTTGCGGTAGATCGCGGTCAGCTTGCTGTTGCCGGCGAGCTCGACCAGCCGGTCGTGGAACTTCAGGTTCAGCAGGTGGTATTGGTAGGCATCCTTCGCCTTGACCGACTGCTCCATCTGGTCGACGAGCCCGCGCACCTCCTTGAGCTGGGCGGGGGTGATCTTCTCGGCCAGGCGCCGGCCCACGAGTTCGTCCATCGCGGCGCGCAGGTCGAAGATCTCGACCGCCTCTTCGATCGGGATGTCGCGCACGAACACGCCGCGGTTCTTTTCGGTGCGCACCAGGCCGGCCTCTTCGAGCATGCGGAAGGCTTCGCGCAGCGGGCCGCGCGACACGCCCAGTCGGGCTGCCAGGGCCATCTCGGTCAGTTTGACGCCGGGCGCGAGTTCGCCGGAGAGGATCATGCGCTCGAGTTCGCCCTGCACGACGCTCGTGAGGGAGCTGGTCTGCAGCAGGGTGATCGTCGGATGGGTCATTGGAGCCCCTCGTCCGACGGGTACGTCGGCCGATCCCCCGCGGGGATTCGGGCCGGCTTGGGAGCGGCCCGGTGCTCGGCCCGCAAATATCGTGACGGTCATGGGTGACCAGTAGATGACAGCGAATGTTGATTGTCAACAATTTTCAAGAAACAGTTGACGACCCATTCGCGCCACCCCTAGACTGAAACCCAGCGGGCACAGCGCTTGCAGCATCCCATCGGTCGATCCCTCTCAGGAGAATTGCATGAATCTGGGTACCTTCAAGCCGCTGTTCGCGGTGCTGGCCATGGTGTCGGGTATGGCGGTTACCACCGCGGCCTTCGCGCAGAAGACGCAGCTCACCGTGTACACCGCGCTCGAGACCGATCAGCTCAAGGCCTACGAGGCCGGCTTCACCAAGGTCAACCCCGACATCGAGATCAAGTGGGTGCGTGACTCCACTGGCGTGATCACCGCCAAGCTGCTGGCCGAGAAGGCGAACCCCCAGGCCGATGTGGTGATGGGTGTGGCCGCGTCCAGCCTCGCGCTGCTCGACACGAACGGCATGCTGATCCCGTACGCGCCGCTGAATCTCGACGGCATCATGAGCCAGTACCGTGACAAGAAGAACCCGCCGGCGTGGTTCGGCATGGACGTCTGGGGCGCGACCGTCTGCTTCAACACCGTCGAGGCGCAGAAGAAGAACATCCCGAAGCCCGAGACCTGGAAAGACCTGACCAAGCCGGTCTACAAGGGCCAGATCGTGATGCCGAACCCGGCCTCGTCGGGCACCGGCTTCTTCGACGTGAGCGCGTGGCTCACGCTCTGGGGCGACGACAACGGCAAGGGCGGCGGCTGGAAGTTCATGGACGCGCTGCACGAGAACATCGCGCAGTACACCCACTCGGGTTCGAAGCCCTGCAACATGGCGGCGACCGGCGAGTACGTGCTCGGCATCTCGTTCGAGTACCGCGGCAACACCAACAAGGCCAAAGGCGCGCCGATCGACCTGGTGTTCCCGAAGGAGGGCCTGGGCTGGGACCTGGAAGCCTTCGCGATCCATGCCGGCACCAAGAAGCTCGCCGCGGCGAAGAAGCTCGCCGATTGGGCCTCGAGCAAGGACGCGATGAAGCTCTACGGCAAGAACTTCGCGATCACCGCGATCCCCGGCGTCGCCGAGCCGCTGAAGAACGTGCCGGCCGACTACGAAGCGCGTCTCGTGAAGATGGACTTCGCGACCACCGCGAAGAACCGCGAGCGGGTCTTGGCTGAGTGGAACAAGCGTTACGACACCAAGAGCGAAGCGAAGAAGTGAGCATGTCGTTGACGGAGACGAGCCCGAGCGCCCGGCCGCCCGAAGCCGGGCGAGACCCCCTTGGGGGGTGGTCGCTGTATTCGGCGACCGGGGGCTGACATGTACTTGCGCCTGGAAGGCATCCGCAAGAACTTCGGTTCGTTCCAGGCGCTGCGCGACATTCATCTGTCGATCGAGAAGGGCGAGTTCGTCTGTTTTCTCGGCCCCTCGGGCTGTGGCAAGACGACGCTGCTGCGCATCATCGCCGGCCTGGAGACGCAGACCGCCGGCAGCATCTACCAGGGCGAACGCGACATCTCGGTGCTGCCGCCGGCGAAGCGCGACTACGGCATCGTGTTCCAGTCCTATGCGCTGTTCCCGAACCTGACGGTGGCCGACAACGTCGCCTACGGTCTTGTCAATCGCAAGCAGCCGCGCGCCGAGATCGCCCGGCGCGTCGAGGAGTTGCTCAAGCTCGTCGGCCTGCCGGGCAGCGGCATCAAGTACCCGGCGCAGTTGTCGGGCGGGCAGCAGCAGCGCATCGCGCTGGCGCGAGCGCTCGCGACCAAGCCCGGGCTGTTGCTGCTGGACGAGCCGCTGTCGGCGCTTGACGCGCTCGAGCGCGTGCGGCTGCGGCAGGAGATCCGCTCGCTCCAGGCCAAGCTCGGCGTGACGACCATCATGGTCACGCACGACCAGGAAGAAGCGCTCTCGGTCGCCGACCGCATCGTCGTGATGAATCATGGTGTCATCGAGCAGGTGGGCACGCCGATGCAGGTGTACCGCGATCCGGCAACGCCGTTCGTCGCGGACTTTGTCGGCAAGATCAACGTGCTTCCTGGTCGTCTTCACCCGGGCCGGGCGTTGCAGATCGGCGCCAGCCGCTTCGTGTGCGAGCTCGATGCCGACGCCGAGCGCGACGTGAAGGTCTATTTGCGGCCCGAGGACGTGCTGGCGCGCCCGATCGCACCCGGCGACGAGAACGTGTTCGAGGCCGACATCGAGAAGATCGAGTTCCTCGGCTCGTTCTGCCACGTCGGCGTGCGCTCGGCCGCGATCGGCCCGCAGCCGCTCACGGTCTACATGTCGCTGAACTACATCGCCGAGCAGGGCTTGCAGGTCGGCAGCAGGCTGCCGCTGCGCGTGATGCCGGAGCGCATGCGCTTCTTCTGAGCCCGCTGGTACGCCGATCCGTGTCCGCCGTCCTGACTTCGCCCGTGGCCGCGCTGCGCCAGCGCGCGCACTGGACCGACCGCATCGCGCACCTCGCGTTGCTGCTCGTCGTGCTGGCACTCGTGGTGTTTCTCGCACTGCCGCTGGCAAGCATCCTCGTCAAGGCGCTGCAGAGCAGCGATGGTGCGTTCGTCGGGTTGGTCAACTTCACGAGCTACCTGGCGTCGCCGTCGCTGCTGACGTCGCTGTGGCACAGCGTGTGGATCTCGGCCGTCGTCACGGTCGTCACGCTGCCGCTGGCCTTCGGCTTCGCCTACGCGCTGTCGCGCAGCTGCATGCCGTTCAAGGGGCTCTTTCGCACGATCGCGTTGATTCCGCTGCTGGCGCCGTCGCTCCTGTCGGCGCTGTCGCTGATCTACTGGTTCGGCAACCAGGGGCTGGCGCGCGGGCTGATCCAGCGCCTGGGCTTCGAGAACATCTATGGCGCGCCGGGCATCGTCTTGGCCGAATGCTTCGCGGTGTTCCCGCACGTGCTGATGATCCTGATCACCGCGTTGTCGCTCGCCGACGCGCGGTTGTACGAAGCGGCGAACGCGCTGGGCACCGGCACGCGCCGCAAGTTCTTCACGATCACGCTGCCGGGCGCGAAGTACGGGCTGATTTCGGCCGCGTTGGTCGGGTTCACGCTGGTGATGACGGACTTCGGCATCCCGAAAGTGATCGGCGGCAACTTCAACATGCTCGCCACCGACGTGTTCAAGCTCGTGATCGGCCAGCAGGACTTCCAGCGCGGCGCCGTCGTCGGCCTGCTGCTGCTGACGCCGGCGCTGCTCACTTTCGGCATCGACTGGCTGGTGCAGCGAAAGCAGACGGCGATGCTGAGCGCGCGCGCGGTGCCGCTCAGGCCGAAGCCGTCGCGCGGGTTCGACGCGCTGATGCTCGGCTACGTCGGCCTCGTCAGCGCGCTGATGCTGGCGATGCTCGGCATGGCCGTCTTCGCCTCGTTCGCGACCTACTGGCCCTACAACCTGGCGCCGAGCTGGAAGCACTACACGATGGGCTTCGTCGACGCCGAGGTCGGCGAGGCCTTTCTGAACAGCCTGAAGCTCGCCGCCGGAACGGCGTTCTTCGGCACCATCGTCGTCTTCGTCGGCGCCTACATGCTCGAGAAGACCCGCGGCCTCGACGCGATCCGCCCGTTGGTGCGCCTGCTCGCGATGCTGCCGATGGCGGTGCCGGGGCTGGTGCTCGGCCTCGGCTACATCTTCTTCTTCAACGCGCCCGGCAATCCGCTGAACGGTCTCTACCAGACGCTGACGCTGCTCGTGATCTGCACCATCGTCCACTTCTACACGACCGGCCACCTGACGGCGGTGACGGCGCTGAAGGCGCTCGACGCGGAGTTCGAATCGGTCTCGGCCTCGCTGAAGGTGCCGTTCTTCAAGACCTTCTGGCGCGTCACGCTGCCGATCTGCACGCCGACCTTGCTCGACATCGCGCGCTACTTCTTCATCAACGCGATGACGACGATCTCGGCGGTGGTCTTCTTGTACTCACCCTCGACCAAGGTCGCGTCGATCGCGATCCTGAACCTCGACGAAGCCGGCGAGGCCGGCGCCGCCGCGGCGTGCGCGGTACTCATCACGGCCGGTTCGACAGTCGTGACGCTGCTGTTCATCGCCCTGGGCTGGTGGGTGGACAAGCGGACTCAGGCCTGGCGCAACACGGCCACCCGATAGCGAGCACACGATGACCCACGAACGATCCGACCTGCGACTGGCCGTCGCGCAGCAGCCGATGGAATGGACCACCGAGCGCAACGTGTTGCACATGATCACGGCGCTCGAGCTGGCGGCGGCACAGGGCGCGCAGCTCTGCCTGTTCCCCGAACTCGCGCTGACCGGGTTCCACCGGCAGGTTCGCGAGCAGGCGCGACCGGAGATCGTCGGGCCGGCGCTGCGGCGCGTGCGCGCGGCCTGCCGCGATGCCCGCGTCGCCAGCCTGATCGGGCTGCCGACGTTCGGTGCCGATGGCGCGGTGTTGAACAGCTACGCGTTGGTCGACGCGGAGGGTGCCGTGGGCGCGACGATCCACAAGAACGGGCTGACGGCGGCCGAGCTGACCTTCTTCGCGGCCGGCACCGAGCGGCCGCTGACGCGCTTCGCCGGGCGCAATTGCACGACCGTGATGTGCCGCGAGATCGAGGACGTCGATGCGATCGCAGCGCAGCTGGCCGATGAATCGGTTCAGCTCGTCTTCTGGCCGTCGATCGTCGGCTACCCGCCGGGCACGATCGCCGAGCCGGAGCGCGCCGTGCAGGGCCTGGGTTACCGCCAGCGCGCGGGCGAGTTCGCGCGGCGCTTCAACGCACACCTCGTGCAATGCAACTGGCCGCACGCGCTCAACACGCCGGAGCGCAACTACCAGGGCGAGAGCAAGGCCTACGGGCCCGATGGCGAGGTCCTGCTGACGTTGCCGCGCGACGAGGCCGGGCTGGCCGTCTTCGATCTCAGCGCGCGTGATTTTCAATGGACGCCGATGCCGGCGTGACAAGAACCAGGAGACCCCCATGGACCGCGACGCCATCCTGCTGACCCCCGGCCCGCTGACGACCACCTTGCGCACCAAGCTCGCGATGCTGCGCGACTGGGGGTCGTGGGACACCGACTTCATCAAAGTCACCGCCGAGCTGCGGCGCCAGCTGCTTGCGATCGTGCATGGCGAGGCCTCGCACACGGTCGTGCCCTTGCAAGGCAGCGGTACCTTCTCGGTCGAGGCGGCCGTCGCGACCGTGGTGCCTCGCGACGGTCACATGCTGGTGCTCGACAACGGCGCGTACTGCAAGCGGCTGGGCAAGCTCGCGACGCTGATGGGCCGGCGCACGACGATCATGGAGCACGCCGAGGACCAGGCCGTGTCGGCGCCCGCGCTGGACGCCAAGCTGAGCGAAGACCCGAGCATCACCCACGTCGGCTTCATCCACTGCGAGACCGGCACCGGCGTGCTGAACCCGCTGCAGGCGGTCAGCGAGGTCTGCGCGCGCCACGGCAAGGGGCTGATCATCGATGCGATGAGCTCGTTCGCCGCGCTGCCGATCGATGCGCGCGAGGTTCGGTTCGATGCGCTCGTGGCGGCCAGCGGCAAGTGCCTGGAGGGCGTGCCGGGCATGGGCTTCGTGTTCCTGCGCAAGGACATCCTGGCCGGTTGCGAGGGCCAATCGCACTCGCTGGCGATGGACCTGTTCGACCAGCATGCCTATATGGAGAAGACCGGCCAGTGGCGCTTCACCCCGCCGACGCACGTGGTGGCGGCGCTGGCCGAGGCGCTGCGCCAGTACGAGGAGGAGGGCGGCCAGACCGCGCGCCTGGCGCGCTACACCGACAACTGCCGCACGCTGATCGACGGGATGCAGGCGCTGGGCTTCAAGCCGTTCCTGCCGGCGGCGCTGCAGGCGCCGATCATCGTGACGTTCCACGCCCCGGCCGATCGCGCCTACGAGTTCCGACCCTTCTACGAAGCGGCCAAGCAACGAGGCTTCATCCTGTACCCGGGTAAGCTGACGCAGGTCGAGACCTTTCGCGTCGGCTGCATCGGCGCGATCGGACGCAACGAGATGCAGCAGGCCGTGAACGCGGTCTCCGATTCGATGCGCGCGCTCGGCATCACCACCTGAGGATATTGCGATGGCACAGAAGGAACATCCGGCACTTGCCGCCGTCCGCAAGTCGGGCACCGGCAAGGTCAAGGTCGCGGTCAGCGACATCGACGGGATCCTGCGTGGCAAGTACCTCCACATCGACAAGTTCCTCGGCGCCGCGGAGCCGCACCCGAACGGCGGCTTCGGCTTCTGCGACGTGGTGTTCGGCTGGGACGCGAACGACAACTGCTACGACAACGCGACGCTGACCGGCTGGCAGCACGGCTTCCCGGATGCGCTGGCGCGGCTCGATCTCGGCACGCACCGCCACGTGCCGTGGGACGACGGCGTGCCGATGTTCCTTGGCGAGTTCGTCAACGGCGACGGCAGCCCCTCGCCGATCTGCCCGCGCCAGACGCTCAAGCGTGTGCTCAAGCGCGCCGGGAAGCTCGGCGTGCTGCCGATGGCCGGCATGGAGTTCGAGTGGTTCAACTTCAGTGAAACGCCGCAGAGCTGGGCCAGCAAGCGCGGCGTCGGTCCGGAGCCGATCACGCCGGGCATGTTCGGCTATTCACTGCTGCGCATGAACCACAAGCGCGAATTCTTCAAGGCGCTGATGGACGAGATGCCGCTGTTCGGCGTGCCCATCGAAGGCCTGCATACCGAGACCGGGCCCGGTGTCTACGAAGTGGCCATCGCGTTCAGCGAGGCGCTCGAGCAGGCCGACCGTGCGATCCTGTTCAAGACCGGCGCGAAGGAGATCGGCGCGCGCTTCGGCGTGATGCCCAGCTTCATGGCGAAGTGGAACCAGCAGCTGCCGGGCTGCTCGGGGCACATCCACCAGAGCCTGTCGGACGGCAAGACGAATCTGTTCTTCGACGCGAAGTCGCCGCGCAAGATGAGCAAGCTGTTCGAGAGCTACCTCGCGGGTCAGGTCGCATGCCTGATGGAGATGGCGCCGATGTTCTGGCCGACGATCAACAGCTACAAGCGGCTGGTCGACGGCTTCTGGGCACCGGTCAAGCCGACCTGGGGCATCGACAACCGCACGGCGAGCTTTCGCGTGATCGCCGGCAGCCCGAAGGCCACGCGTCTCGAGACGCGCTGCCCTGGTGCCGACGTGAACCCGTACCTCGCGATGGCCGCGGTGATCGCCGCCGGCCTGCACGGTGTCGAGAAGGGCCTGAAGCTCACCGCGCCGCCGATCACCGGCACCAATGGCGGGGCAGAGCACATCCCGCGCGCGCCGCGCACGCTGATCGAGACGACGATCAATTTCAAGCAGTCGACCATCGCCCGCGACTGGTTCGGCGACGACTTCGTCGACCACTTCGCGGCCACGCGCGAGTGGGAGTGGCGGCAGTGGCTGGACGGCGTGACCGACTGGGAACTGAAGCGCTACTTCGAGATCATCTGATGAATGCGTGGGTCACCCGGATCGTTGCCCTGGCCTTGTGCGCCGCCGCAGGCACCGCGAACGCGGTCACGCTGCGAATCGCCAGTGCGTTCGACCCGCAGACGATGGACCCGCACGCGATCGCGCTGCTGTACCAGACGCGCGTCTCGGCGCAGGTCTACGAGTCGCTGCTCAATCGTGACGAACGGTTCCAGCTGGAGCCCTCGCTTGCGCTGTCGTGGCAGGCGGTGAGCCCGACCCTGTGGCGCTTCAAGCTGCGGCCCGGCGTGTTTTTCCACGACGGCACGCCGTTCACGGCCGATGATGCGGTGTTCTCGTTCGACCGCGCGATGGCGCCGCCCTCGCAGCGCTCGTTCCAGCTCAAAGGCGTGAAGGCGGTCCGCAAGGTCGACCTGCTGACGATCGAGATCGACCTCGAGGCGCCCGATTCGGTGCTGCCCGAGAAACTCACGCAGCTCGGCATGGTGAGCAAGGCCTGGTGCGTGAAGCACGGCGTCGAGAAGGCCCAGGACTTCAACGGCAAGCAGGAGACCTTCGCGGTGCGCAACGCCAACGGCACCGGCCCGTTCGCGCTCGACCGCTTCGAGCCGGACGTGCGGACCGTGCTCAAGCGCAACCCGCGCTGGTGGGGTGGCCGTGAGCAGGGCGCCGACAAGCGCAACGGCAATCTCGACGAGGTCACGCTGGTCGCGATCCGCTCCGACGCCACGCGCATTGCCGCGCTGATCTCGGGCGAGATCGACCTGGTGCTGGACCCGCCGGTGCAGGATGTCGAGCGCCTGAAGGGCGAGTCGGCGATCAAGCTGCAGCAGATCACCGACCTCGGCCAGCAGTACCTCGCGCTGGACGTCGGTCGCGACGAGCTGACCGACAGCGACGTGAAGGGCAAGAACCCGTTCAGGGACCTGCGCGTGCGCCGGGCGATCTACCACGCGTTGAACATGCCGCTCCTGACTCAGAAGGTCTTGCGCGGCCTGGGTGTGCCGACCGGTGCGTTCCTGTCGCCCCGCGTCGACGGCTCGCCGCCGGAGCTCGACAAGCGATTGCCTTACGACGTGGTGGAGGCGAAGGCGCTGCTCACAGAAGCCGGGTATCCGAACGGCTTCGCGATCACGCTGGATTGCGTCAATGTGCCGTGGCGCGAGGCGGCCTGCCAGGCCATGGCCGCGATGCTGACGCAAGCCGGGATCCGCGCGACGATGCGCAGCGCGCCGACCAACCAGTTCTTCCCGAAGCTGACCGGCGCGACCGCGAGTTTCATGGAGTTCGGCTGGACGCCGAGCCCCGACGCGTGGGCATCGTTGAACGCGCTGTTCCGCACCTGGGACAAGTCGGGCGGCGGCACCTTCAACGGCGGCCGCTACAGCAACGCGAAGCTCGACGCCTTGATCGACAATCTGCGCGTCGAGCCCGACCTGACCCGTCGCCGCGCGATGGTCGGCACCGTACTGCGGATGGTCGGCGACGACCTGCCGCTGATCCCGTTGTATCGCCGCACGCTGACCTGGGCGATGAGCAACAAGGTCAGCACCGTTCAATGGCCCAACGACTCGCCCGAGTTGCGCTGGGTTCGCCTCAAGTAACCGGCTTCGCACCATGAGCATCACCCGCTTCTCGTTCCCGACCATCATCCATTTCGGCGCCGGCGCGCGCGCGCTCGCCGGGCCGCACCTGAAGGACCTCGGGCTGCGCCGCCCGCTGATCGTCACCGACAAGGGCTTGGCCGCGCTGCCGCTGATGAAGGAGTTCGCTGCCGGCCTCGATTCGGCCGGGCTCGCGGTGGCGGTGTACGGCGGCGTGTTCGGCAACCCGACCGGCAGCCAGGTGATGGGCGGTGCCGCGGCCTACAAGGCACACGAAGCGGACTGCGTGATCGGCGTGGGTGGCGGTGCTGCGCTCGATGTGGCCAAGGTCGTCGGCCTGCTGGCCACGCACCCCGGCGACGTGATGGAGTACGTCTGGGATCACCCGCAGGTCCGCGCGATCGATCCGGCCATGTTGCCGTACTTCATCGCGCTGCCGACCACCTCGGGCACCGGCAGCGAGGTCGGCCGCAGCAGCGTGATCAGCGAGGAGGAGTCGCACGTCAAGCGCGTGATCTTCTCGCCGGCGATCCTTGCCAAGGTGGTGTTCGCCGACCCCGAACTCACGCTCGGCCTCCCGCCGGCCGTGACCGCGGCGACCGGCATGGACGCGCTCACGCACAACATCGAGAGCTACCTCTCGCCCGCGTACCACCCGCTGTGCGACGGCATCGCGCTCGAAGGCACGCGCATCGCCGCGCGTGCGCTGCTGACGGCGGTGCGCGAGCCGGGCAACGTGCAGGCGCGCGCCGACATGATGATGAGCTCGATGATGGGTGCGATCGCATTCCAGAAAGACCTGGGCGCGGTGCACTCGTGCGCGCATGCGCTCGGCACGGTGTGCGACCTGCACCACGGTCTGGCCAACGCGCTGATGATCGAGCCGGTGATGAGCTACAACCGCGAAGCGGTGCCGCACAAGTTCGCCGAACTCGCGCACGCTGTTGGCGTGTCGTCCGTGAGCGGCTTCGTGCCGTGGCTGGCACACCTGAAGCAACGGGTCGGTATCCCGCCAGGGCTGGCCGCTGCCGGTGTCAGGCGCGAGCAGATTCCGCGGTTGGTCGAGATCGCCACGCGGGACATCTGCCACCAGACCAATCCGCGCCCCTGCGAGGCGGCCGATTTCGAGCGCTTCTTCAAGGAAGCGTACTGACATGGCCAAGCCTCTCATCATCGGCATCTCGGCGCGCATCCACCATCCGGTCGGGCCGGTCCGCGACCTCGGCGGCGTCTATGCCAAGACGCTGCACTACCTCGAACAATCGGTCGCGCACTGGGTGCTCGCGAAAGACGTGCTCGCGGTGATGATCCCCGCGATCGAGAGCCAGGGCCTGATCGAGCGGAGCGAGATGAGCCTGAGCTCGTACGCCGAGTACCTCGATGGCCTGGTGTTGCAGGGCGGCGCCGACATCGCGCCGCAGAGCTACGGCGAGACGCCACTGCACGCCGACTGGGCTGGCGACGCGGTGCGCGACCGCTACGAGATCGATCTGTTCAACGCCTTCGTGGCCGCCGGCAAGCCGGTGATCGGCATCTGCCGTGGCTGCCAGCTTATCAACGTGGCGCTGGGCGGCACGCTGTTCCAGGACATCCCGACACAGCTGCCTTCAGCCGTCTCGCACCGCGACACCTCGATGTACGAGCGCGCGCTCCACGACGTGAGCTTCGTCGCCGGCTCGAAGCTGGCCACGCTGTACCCGGGCAGGGCGCAATCGAAGATCAACACCATCCACCACCAGGCCGTGAAGGACCTGGGCCGTGACCTGGTGATCGAGGCGGTGGGCGTTCCCGACGGCGTGGTCGAGGCGATCCGCTGGCGCGGGCCGAGCTATGTGTTCGGGATGCAATGGCACCCCGAGTTCCTCGCGCTGGCCACGCTCGACCAGGCGCAGCTGGACGGGGGCCCGATCCTGAAGGACTTCCTCGACAACGCGCGTGCCTGCCGCGACGCAATGACCTGACTCCACCTCACCATGCTGAAGATCCACAACCCCGCCACCGGCGCGCTGATCGCCGAAGTCCCCGAGGCCACGCCGGAGATCGTCGCCGAGCGCTTCCGTGCCGCGCGCGCCGCGCAACCGGCGTGGTTCGCCACCCCGCTGGAGGCGCGGCTGCAGGTGATGCAGCGCTTCCGCGTCGCGGTGGCGGCCGAGGTCGAATCGCTGGCGTCCACGCTGACGGCCGAGGTCGGCAAGCCGATCCGGCAGTCGCGCAACGAGCTGAACGGCTTGCTCGGCCGCGTCGACTTCTTCCTGACGCAGGCGGCGGCCACCCTGGCGCCGCAGCAGGTGTTCGACGAAGGCGGCACGCGCGAGGTCATCAGCTTCGACCCGCTCGGCGTGATCGCGAACATCTCGGCCTGGAACTACCCGTACTTCGTCGGCGGCAACGTGTTCGTGCCGGCGTTGCTGGCCGGCAATGCGGTGCTGTACAAGCCTTCGGAGTTCGCCACGCTCACGGGCCTGCACATCGCGCGGCTGCTGCATGAGTCGGGCGTGCCGCTCGACATCTTCGTGCCGCTGGTCGGCCGCGGTGAAGTCGGCGCCGCGCTGCTCGCGCAGAATATCGACGGCGTGTTCTTCACCGGCTCTCATGCGACCGGCGCAAAGATCGCGCAGACCGTCGGCCCGCGCTTCATCAAGCTGCAGCTTGAACTCGGCGGCAAGGACCCGACCTACGTCGCCGAAGACGCCGATCCGAAGATCGCCGCCGAGTCGCTCGCCGACGGCGCGATGTACAACGCCGGCCAGAGCTGCTGTTCGGTCGAGCGCATCTACGTGCACGAAAGCATCCACGATGCCTTCGTCGACGCGTTCGTCGACACGGTGCGCGGCTTCAGGATGGGCAACCCGACCAGCGAGGAGACCTACATCGGCGCGATCACGCGCGCGCCGCAACTCGACGTGCTCGACGCACAGGTCGCCGACGCGCAAGCCAAGGGCGCGACGCTGCGCACTGGCGGCCACCGAGCGGCGGGGCCAGGCAACTGGTTCGAGCCCACGGTGTTCACCGGCGTGAACCACACGATGGAGTTGATGCGCGAGGAGAGCTTCGGGCCGGTCATCGGCATCCAGAAGGTCGCCAGCGACGCCGAGGCTCTGGCGCTGATGAACGATACGCGCTACGGCCTGACGGCCGGCGTGTTCACGAAGGACGAGGCGAGAGCACGTGCGCTGCTCGCGAAGGTCAACGCTGGCAGCGTCTACTGGAACTGCTGCGACCGCGTCAGCCCGCGGCTGCCGTGGTCTGGGCACGGCGATTCGGGTGTCGGTCTGACCTTGTCCACGTTCGGCATCCAGACCTTCACGCGGCCGCGTGCGTGGCATCTGCGCCAACCGTGACGCGGCTGGCGCTGTTCGATCTCGACCACACGCTGTTGACGGGCGACAGCGATGTGCTGTGGTGCGAATTCCTGATGGACGCCGGCGTGCTCGACCGTGCCGAGTTCGAGCCGCGCAATGCCGACATGGCGCGCCGTTACGGCGACGGCAGCGTCAGCGCGGCGGACTTCTGCGATTTCTACGTGTCCACACTCGCCGGCCGCACGCTGAGTGAGTGGCGGCCATGGTGCGAGCGTTTCCTGAGCGAAGTGATCGCGCCGAGGATCCCCGCCTCGGCGCGTGCCCTGGTCGAGTCGCACCGCGAGCGCGGCGACCGGATCGTGATGACGACCGCGACGAACCGGGTGCTCACCGAGCTGACGGCGCAGCACCTCGGCATCGACGACCTGCTCGCAACCGAGGTCGAAGTGATCGGCGGCCGCTGCAGCGGCCGCACCCGGGGAGTGCTGAACATGAGGGAAGGCAAGGTCGAACGGCTGAAGTCTTGGTTGGCCGATCAGGGATGGCCGGCCGACGCGCTGGCCGGTGCCGTGTTCTACAGCGATTCGGCGAACGACCTGCCGCTGCTTCGCTCGGTCGGGCAGCCCATCGTCGTCGATCCTGACCCGCAACTGCGGCGGCACGCGGCGATGGCCGGATGGTCACTTGTGGAATTGGCCCGCTGACGACCGCCGAGCCGGTACGATCACGGCCGAAGCAATGGGAGGCGCAATGGCAATGGATGTAGTCGACTACGAGATCAGGGGTGCCGAGATGCAGTTCGTCGAGATCGAGCTCGATCCCGGCGAAGCGGCGGTCGGCGAGGCCGGCAGCATGATGTTCATGGACGCCGGCATCTCGATGGACACGGTGTTCGGCGATGGCTCGCAGAGCAGCGGCAACAGCGGTCTGTTCGGCAAACTGCTCGGCGCCGGCAAGCGGCTCGTGACGGGCGAGTCTCTGTTCACGACCGTCTACACGAACCAGGGTGCGGGCAAGCTGCGCGTCGCGTTCGCCGCGCCTTATCCGGGCAAGATCCTGCCGATGGACCTGCGTCAGCTCGGTGGCACGCTGATCTGTCAGAAGGACGCGTTCCTGTGCGCGGCGCGGGGCGTGTCGCTGGGGATCTACTTCCAGCAGAAGCTGTCGGTCGGCTTTTTCGGCGGCGAGGGCTTCGTGATGCAGAAGCTCGACGGTGACGGCCTGGCATTCGTGCACGCCGGCGGCACCGTCGTCAAGCGTGACCTGCGAGCGGGTCAGACCTTGCTGATCGACACGGGCTGCATCGTCGCGCTGACGCCGAACGTGAGCTTCGAGATCCAGTACGTCGGCAAGGTCAAGACCGCGCTGTTCGGCGGCGAGGGCTTGTTCTTCGCGAAGGTCACTGGGCCCGGCACGGTGTGGCTGCAGAGCCTGCCGTTCTCGCGCCTGGCCTCGCGCGTGTTCGCCGCAGCGCCACAGCGCGGCGGCTCGAAGGAGGAAGGTTCGGTGCTCGGCGGTCTCGCGGTCGGTGGTCTGCTCGGCAGCGTGCTGGGCGGGGGCGACGATGACTAGGGCGTGGCCGGTGGCGCTGGTCGCATGCGTCCTCGCGGCATCGGCGCACGCCGAGTGCGGCGATGCCAGCGGTGACCGCCCGGTGTACTTGAGCTTCGACGCCGGCCACATGGCGATCGCTCCGCAGGTGGCCGATGTGCTCAGCCGGCAGAAGGTGAAGGCGACCTTTTTCCTCGCCGATCAGCGCACGGCCAGTGGTGGCAGCAGTCTCGACGACGAATGGACGCCGTGGTGGGCAGCGCGCGCTGCCGAGGGCCACGCGTTCGGCGCACTCGCCAGGACGACATCGCCGGCGCGGGTCTGTGCCGAGTCGACGGCCACCGCCGATCGCTTCCACCAGATGACGGGTCGCGCGATGCCCAGGCTGTTCCGCCTGAGCGCCGGCAAGGCGTCGCCGCAGCTGATCGCCGCAGCGGCCGGCTGCGACTGGGTGAACGTGGCGGGCTCGGTCTCGCTGGGCGACGACGTGGCGGGTCGCAAGGTCACGAACAAGCAGTTGCTGCACCGCGCGCTGCGCGACGTGCGGCCCGGCGATGTGCTGCTCGCGCACCTGGGGACCTGGCCACGCCGGGACGCCTGGGCGCCGACGAGTCTCGAGCCGTTGATCGAAGGCCTGAAGGCGCGCGGCATGTGCTTCGCGACCTTGCGCGAGCATCCGGCGTACCGCGCTCAATTCTCATGGTGATGTATCTTCAATGAATCTGCTGCTCGACTCGTTCTGGCGTGCGGTCGCGTACTGCCTGCACCCGCGGGTGATCCTGCTTTCGCTGCTGCCGCTGGTGTTGATGGCGGCGCTGTCGCTCGGGCTGGGCTACTTTTTCTGGGAGGCCGCGCTCGACGCCGTGCGCGACACGTTCGAGTCGTGGGCGATGCTCGCGACGATGATCCACTGGCTCGAAGGCATGGGTCTGGCCAACCTCAAGTCGGTGCTCGCGCCGCTCGTGGTCGTGTTCCTGAGCACCCCGGTGATCGTGGTGCTCGCGTTGCTGATGGTCGCGGCGTTCATGACGCCATCGATGCTCGGGCTCGTCGCTACGCGCCGCTTCCCGCTGCTCGAGCACCGACACGGCGGCTCGTTCTTCGGCAGCATGTTCGGCGCACTGTGGGCCACGCTGGCGGCGCTGATCGTGATGCTGCTGTCGATCCCGCTGTGGTTCGTGCCGCCGCTGGTTCTGATCGTGCCGCCGCTGATCTGGGGCTGGCTCACCTACCGCGTGATGAGCTACGACGTGCTTGCCGAGCACGCGAGCAAGGAGGAGCGGCATGAGCTGATACGCCGTCATCGCCCGCTGCTGCTGGGCATGGGCGTGCTCACCGGCTACCTCGGCGCGGCACCTTCGCTGGTGTGGGCCTCCGGTGCGATCGCGATTGTGTTCGCGCCGGTGCTGGTGCCGGTGGCGGTGTGGATCTACACGCTGGTGTTCGCGTTCTCGTCGCTGTGGTTCGCGCACTTCTCGCTCGCGGCGCTGCAGATCCTGCGGCGCGAACGCGAGGCGTCCGAGCTCGTGCCCGCGGGCAGCGGTCCGCGCGCGGACGAGTTGATCGCTGACGCGCGCATCATTCCGTTGCCTCCGGCCGATGTGGCCGGTGGTCCCGCACCTTCACCCTGAACCCGTTCATGAACTTCGGTCTGATCATCATCGGCGACGAGATTCTCTCGGGCAAGCGCGCCGACAAGCACCTGCCCAAGGTGATCGAGTTGCTGTCGGCACGCGGTCTGGCGCTGTCGTGGGCACGCTATGTCGGTGACGACCCGGCGCGCATCACGGCCGACCTGAAGCACGCGTTCGAGTCCGGCGACGTGGTGTTCTCGTGCGGCGGCATCGGCGCAACGCCCGACGACCACACGCGCCAGTGCGCCGCCGCCGCGCTCGGGCGACCGCTCGCGCTGCATCCACAGGCGCGCGACCTGATCCTGGAGCGCATGCGCGACACCGCGGCGGAGCAGGGCATCCCGTTCGAGCCGGATCGGCACGACAACGTGCATCGGCTCAACATGGGCGTGTTCCCCGAGGGCGCTGAGATCATCCCCAATCCGTTCAACAAGATCGCGGGCTTCACGGTCGGCACGGTGCACTTCGTTCCGGGGTTCCCGGTGATGGCCTGGCCGATGATCGAATCCGTCCTCGACACGCATTACTCGCATCTGCACGGCAAGAATACCCAGCACGAGAAGTCGGTGATCGTGTTCGGCGCGATGGAGGCCACGCTCACGCCGCTGATGGAGCGTGTCGAAGCCACCTTCGCCGGCATCAAGGTGTTCAGTCTGCCCAGCGTCGACCACCCGCAATGGGGGCGCCACATCGAGCTCGGTGTGAAGGGCGATTCGGCCCGACTCGACGCGGCCTACAACGTGCTGCTGGAGGGCCTCCACGAGCACGGCGCCAAGTTGGGCCCCGAATTGGTGCGATGATCTGCTCTCATTCGGTGCGGCAAGTCGCACCAATCCGGAACGCCTCGCAGACGCTTGCCAGCCCGGTACGAGACCGTTGCGGGCATGCTTTCTGCTACATTCCTGTGCGCATTTTTGGGGCCTGTCAGCAGGCCTTTTGAAGGTCGCTTCCCAGCCCCGCCCACCCTCGAACAAGCATTCCAACAGGAGTTCCCAGATGGCCAGCAAGACCGTTGCCGATGTGATGAAGATGGTCAAGGAGAACGAAGTCAAGTTCGTCGACTTCCGTTTTACCGACACCCGCGGCAAAGAGCAGCACGTGAGCGTGCCCGTGTCCCATTTCGATGAAGACAAGTTCACCGCGGGCCACGCGTTCGACGGCTCGTCGATCGCCGGCTGGAAGGGCATCGAGGCATCCGACATGCAGCTGATGCCGGACCCGAACACCGCCAACATCGACCCATTCTTCGAAGAGCCGACGCTGATCCTCACGTGCGACGTGGTCGAGCCGGGCGACGGCAAGCCCTACGAGCGCGATCCGCGTTCGCTGGCCAAGCGCGCCGAAGCCTACATGAAGGCCTCGGGTCTGGGCGACACCGCATTCTTCGGCCCGGAGCCCGAGTTCTTCGTGTTCGACAGCGTGCGCTGGGGCAACGACATGTCGGGCTGCTTCTCGAAGATCGAATCCGAAGAAGCTGCCTGGAACACCGGCAAGGAATACGAGCACGGCAATTCGGGCTACCGCCCCACTGTCAAGGGCGGCTACTTCCCGACCCCGCCGGTCGACAGCATGCAAGACATGCGCTCCGAGATGTGCCTGGTGCTCGAATCGCTGGGCATTCCGTGCGAAGTGCATCACCATGAAGTGGCCAACGCCGGCCAGATGGAAATCGGCACCCGGTTCAGCACGCTGCTGCAGCGCGCCGACTGGGTCCAGCTGCAAAAGTACGTGATCCAGAACGTCGCTCATGCCTACGGCAAGACCGCGACCTTCATGCCCAAGCCCATCGTCGGCGACAACGGCTCCGGCATGCACGTGCACCAGTCGGTCTGGAAGGACGGCAAGAACCTGTTCGCCGGTGACGGCTACGCCGGCCTGAGCGAATTCGCGCTGTTCTACATCGGCGGCATCATCAAGCACGCCCGCGCGCTGAACGCCATCACGAACCCCGGCACGAACTCGTACAAGCGCCTGGTGCCGGGCTACGAAGCGCCGGTGAAGCTGGCGTACTCGGCCAAGAACCGCTCGGCGTCGATCCGCATCCCGTTCGTCGCGAACCCGAAGGGCCGCCGCGTCGAAGCGCGCTTCCCCGATCCCCTGATGAACCCGTACCTCGGCTTCTCGGCCATGCTGATGGCCGGCCTGGACGGCGTCGAGAACAAGATCCACCCGGGCGAAGCCGCCAGCAAGGACCTCTACCACCTGCCGCCGGAAGAGGACAAGCTGATCCCGACCGTGTGCCACAGCCTGGACCAGGCGCTCGAGTACCTCGACAAGGACCGCGCCTTCCTGACCAAGGGCGGTGTGTTCACCGATGCCTACATCGACGCCTACATCGACCTGAAGATGCAGGAAGTGACGCGTTTCCGCATGGCCACGCACCCGGTCGAGTTCGACATGTACTACACGCTGTAAAGCTCTGCCCATGCGGGCGCAAGTCACGGCAATCAAGGGACGGCGTCAGCCGTCCCTTTTTTTTGGGCGTTGAGTGTGGGAGACAATCACGTCGATGATCTGGAGTACCCCCGCATGACGACGCTTCCTCGATCGAACCTGCTTCGCGCCCTGAGCGGGGTATTGCTGTGCGCCAGTGGTGTCGCCCACGCCGACGTGACCTACAAGTGTCCGCACAACAATTACTACAACAGCAACACGATCAGCGCGAAAGAAGCCAAGGACAAGGGTTGCACGGTTCTCGAGGGGTCGCCGATCACCGTGATCCAGGGGCCGAAGCCGCGTTCCGGTGCCAGCGGTGCCTCAGGCGCATCACCCGCGCCGACCGGCAATGGCCGGATCGATCCCGCTGACCAGCGCGCGCGCGACTCCGACGCCCGTCGCATCCTCGAATCCGAGCTCAAGCGCGAAGAGGATCGCCTCGCGGCGATGAAGACCGAATACAACAATGGTCAGCCGGACCGGCAGGGCGCCGAAAGCCGCAACTTCCAGAAGTACCTCGACCGCGTGGCCGAGATGAAGACGGCGATCGCGCGCAAGGAAGGCGACATCGCGGCCTTGAAGCGCGAATTGCAGAAGTACCCCTCACAGTGAAAATTGTCGCGCAGAGCGCCCAGAACTTCGCCGCGTTCGACCACCTGGCCACGATGGTCGCGGTGGTCACGGAGTCGGGACAGTGCCTGTTCGCCAATGCGTCGTTCGAGAACGTGCTGGGCCTGTCGCGCCGCAGCGTGCAGCGGGGTTCCCTGTTCGAGTGGTTCGTCGATCCGCAGCGCCTCAGCGACACGGTGATCGCCGTCAACCGGAACGACTTCTCGACCAGCCGCCTCGAAGCGTTGTTGCGGCGGCCAAGCGCGGGCCACGCCGAACCGCTGCCGGTCCACGTGATCGTGAACCAGATGGAGACCCCGGGCCATGTCGTGATCGAGCTGGTCGAGATCGAGCAGCAGACGCGCCAGGACCGCGAGGAGCGCGCGCTGGACCAGGCGCAGGTCACCAAGGAGCTGATCCGCAACCTGGCGCACGAGATAAAGAACCCGCTGGGCGGCATCCGGGGGGCGGCGCAGCTGCTCGAGATGGAGGTCCAGGATCGCGCGCTGCACGAGTACACCCAGGTCATCATCAGCGAGGCCGATCGGCTGCAGGCGCTGGTGGACCGGCTGCTGGCGCCGCACCGCCGGCCGCACGTCGTGAGCGAGGTCAACATCCACGAAGTCTGCGAGCGCGTGCGGGCGCTGATCCTCGCGGAGTTCCCGCGCGGGCTGATGGTCGAGCGCGACTACGACATCTCGATCCCCGACTTTCGCGGCGACCGCGAGCAGCTGATCCAGGCCGTGCTCAACATCGCGCACAACGCCGCGCAGGCACTGGCCGAGCGCATCGCCGAGGGCGACGCGATGATCACGCTGCGCACCCGCATCGCGCGCCAGGTCACGCTGGGCAAGCAGCGCTATCGCTTGGCACTGGACTTGCATATTCAGGACAACGGCCCGGGCGTGCCCGAGTCCATTCGCGAGCGCATCTTCTACCCGCTGGTATCGGGGCGCGATGGTGGCTCGGGGCTTGGGCTCACGCTGGCGCAGACCTTCGTGCAGCAGCACAGCGGCACGATCGAATGCGACAGTGAACCGGGCCGGACCATTTTCAAGATCGTGATACCGCTGATCTGAGCGAGGGGAATGCCCGGGCAGCGGCGCGACAACAAGCAGGCAGGGCATGAAACCCATCTGGATCGTTGACGACGACCAATCCATCCGCTTCGTGCTGGAGAAGGCCCTGGCGCGCGAGGAGCTCGCGGTACGCAGCTTCACGAATCCGCGCGACGTGCTCAAGGCGCTCGACGACGGCGACGAGCCGCAGGTGCTGGTCTCCGACATCCGCATGCCGGGTGGCTCGGGCCTCGAGCTGCTCGCCAAGGTGCGCGAGCGCCAGCCCGGCCTGCCCGTGATCATCATGACGGCCTACTCCGACCTCGACAGTGCCGTCAGCGCGTTCCAGGGCGGTGCGTTCGAGTACCTGCCCAAGCCCTTCGACGTGCCCAAGGCCGTCGAGCTGATTCGCCGCGCCGTCGAAGAGAGCCTGCGCGAGGAAGTGCGCGACGAGAAGGCTGCGCAAGTCCCCGAGATGCTCGGCCAGGCCCCCGCGATGCAGGACGTGTTCCGCGCGATCGGCCGGCTGAGCCAGAGCATCGTCACGGTGCTGATCACCGGCGAGTCGGGTTCCGGCAAGGAGCTTGTGGCCAACGCGCTGCACAAGCACAGTCCGCGCGCCAGCGGCCCGTTCGTCGCGATCAACACTGCGGCGATCCCGAAGGACCTGCTGGAGTCGGAGCTTTTCGGCCACGAGCGTGGTGCGTTCACCGGTGCGCAGACCACGCGCCGCGGGCGCTTCGAGCAGGCCGACGGCGGCACGCTGTTCCTCGATGAGATCGGCGACATGCCGTTCGACTTGCAGACGCGCCTGTTGCGGGTGCTGAGCGATGGCCAGTTCTACCGCGTCGGCGGCCACAACCCGATGAAGAGCAATGTGCGCGTGATCGCGGCGACGCACCAGAACCTCGAGGACCGGGTGAAGCTCGGTGCGTTCCGCGAAGACCTGTTCCACCGCCTCAACGTGATCCGGCTGCGCCTGCCGGCACTGCGCGAACGCGCCGAAGACGTGCCGGCGTTGACCCGCTTCTTCCTGCAAAAGAGCGCGAAGGAACTCGGCGTCGAGGCCAAGCGCATCACCGATGCGGCGCTCGCGCTGCTGATGCGCTTCGACTTCCCCGGCAACGTGCGGCAGCTCGAGAACATCTGCCACTGGCTCACCGTGATGGCGCCGGCACAGATGATCGAGGCGAAGGATCTGCCGCCCGAACTCGCGTCGGCCACCGCCGCTGCGGTGCCGGAGTTCAAGGCCGTCGCACGGCCCCTCATCCCGGCGCCGAGCGTAGCGGTCGACGCCACGCCGTTGCCGCCAGCCGTCTTGTCGAGCGGCGCATCTGCGGCCGCCTCGCCGGGTTCGTGGCTCGCGGGCCTGGAGCACGACGCGCGCAATCTGCTTCAGTCGGGCGATGCCGAGGTGTGGGACACGCTGACCCACCAGTTCGAGGCCCAGCTGATCCGCACCGCGCTCGAGATCACGCGCGGGCGCCGCATCGAGGCCGCGCAGAAGCTCGGCATCGGGCGCAACACCATCACCCGCAAGATCCAGGAACTCGGGCTGGACGACTGACTAGGCGAGTTCCACGATCACCGGCGCGTGATCGCTCGGCCGCTCGTTCTTGCGCGTGAGCTTGTCGATCACGCAGCTCTTGACCCGGCCTTTCAGCGTCTCGCTGACGAGGATGTGGTCGATGCGCAGGCCCTGGTTCTTGCGGAACGCGAGGTTGCGGTAGTCCCACCAACTCCAACTCTTCGGCGGCTGCTCGAACAGACGGAACGAGTCGTGCAGGCCGAGTGCCAGCAGCGCCTTGAAGTGGGCACGCTCCTCCGGCGTGCACAGCACCTGCCCGGCCCACGTCACCGGGTCGTAGACGTCGCGGTCCTCGGGGGCGATGTTGTAGTCGCCGAGCAGCACGAGCTGCGGGTGGGCAGCGTACTCGGCCCGCAACCACTCGCGCAGCGCCGTCAGCCAGGCCATCTTGTATGGGAACTTCTCGCTGTCGACCGACTGCCCGTTCGGGATGTACACGCCGATGATTCGCACACCATCGACCGTGCCCGCGATGACGCGCGCCTGATGGTCGTCGTGGCCAGGGATGTTGCGCACGATGTCGGTCGCGGCCGACTTGCTGATCAGCGCGACACCGTTGTAGGTCTTCTGCCCGAACCACTGCACCTGATAACCCGCCGCCATGATCTCGGCGTGCGGAAACTTGTCGTCGGTGAGCTTGGTCTCCTGCAGGCACAGCGCATCGGGCTGGTGCAGCGCCAGCCAGTCCAGCAGCTGTGGCAGTCGCACGGCGAGGGAGTTGACGTTCCAGGTGGCGAGTTTCATCGGTCGGCAGGGCGGTGGGATGGCGCGATGCTACCGCGCCATTTCGTGAACTACACCTCGTAACGTACCGGCGATCAAGTCGGTCGCCGCCGCTCCGACAACACGTTCATCCGCTTCTACCGGGAACCATCATGTCCATCGGGTCGATCTCCTTCACCGTCGTCAATCTCTACGAAACACCGAGCAAGCGCGACGTGCCGTCTGTTGCTGGCACCTGCCATGCGCCCAAGCCGGCAACGCCGGACAACGATGCGGCGGAGTCCGAGAAGGCCGGCGGCCGGCGCAGCAAGCTGGTCGAGGCGATGATGGAAGCGCTGAAGCAACTGGGGCTGACCGGAGCGCCCGCCACGACCACGCCTGCCGTCGCGGACGCAGCGTCGACAGGGACGACGGTGACTGCAACGAAGGCAATTGGCGCGACACCGACATCGACTGCGACGCAGGCTGCGGCGGCAACCGCCCCCACGACCCCTGCACCCGCGCCTGTCGCCACGGACGCGACGGCAAGCCCAGCGACCGCCGCCGACGCGGTTCCGCAGGCGGTCGCCCAGTTCGCGCACGCGCTGTGGACGGCCCTGCAAGGGAGCGCCAAGAGCGGGACGGTCGGCATCGAGCCGGCGAGCGCGCCACCGCAGGCGCATCACCACCATCACCACCGCACCCACGGCTCGAAGCACGGCTACGACAGCTTCGCGCAGCGACTCGAAGCGCTGGCCAGTGCGTCCGACCCGGTCGCGACCGCACCGGTCAGTGCGACGACATCGACCGATTCAGCGACAGCGGCCGATCCCGCGGCCGTCAAGGACACCGCCGTGCCCACGGCGGCGACGAGCCCGCTCGCCGACGCCTTCGGCAAGCTCGTCACGGCACTGCGAGGCGGCACGACCGTTGCGACCGGCACGAGCACCGACAACGCGACACTGCTGAACCGCTTCCTTCACACGCTGGCCCACGCGCTGCAATCGCCGACCACCGACGGCGCGCCTGCCACCACCGGCACGCTGGTCAACGTCACGGCCTGAGCCGGCGCACCCGGCGGCGGAGTACGCCGCCACCCGCCGAGCGGGTGCTCAGGCCGCTTGGGAGCGGCCCGGCGCTGGCCTGAGGCCGCGGACGTCGGCTCAGATGTGAAACCAGGCGAGACCGCCGACAACGATCCCGACCGCGCTGACGCCGAAGACCAGCTTCTCGAGCCAGCGCTTTCTCGTCAGCAGCGCGATCGCCGCGAGCGCGATCGCGATCTGCAGCGCGGTCGTCGCCTGCGCCCAGCGGTGATGCTGGTGCATCTTCTCGGCGCTCTTGTCGTCCCAGTCCGTGGACGCCTTCTCGAGCTTCTCGGCCTCGAGCTTGATCTCGGCCTTCTCGGTCTTGTAGCGCCTGATCTCGTCGGTGTAGAAGGCCTTGCGTGACTCGGGCGCGAGCTCCAGCGCGAGCTCGCTCAGGTTCTGCTTGCTGCTTTTGGACTGGTAGTAGTTCCACTGGTTCGAGGCTTCGGTCTTCTTGATCGCCGCGTCGTTCTTGAACAGGCCGGCATCGGCCTGCGTGGCTCCACCCATGTACGAGAACATCGCGCCGACGGTCGCCAGGATCGCGGTCACGACGGCGAGCTGGCCGGCCAGCCCTTTGGGCTCGTGCTGGGCTGCGTGTTCGAGTTCGTGGTCGTGCGGGCCATGCACGTGAAAACCGCCTGCAGACATGTCAATCTCCTCGGGTGTTGTTGTAGGTGACGAAGCTGTAGCCGCCGCGATCCTCGCGCGCGGTCAACTTGAACTGTGAACGATCCCAGTGCGGGAAGAAGATGTCGCCGTCCAGATCGGCGTCGATCTCGGTGAGCACCAGCTCGGTCGCCCGCGGCAGGGCGAGCGCGTAGATCGCCGCACCTCCGATCACGAAGGCCTTCGGCGTGCCGGCGAGCAGCGCGAGCGCCGCGTCCAGCGAGGTCACGGCCTCGGCGCCATCGCTGTGCCATGCCGGATCGCGCGTGATCACCACGTTACGCCGACCCGGCAGCGGCCGAAATCGCGCGGGCAGCGAGTCCCAGGTCTTGCGACCCATGATCACCGGGCAGCCCATCGTGACGCGCCGAAAGTGTTTCTGGTCCTCGGGTTCGCGCCAGAGCAGCTCGTTGCCTTTGCCGATCGCACCGTTGCGGGCCACGGCGGCGATCAGGCTGAGGGTGGGCGGGGAGGTCGGTCGATTCATGGGCGAGATTGTGGCAGCGCCACATCACGGCTCACGACAACGACGCTGCTTCCTTGCCGTTCGCGAAGTGCTGCTGCATCAGCTGCCGCGCACGCTCGCCGTTGCGGGCTTTCAGCGCCGCCATGATCTGGCGATGCTCCTTCAGCGAGGCTTCGAGCCGCCCCTGCTTGAATAGCGAGTGGTGGCGATTGAGCTTCATCACCTTGCGCAGGTCGGCGACGAGCTGGTTGCGCCAGCGGTTGTCGGCGATCTCGAGCAGCTTCATGTGGAAGCGCTCGTTCGCGGCAAAGAACAGATCGCGGTGGTCGACCTGCGCCTCGAGCTCGGCGTGCAGCGCCACAAGCTCGGCGATCTGCGCGGCCGTGGCCGTCTGCGCGACGACCATCGCGGCGTCGCTCTCGAGCAGCGCCAGCAGGTGATAAACCTCGTGCAGGTCACGCTCGGACACTTCGGTGACGTAGGCGCCGCGGCGCAGCTTCATCGTCACCAGCCCTTCGGCCGCAAGCACCTTCAGGGCTTCGCGAAGCGGCGTGCGGCTGATGCCGTATTCGGCGGCGATCGCCTGCTCGTCGATCCAGGTGCCGGGGTGCATGGTGTGCGCGAGGATGCGCCCGCGCAGCTGCTCGGCCACCTGTTCGTACAACGCGCGCTCACGAAGCGGCGCCGATGGTGCGCGCGGGGCATCGGTGTTCGCGGTAAGGGTGGGGACCGAACTCGCCATGAGTGTCAGCGTGTCGACAGGTATCTGCCGTTAGAATTCAATTTTGAATTATGATGCCGATCGGCGCTGCCGTCCAGACATACTGTGACGGGGCGTTGCAGGAGAACACGATGTCGGACGAGAAGACACTGAATTCTGAATCGCTGGCGCAGTGGCAGAAGGCTGCGGGCAAGTCGGCCCCGCAAGGTGACGTGGGTGCATTGACCTGGATGACCCCCGAGGGCATCCCGGTCAAGCCGCTGTACACCGCGGCCGACCTGAAGGGCTTGCCGTACACCGATACGCTGCCCGGCTTCGCGCCCTTCGTGCGCGGCCCGCAGGCCACGATGTACGCGGTGCGGCCGTGGACGATCCGCCAATACGCCGGCTTCTCCACCGCCGAGGCCAGCAACGACTTCTACCGCAAGGCGCTGGCTGCCGGCGCGCAGGGCGTGAGCGTCGCGTTCGACCTGGCCACGCACCGTGGCTACGACAGCGATCACTCGCGCGTGACCGGCGATGTCGGCAAGGCCGGCGTGGCGATCGACTCGGTCGAGGACATGAAGATCCTCTTCAACGGTATCCCGCTCGACAAGGTGAGCGTGAGCATGACGATGAACGGCGCGGTGCTGCCGGTGCTCGCGGGCTACGTGGTGGCGGCTGAAGAGCAGGGCGTGTCGCAGGACAAGCTCAGTGGGACGATCCAGAACGACATCCTGAAGGAGTTCATGGTTCGCAATACCTACATCTTCCCGCCCGAGCCGAGCATGCGCGCGATCGGCGACATCATCGAATACACGGCGAAGAACATGCCGAAGTTCAACTCGATCTCGATCTCGGGTTACCACATGCAGGAGGCCGGCGCGAACCAGGCGCTCGAACTCGCGTTGACGCTGGCCGATGGCCGCGAGTACGTGAAAGCGGCGCTCGCCAAGGGCCTCGATGTCGACGAGTTCGCCGGGCGCCTGAGCTTCTTCTGGGCGATCGGGATGAACTTCTACCTCGAAGTGGCCAAGATGCGCGCGGCGCGGCTGCTGTGGTGGAAGATCATGACAGGCTTCGACGCCAAGAACCCGAAGAGCCTGATGCTGCGCACCCACTGCCAGACCTCGGGTTGGTCGCTGACCGAGCAGGACCCCTACAACAACGTCGTTCGCACGACGATCGAGGCGATGGCCGCGGTGTTTGGCGGCACGCAGTCGCTGCACACCAACGCGCTCGACGAAGCCATCGCGCTGCCGACCGAGTTCAGCGCCCGCATCGCGCGCAACACGCAGCTCATCATCCAGGAAGAGACCCACATCACGAGCGTGGTCGACCCCTGGGCCGGCAGCTACATGATGGAAAAGCTGACCCAGGACATGGCCGACGCCGCGTGGAAGATCATCGAGGAAGTCGATGCGATGGGCGGCATGGTGAAGGCCGTCGACAGTGGCTGGGCCAAGCTGAAGATCGAGGCGAGCGCGGCCGAGAAGCAGGCGCGCATCGACTCGGGCCAGGACGTGATCGTTGGCGTCAACAAGTACAAGCTCGCGAAGGAAGACGCGATCGAAACGCTCGACATCGACAACGTGATGGTGCGCGACAACCAGATCGCGCGGCTGAAGCAGGTGCGGGCCAAGCGCGATACGAAGGCCACGCAAGCCGCGCTCGACGCGCTGACGGCGTGTGCCGCGACGGGCCAGGGCAACCTGCTCGACCTGAGCATCAAGGCGGTGCGCCTGCGTGCCACGGTGGGCGAGGTCTCCGACGCGCTCGAGAAGGTCTTCGGGCGCCACCGCGCCGACACGCAAAAGGTGACCGGTGTGTACGCAGCAGCCTATGACAGCGCCGAGGGTTGGGACAAGCTCAAGGCCGAGATCGCCGAATTTGCGGAGCAGCAGGGCCGCCGGCCGCGCGTGATGATCGCCAAGCTCGGGCAGGACGGCCACGACCGCGGCGCGAAGGTCGTCGCGACCGCATTTGCCGACCTCGGCTTCGACGTCGACATGGGCCCGCTGTTCCAGACCGCGGACGAGTGCGCGCGCCAGGCGATCGAGAACGACGTGCACGCGGTCGGCGTGAGCACGCTCGCAGCGGGCCACAAGACGCTGGTGCCGGCGATCATCGAGTCGCTGAAGAAGCAGGGCGCGGACGACATCATCGTGTTCGTCGGCGGCGTGATCCCGCGGCAGGACTACGAGATGCTTTACGAAGCGGGCGTGAAGGGCATCTACGGCCCCGGCACGCCGATTCCGGCGAGTGCGAAGGACGTGCTCGAACAGATCCGCGCGAGTGTGGCCAAGGCCTGATCCTGTCGTGGCCTTGAATTCCGTCGATCAGGCCTTGGTCAGCGGCGTGCGCGGCGAGGAACGCCGTGCATTGGCCAAGGCCATCACCCTGCTCGAGTCGACCCGCGCCGACCACCGCGCGCGTGCCGACGAACTGCTGAACACGCTGCTGCCCCATACCGGCCGCTGCCTGCGGCTGGGCATCTCGGGCGTGCCGGGCGTCGGCAAGTCGACCTTCATCGAGACGCTCGGCCTCGCGCTGATCGCGAAGGGCCATCGCGTCGCGGTGCTTGCGATCGACCCGTCCTCGAGCCTGTCCGGTGGGTCGATTCTTGGCGACAAGACGCGCATGGAGCAGCTCTCGATCAACGATTCGGCGTACATCCGGCCCAGCCCTGCGTCGGGCACGCTCGGCGGCGTGGCCGAGAAGACGCGCGAGGCGATGCTGGTCTGCGAGGCTGCCGGTTTCGACATCGTGATCGTCGAGACGGTCGGCGTCGGCCAGAGCGAGACGGCGGTCGCGAGCATGACCGACCTGTTCGTGCTGCTGCAATTGCCGAACGCCGGCGACGACCTGCAGGCGATCAAGAAGGGCGTGATGGAGCTCGCCGACCTGGTCGTCGTCAACAAGGCCGATCTCGATGCCGCCGCGGCGAAGCGCGCGGTCGGCCAGATCGACCTCGCGCTGCATCTCGTCGCACGGAAGGCCGGCGCGGGCTGGACGCCACGCGTGATGACGACAAGCGCGCTCGCCGCCGACCAGGTGGCGGCGGTCTGGTCGGCGATCGAATCGTTCCGCGCCGCGCAGGCGAGCTCGAACGCAGGGGTCGACCGGCGCCGCGGCCAGGCGCGCGCGTGGCTCTGGGAGCGCATCGACGCAGGCCTGCGCGAATCGTTCAAGGCCCATCCCGACGTTCGCGCCCAGCTCGCGCCGACGCTTGCGGCGATCGAGTCGGGCGCCGTGCCCGTGTCCGTCGCGGCGCGACGTCTCCTCGCCTGTGCGGGCATCTCGCCCGCGCACGACGCCTCCTGATCGAAAGACGAACGCATGCACGACATCCTCCAGCAGCTCGAAGCCAAGCGTGCCCGCGCCCGGCTCGGCGGCGGCCAGAAGCGCATCGATGCGCAGCACGCCAAGGGCAAGCTCACCGCGCGCGAGCGCATCGAGCTGCTCCTCGATGCCGACAGCTTCGAGGAATGGGACATGTTCGTCGAGCACCGCAGCCACGACTTCGGCATGGAGGAGAACCGCCCGCCGGGCGACGGCGTCGTCACCGGCTACGGGATGATCAACGGCCGCCTGGTCTTCGTCTTCAGCCAGGACTTCACCGTCTTCGGCGGCGCGCTCTCGGAGGCGCACGCCGAGAAGATCTGCAAGGTGATGGACCAGGCGATGAAGGTCGGCGCGCCGGTGATCGGCCTGAACGACTCGGGCGGCGCGCGCATCCAGGAAGGCGTGGCGTCGCTCGGCGGCTATGCCGAGGTGTTCCAGCGCAACGTGATGGCCTCGGGCGTGGTGCCGCAGATCAGCATGATCATGGGGCCGTGCGCCGGGGGCGCGGTGTATTCGCCGGCGATGACCGACTTCATCTTCATGGTGAAGGACAGTTCTTACATGT
>JBDTVC010000003.1:0-50854 GCA_040007475.1 Burkholderiales bacterium
ACCACGGCAAGACCACGCTCGTCGACCAGCTGCTGCGCCAGAGCGGCACCTTCCGAGAGAACGAGAAGGTCGCCGAGCGCGTGATGGACAACAACGACCTCGAAAAGGAACGTGGCATCACGATCCTGTCGAAGAACTGCGCGGTCGAGTGGAAGGGCACGCACGTCAACATCGTCGACACCCCGGGCCACGCCGACTTCGGCGGCGAAGTGGAGCGCGTGCTGTCGATGGTCGACTCGGTGCTGCTGCTGGTCGATGCGGTCGAAGGCCCGATGCCGCAGACGCGCTTCGTGACCAAGAAGGCGCTGGCGCTGGGCCTGAAGCCCATCGTCGTCGTCAACAAGGTGGACCGCCCGGGCGCGCGCGCCGACTACGTGATCAACGCGACCTTCGACCTGTTCGACAAGCTGCACGCCACCGAGGAGCAGCTCGACTTCCCCGTCGTGTTCGCGTCGGGCCTGAACGGCTGGGCGACGATGACGCAGGGCGAGATCGGCACCACGCTGGCGCCGCTGTTCGACACGATCCTGAGCCACGTGCCGGCGCACGGGGGCGATGTCGACGCCCCGCTGCAGCTGCAGATCTGCTCGCTCGACTACTCGACGTACGTCGGCCGCATCGGCATCGGCCGCATCAACCAGGGCACGCTCAAGCCGATGCAGAACGTCGCCGTCTACAGCGGTCCGGACAGCACGCCGTTCAACGCCCGCGTCAACCAGGTGCTGAAGTTCGAGGGCCTGGAGCGGCAGCAGGCGACCGAGGCCGGCCCGGGCGACATCGTGCTGATCAACGGCATCGAGAACATCGGCATCGGCGTGACCCTGACGGACATCGAGAACCCGGTGCCGTTGCCCATGCTCAATGTCGATGAGCCGACGCTGACGATGAACTTCTGCGTCAACAACTCGCCGCTCGCGGGCCGCGAAGGCAAGTTCGTGACCAGCCGCCAACTCTGGGATCGCCTGCAGCGCGAGCTGCAGAGCAACGTCGCGCTGCGCGTGAAGGAGACCGACGAAGACGGCATCTTCGAGGTGATGGGCCGCGGTGAACTGCACCTGACCATCCTGCTGGAAACGATGCGCCGCGAAGGCTACGAACTGGCGGTGAGCAAGCCGCGCGTGGTGTTCCGCATGGAAGGCGAGGAGCGCCTCGAGCCGATCGAGGCGGTGACCGCCGACGTCGAAGACCAGCACCAGGGCGCCGTGATGCAGGCGCTCGGCGAACGCAAGGCCGAGCTCGTCAACATGGAACCGGACGGCATGGGCCGCGTTCGCCTGGACTACAAGATTCCGGCGCGGGGCCTGATCGGCTTCCAGAACGAGTTCCTGAACCTGACGCGCGGCACCGGCCTGATCAGCAACATCTTCGACGGCTACGAGCCCTACAAGGGCGAGATCGACGGCCGCAAGAACGGCGTGCTGATCAGCCAGGACGACGGCGAGGCGGTGACGTACTCGCTCGGCAAGCTCGACGACCGCGGCCGCATGTTCGTGAAGGCGGGCGACGCGCTGTACGAAGGCATGATCATCGGCATCCACTCGCGCGACAACGACCTCGTCGTCAACGCGGTGCGCGGCAAGCAGCTGACGAACTTCCGCGTGAGCGGCAAGGAAGACGCGATCAAGATCACGCCGCCGATCATCCTGACGCTCGAATACGCGGTCGAGTTCATCGCCGACGACGAGCTGGTCGAGATCACGCCGAAGACGATCCGTATCCGCAAGCGGCACCTGAAGGAACACGATCGCAAGAAGGCCTCGCGCGTCGGCGCGTGACCCCGGACGGCGCCGCGAGGCGCCGTTTTCACATGCGAGCTCCGCATGTGAAGGATTCGGAATGATCGTTTGTGTGCCAGACGCACAACGATGACCATGGCGGCCAAAGGAGCCCGCCATGCATGCTGAAATCGCATCGTTCTTCTCATCCCTGCGGCCCAGTGCCGCGGCCAACGATGACCGCATCGTGCTGGCCGACGGCCGCAGCGTCCATGTGGCTCCGGTCCATCCGCTGGATGCTCCGGCCGAACGCGCCTTCGTCGGCGCGCTGTCCCTGACATCGCGATACCGGCGCTTCCACTTCGGCCTGCGTGAGTTGTCGCCCGAGGCCTCCCGCGCGATGACCGAGGTCGACCAGCACCAACACGTCGCCTTCGTCGCGCGTCCGACCGGTGAGACGACCATCGTCGCCGCCGCCCGCTACGTGCTGGGCGCCGACGGTGGGGGCGCCGAGTTCGCGATCGCCGTCGCCGATGAATGGCAAGGCGCCGGCCTCGGCCGCGCGCTGCTGAAGCGCCTGACGGCGCATGCACGGGAGCGGGGCGTGCAACGCCTGTTCGGCGACGTGCTGTGGGGCAATCCGTCGATGCTGGCGCTGGTGCGCAGCCTGGGCGCGAAACTCACGCGCAACCCGGGCGACTCGACGGTGGTCCGGGTGGCGTTCGTGTTCGGCCAACCATCCGAAAATCGTGTACGCTGCGCGCCCGCCGCTTGAAAACCGGCGCGACACACTCACATGACCGCCATGCGCCCCGTCCGCACCTTTGACAAGCTGATCGCCACGATTCGTGCCCGCCGAAGTGCGGGGGGCTTGCGCTCGCCCTTTGGCGTCATCACCGCTCTGCAAGTCAGCGGCTGAACCCCGGGTGAATCTCGTCCGGGGCTGAAGCCTTCCGGACCCGTCTCAGAGATTCACATGAACCCGACCCTCAGAAAGCTTCGCAACATCGGCATCATCGCGCACGTCGATGCCGGCAAGACCACGACCACCGAACGCATCCTGTTCTATACCGGCGGCAACCACCGCATCGGTGAGGTGCACGACGGCAACACGACGATGGACTTCGACCCGCAGGAGCGGGCGCGCGGCATCACGATCAACAGCGCCGCGACGACCGTGTTCTGGCGTGATGCGCAGATCAACGTCATCGACACGCCCGGCCACATCGACTTCAACATCGAGGTGAACCGCTCGCTGCGCGTGCTCGACGGCGCCGTCGTCGTGTTCGACGGCGTGGCCGGCGTGGAGCCGCAGACCGAGACGAACTGGCGCCTGGCTGACAAGTACCGCGTGCCACGCCTCGCGTTCGTCAACAAGCTCGACCGCGTCGGCGCGGACTACCTGCGCGTCGTGCAGATGCTGCGCGACCGACTGGGCGTGACACCGCTCGTGCTGCAGTTGCCCATTGGCGCCGAGGACACGTTCCGCGGCGTCGTGGATCTGCTCGGCCAGCGGGCGTTGCTATGGACCGGCGTGGCCGGCGATCCGGTCGCGACCCGACCGATCCCCGAGGCGATGCAGCTCACCGCGGCAGCCTGGCGCGAGCGCCTGATCGAGGCCGTCGTCGAGCTGGACGATGGCCTGATGGCGGCGTGGCTGAATGGCACCGAACCCTCTGTGGAGCAACTGCGCGCAGGCATCCGGCACGGCACGATCACGGGCGCGTTCGTGCCGGTGTTGGCCGGCTCGGCGTTCAAGAACCGCGGCGTGGAGCCGCTGCTCGATGCGGTTGTCGACTACCTGCCCGCACCGGGTGAGGCGATCAGCGACGGCACGCAACCGGCGTCGGACCCCGACGGCCCGCTGGCCGCGCTCGCGTTCAAGGTGGTCGCAGACGAGCATGGCACGATGACCTTCGTGCGGATGTACCGCGGGCGCCTGCGCCCGGGCGATACCGTGCTCAACGCGAACACCGGCCGCACCGAGCGCGTCTCGCGGCTGTACGAGGTGCACGCGGACAAGCACGAGGAACGTGAGTCGCTGCAGGCCGGCGACATCGCTGCGATCGTCGGGCTGAAGGACACGCTGACCGGCCACACACTGGCCGATCGAAAGCACCCGCTCGTGCTCGAGCAGATCAGCGTGCCCGAGCCGGTGATCGACATCTCGATCGAGGCGAAGACGCAGGCCGACGTGCAGCAGCTCGGCAAGGCGCTGCACGCGCTGGCGAAGGAGGACCCGAGCCTGCGTGTGAGCGTCGACGCCGAATCGGGCCAGACGATCCTGTCGGGCATGGGCGAGCTGCAGCTCGAGGTCACGCTCGAGAAGCTGCGCACGCGCCATCGTGTCGAGGTGAAGGCGGGTCGGCCGCAGGTGGCGTACCGCGAGACCATCTCGCAGGTGGCGCGGGTCACGCATGTCCACAAGAAGCAGAGCGGTGGCCCGGGGCAGTTCGCCGAGGTCACGCTCGAGCTCGTGCCGCTGGCGCGAGGCGAGGGCCTGCGCTTCCGCAGTGAAGTGGTCGGCGGCGCGATCCCGCGCGAGTACATCCCGGCCGTCGAGGTGGGCGTGCGACGTGCGGCGCAGACCGGTGTGGTGGGCGGCTTCCCGGTCGTCGATGTCGAGGCCGTGCTGCTCGACGGGCGCTTCCACGAGCGTGATTCATCGACGCTGGCCTTCGAGCTCGCCGCGGTCGCGGCCTTCCGCGAGGCCGCCGCGCGTGCGATGCCGCAGGTGCTGGAGCCGGTGATGACTGTGGAGGTCATCACGCCGGTCGAGCACCTCGGCGACGTGATCGGCGACCTGCACCGGCGCCGCGGGCAGGTGCGCCAGCAGACCCCGCGCGGCAATGCCAGCGTGGTGGAGGCGCACGTGCCGCTGAAGGAGATGTTCGGCTACATCGGCAGCCTGCGCGCGCTCTCGTCGGGGCGGGCGCAGTACTCGATGCAGTTCGATCACTATGCGGCCGCGACAGCGCAGGTGGCGGCCGAGGCGATGGCGGCCTGACGCGGGCAGAAGGTGTCGCGAGCTCAGCCGGGCCGGTCGTCGTCGTCGTCGGTCTCGCCGTGCTTGCGCCACGCCTTCGTGGCGCGGCGCATGAAATTGAGCTGCGAGACAAAGCGCTGGCAGGCGAAGCAGATCTTCACGTGAACCTGCAGCGCGATCCGGTCGGCGGCCGGCAGCTCGCGGTCCTCGTCCTCGAGCAGCAGGCGCGTCGCTTCGCGGCAGGTGAGGGTGTTCTTCATTGCGGCCTCTCAGCTCGCCTCGGCGGCGTTGAACCAGCGCACCTGAAGGCAGTCGCGCAGCCGCAGCCGGGCGCGGTGCAGCAGCACCCAGAGGTTGGCCGAGGTGATGGCCAGCTCCTGGCAGATCTCGTTCGATTCGAGCTCGAGCCACTCGCGCATCATGAAGACCCGCGCCTGCACCGGCGGCAATTGCTCGCAGCAGGTCTGCAGCACCTCGAAGAACTGGCGGCGGCTGCAGGCAGCGTCCGGGTCGCCCCAGTCGCGCGGCGCGTCGCGCCAGTGGCCATCGGCCTGGAACAGCGCGTCGTCGAGGTCCTCGCCGTCGTCGTCGACGAGGATAGTGGCCTCGCGGGTATGGCGCCGCAGCTGGTCGACGACCTTGTGCTTGAGGATGCCGACCAGCCAGGTCTTGAGCTGCGACTGGCCGAGGAACGACTGAGGTCGTTCCAGCGCGGCGAGGAGGCTTTCTGACACGGCGTCCTCGGCCCAGACGTCATTGCGCAACTGTGTGCGCGCGAATCGCAGCAACTGCGGGCGAAGACTCTCCACCTGGCGGGCGAAGTCGGACATGGTCGGCGTCGGGAGTTGGCGAGGCGCCAGTGTATGCAATCGGCGCGCCAGATCGATGCCAGTCGTAGGCGACGAGCGAGTCGATCACTGCCTGCTGCGCGGCCGTCGGTGGCCGTTCGCCCTGCACCAGCACGTTGACCTGGCGCACGATCGGCACGTCGGCCGTGTGCACGTGGTCCAGCCCCGCCGCCGCGGCGATCGACAGCGGCATGAAGGCGATGCCGAAGTTCGCCCGGACCAGGGCCTGAATCCAGTCCTCGCGCGACGACTTCTGCACCACCTCGAGGCCGATGTTGCGGGCCCGGAGCAAGCGCTCGATGAAGGCCGAGAACTCGCACATCTCGCGTTCGCAATAGCGCTCGCGGTCCAGCTCGGCGATCTCGATCTCGGTGCGGCCGCCGAAGCGGTGGTCGTCGCCGATCGCGACCACGTAGTGCTCGCTGAACAGCGGTGTGGCCTGGAAGCGCCGCGGGATCTCGTACGGTGAACACATGATGCCGACGTCAACCTCGCCGCGGTCGAGCGCATCGGTCAGCGCCTCGAGATTGCCTTCGCGAAAACTCAGTGCGATGTCGCTGCGGCCTTCCTGGCTCTGGACGAAGCCCGGCAGGACTTGGTGGAAGTCGATCGTGCACATCACGCCGACCTTCACCGCCTCGTTCGCAGTGCGGGTGAGCTGGCGCGCCTGTTCGCGGGCCTGGTTGGCGCTGTCGTAGAGCTGCCGCAGGTTCGGCAGCATCCCGTGGCCGAGCTCGGTGAGCTGGACCGAGTTCTTGGTCCGGTCGAACAGGCGCCCGCCGAGCGTCTCCTCGAGCCGCTGGATCGCCTTGGTCAACGCGGGCTGCGACACGAACGAGCGCTCGGACGCGCGCGTGAAGTTCAGCGTGTCAGCCACGGCCAGGAAGTAGCGGATCTGGTAGAGCTCCATGTGCTCCCGTCGACGCCGAGGCCCGAACCTTACACACCGCCTGATAACCGGTGGCGATGGGCCGATGAATTGATGCGATTTCCCTGCGGGCCTTGTGCTGCCTAGTCTTGCGGTCATCGATTCAACACCACCGGGAGTTCAGCATGTTCATCGGCAAGACCGCACTCGTCACCGGCTCGACCTCGGGCATCGGGCTGGGCATCGCACAGACGCTGGCCGCGCAGGGCGCCAACGTGATCCTCAACGGGTTCGGCGATGCCCGCCAGGTCGAACAGCTGCGGGCGGGCTTGTCCGAGCACCACGGCGTGCAGGTCCGCTACGACGCTGCCGACATGAGCCGGCCCGAGACGATCGACGCGATGATGGGCAAGGCACTCGCCGAGTTCGGCACGATCGACCTGCTGATCAACAACGCCGGCATCCAGCACGTCGCGCCGGTGGACGAGTTTCCCGTCGACAAGTGGTACGCGATCCTCGCGATCAACCTGTCGGCCACGTTCCACACCGTGCGGCTGGCGCTGCCGGCGATGAAGCGCAAGGGCTTCGGCCGGATCGTCAACATCGCGTCGGCTCACGCGCTGGTCGCCAGTCCGTACAAGTCGGCCTACGTGACGGCCAAGCACGGCGTGGCCGGCTTCACGAAGTCGGTCGCGCTCGAGGTGGCCGAGGCCGGCATCACCGTCAACGCGGTCTGCCCCGGCTATGTGCTGACGCCGCTGGTGGAGCAGCAGATCCCCGACACCGCCAAGGCGCGCGGCATCACGAATGAGCAGGTCATCCGCGACGTGCTGCTCGCCGCGCAGCCGACCAAGAAGTTCGTCACCGTCGAACAGGTGGCCGCGCTGACGGCCTTCCTGTGCTCCGACGATGCCGCCCCGATCACCGGCGCCGTGCTGCCCATCGAGGGTGGCTGGACGGCGCAGTGAGTTCCCGCCCCTCTCGACATCAACCCCACAGGAGAACCTTCATGCACACCCAGACCCTTCGCATCGCTGTCGCCGCCGCACTCGCTGTGGCCGGCCTCGCCCACGCAGGCCAATGCCCGGCCGACAAGGTCGTCGCCGTCAACGCCTTGCCGAACGCACCGACCGCACCGGTCGGCGTCACCGACACCGAACTGGCGACGATCGATCTGGCCAAGGAGAACGTCAAGCTCGACCAGCGCCGCCTGCGCATGCGCCACATGACGATCGCCCCCGGCGGCGTCGTGCCGTTCCACAGCCACGAGGACCGGCCGGCGCTGATCATGGTCACGAGCGGCGAGATCTATGAGAACAGCAGCAAATGCGCGGCGCCGATCCTGCACAAGGCCGGCGACATCGCGCGCGAATTCCTCGGCACGCAACACTGGTGGAAGAACACCGGCACGCAGCCGGTGGAGCTGACCATCGCCGACATCGTCAACGACAAGAAGCCCGAGACGATGAAGGAAAAGATCATGTAAGTGCGAGCCTGGCCTGCACGACCACGAACAGCATCAAGACGAGCCACCGGCCGATCCGAGGAGACCCGCATGACCACCGCCACTGCCCGCCGCACCACTGCGAAAGCCGCCCGTGCGGCCCCACCTTCCGGGCTGCCGGGCCAGGTCGTTCTGGTGTTGCAGGGCGGCGGCGCCCTCGGCGCCTACCAGGTCGGCGTCTATGAAGCGCTGCACGACGCCGGCATCGAGCCCGACTGGGTCATCGGCACCTCGATCGGCGCGATCAATGCGGGGCTGATCGCAGGCAACCGGCCCGTCGACCGCATTGCCCGGTTGAATGCGTTCTGGCAGCACGTCGAGCTGCCGGCCTCCACCGCCGGCCCGCTCGACTGGCTCGGCATGGGCAACCTGATGGCCAACATGACGACCGTGATGCGCGGCATCCCGGCCTTCTTCGAACCCAACCTCGCGGCGCTGCGCGGCTCGCGTGCGAACGTGGGCGTCGAATCGGCGGCGTACTACAGCACTGAGCCGCTGCGCCGCACGCTCGGCGAGCTGGTCGATTTCGATTCGCTGCGCAACGGCGCGATGCGGCTGACGGTCGGCGCCGTCAACGCCTGCAGTGGCGGCATGCGCTACTTCGACAGCCGCTCGGAGGCGCTCGGCGTCGACCATGTGATGGCCTCGGGCGCGCTGCCGCCGGCGTTCCCTGCGGTGCGCATCGACGGGCAGCCGTACTGGGACGGCGGCATCTACTCCAACACGCCGATCGAGGCGGTGCTCGACGACAACCCGCGGCGCGATTCGCTGATCTTCGCGGTGAACGTGTGGCACCAGACCGGCCCCGAGCCCGAGTCGATCTGGCAGGTGATGGGCCGGCAGAAGGACATCCAGTACGCGAGCCGCGCCGACAGCCACATCGTGCGGCAGAAGCAGATCCATCGTCTGCGGCACGTGATCCGGCAGCTCGCGCGCGAGCTGCCCGCGGGCAAGCAGACTGACGCGCACGTGAAGGAGCTCGCCTCGTGGGGTTGCAGCACGACGATGCACGTCGCGCACCTGCTCGCGCCGCGCCTGGATGGCGAGGACCACACGAAGGACATCGACTTCACGCCCAGCGGCGTGCGCAGCCGCCGCGAGGCGGGGTATGCCGATACCAAGAGCATGATCGAGCGCTCGCCGTGGCGTGCGCCGACCGACCCGATCGAGGGGGTGATTGAGCACGTCTGAGGCCCGACTCGCCACCATCGGAGGACCCATGAGCAACGACACCCACGACGCCATCGTCATCGGCAGCGGCCAGGCCGGGCCGTTTCTCGCGGTGCGGCTGGCCCAGGCCGGGCAGCGGGTCGCGCTGATCGAGCGCGAACACCTCGGCGGCACCTGCGTGAACGACGGCTGCATCCCGACCAAGACGCTGGTCGCCAGCGCCCGCGCGGCGCATGTGGCGCGGCGCGCGGCCGACTACGGTGTGGTCATTGATGGTGCCGTGCGCGTGGACATGCAGGCGGCGATGGCGCGCAAGAACCGCGTCGTCGCGCAATCCGTCGAGGGCCTGACGACGTGGCTGCAGGGCACGACGGGCCTCGAGGTCGTGCGCGGGCATGCGCGCTTCACGGCGCCGCATGCGATCGATGTCGCAGGCCGCACGCTGAGCGCGCCGAAGATCTTCATCAACGTCGGCGGCCGGCCAGTGCTGCCGGACTGGCCCGGCATCGGCACCGTGCCGGTGCTGACCAACACGTCGATGATGGCGCTCGACGTGCTGCCCGAGCACCTCGTGATCGTGGGCGGCAGCTACATCGGGCTCGAGTTCGCGCAGATGTACCGCCGCTTCGGCTCGCGCGTCACGGTGCTCGAATACGCCGACCGGCTGATCGGGCGCGAGGACGTGGAGGTCTCGCGTGAAGTGCAGGCGATTCTCGAGCGAGAGGGCGTTCAGTTTCTGCTCGGCGTGCGCGACGGGCAGGTTGCGGGTGACGGCTCCGGCGTGCGCGTGCAGTGCAGCAGCGGCGGGGCGATGCACGAGGTGCGCGGCAGCCACCTGCTCGCCGCGGTCGGCCGCCGCCCCAACACCGACGACCTCGGGCTGGACCGCGCCGGCATCGCGATAGATGCACGCGGCTTCATCACCGTGGACGACGAGCTGCGCACGAGCGTGGAGGGCGTCTGGGCGATGGGCGACGTGAACGGCCGCGGCGCGTTCACGCATACCTCGTACAACGACCACGAGATCGTCGTCGCCAACGTGCTCGAAGGCGGACATCGGCGCGTCAGCGACCGCATTCCGGCGTATGCGCTGTTCATCGATCCGCCGCTGGGCCGCGTCGGCATGAGCGAGGCCGAGGTTCGCGCGAGCGGGCGGCCGGCGCTGGTCGGCGTGATGCCGATGACGCGCGTCGGCCGCGCGAAGGAACGCGGCGAGACGCAGGGCTTCATGAAGGTGCTCGTCGACGCGCAGACCGAGCGCATCCTCGGTGCGTCGCTGCTGTGCATCGAAGGCGACGAGGTCGTGCACTCGCTGCTCGACGCGATGGCTGGCGGGCTGTCGTACCGCGTGATCCAGCGCGCCGTGCACATCCATCCCACCGTCAGCGAGCTGATCCCGACGCTGCTGGGCCAACTCGCGCCGCTGGAGGCGCGCGCATGACACTGGCCTGGATCGCGGCCGCGCTGTGCGTGGGGCTGATGGGCTTCGCGATCCAGCGCGGCGGCACCTGCACCGTGGCGGCGATCGACGAGCTCGTGAACGAGCGGCGCGCGCGCCGGCTGCTTGCGATGTTCGAGGCGTCACTGTGGGTCGCCGGCGGGCTGGCCTTGGCACAGCTTCTGCATCTCGCGGGCAGCATGCCGGCGGGCGCGGCGGTCGATGGCGCGACCATCGGTGGCGGCCTGCTGCTGGGTCTCGGAGCCTGGGTGAATCGGGCCTGCGTGTTCGGTGCGATCGCGCGGTTGGGCTCGGGCCAATGGGCCTACGCGTTCACGCCGCTGGGCTTCTACTCCGGCTGCCTCAGTGCGCCGCTGTTGTTCGGCCGGAGGCCGGCCACCGCGGCGGTCGTGCCATCGCCGTTGATGGTGGCCGCGACCGTGGCGGCACCACTCTTCATCGCCTACGCCGCGTGGCGCATCGCACCGACCGTTGCAGCGATGCGCGGCGCGGGCCGGCTGCGGCTGCTCACCGGGCGCGTGTGGTCGCCGCACGCGGCGACGATCGTGATCGGCGTGAGCTTCGTCGTCACGTGGCTGCTCGCCGGGCGCTGGGCCTACACGGATCTGCTCGCCGACCTGGCGCATGGCATGGCCGGCGATCTCGCGCGACGCGCGCTGCTCTTTGCCGCGCTGCTGATCGGCGCGATGCTGGGCGGCTGGACCGCCGGGCGTTGGCAGCGCGAGCCGATCGAGGTCTCGGCAGTCGCGCGCTGCCTGGCGGGTGGCCTGCTGATGGGCTGGGGCGGGCTGCTGATCCCTGGGTCGAACGACGGCCTGATCCTCGTCGGCCTGCCGCTGTTGCAACCGCACGCCTGGCTGGCGTTTGCGACCATGTGCGCGACGATCGCGCTGGCGATGCGGGCCCAACGCCAGTGGCAGGTGCCCTCGGGCGCTTAGGGCAACCCGACCTGCATCGACGCCGAGAGCTGCCGGATTGGCTTGCAACGGACACTGTATGGATATACAGTACCCGTTCTTGAAGGAGGCTCCCATGAACCCATCCCTGCGCCAGCACTACCGTCCGACGCCTGACCGCACGCCAGGCTGGCTCCGCCGCCTGTGGTCCTGGCTCTGAACATCCCTCCGAACCCATCCTCGTAGACACGTGCCGGCGGCGCGGTCTGCGGACCGAGCATGCCCGTGAACGCACCGCTACTTCCAGAGATCCTCACCCGCCGCGGCGCCACGCCGCAAGCCGATCTGCCCTTCGTGACCGAAGGCGTCTTGCGCTACGTGTGGGAGAGCCGCTTCGGCCCGATGCTTGTCGAGGTCAAGGGTGACCGGGCGTATGTCAACGGGCAGATCGTCGAACCTGCGGAGCCTTCTGCGGTGGAGCCACCGAAGGCTTGAGGCTTCGCTCAATGGCAACGCGTCAGGGCGCTTACGCCTTCGACGCTGCCTCTTCGTCCTCGGCGCCGCTCGGCACGAAGGTGACCCCGTGGTGGATCAGGTAGTCGCGGATCAACCGGCGGACCACCTGCGACGGCGTCACGTCCTGCCTCGCACACAGCGCTTCGAAGGCCTTCTTCTTGGCGGGATCGACCAACACGGTCAGGCGTGCAGTCTTGAGTTCCATGGCGTCTCCGCATGTCAATCGCATTATCATTGTAGTATCATATGAACAGAATGTGATGACACTTCGCGCACGATCCCGGGTCGGGCGCTCTGAGTGTTCTGGAGCCCATTTCGTGCCTTGCCACCGACGACTTCCTGCCCAGGCACCTTGCCGTGCGGTGCCTCAGGCAAGGGTGCGCGGGCCTCTGGTTCTGGCGGTCGTCGGGCGTCGCAGGTTCGAGGCCTCATGACGGCGCTCCTGATGGCCGTCCTGGTCCTCGTGCTGGGTGCCGGTGCCTGTCTGCTGCCGCTGCGCAACAACATCCGGGCCGGCGTCGGCATCACCTCGCAGGTGGTGGCGACGGGGCTGGTCTGGTCCTCGGTTGTGCCAGTGCTGCTGGGCGGCGCGCCGGTGATCGGCGATCTCGCCTGGGCGTACCCGGTGGGCACGCTGCGCATCCGGCTCGATGCCCTCGGCGCCTTCTTCCTCGCGTGGTCCCTGCCCATGACGGTGCTGGGCAGCGTCTACGCGGCCGGCTATCTGCGCCCGTTCTTCGACACGCGCCGGCACCTGGGCGTGCACTACGCGCTGCTCAACCTGACCGCGCTGTCGTTCGTGCTGGTCTACACCGGCGAGCACGCGCTCGTCTTCCTGCTCGGTTGGGAAATCGCCGCGCTCGCGGCCTGGCTGCTGGTGATCTGGGACTACACCAACCAGAAGGTGCGCTTCGCGGGGTTCAACTATCTGGTGTCGACGCACATCGGGCTGATCTTTCTCGTGGCCGCCTTCATGATCCTGTACACGCACTCGGGGTCGTGGGAGCTGGCCAGCTTCGGTGACTGGCTGCGGCGCAACCCCGGCGCCGAACGCAACGCGGTGTTCTTGCTGCTGGTCACCAGCTTCGGCTTGAAGTCGGCCTTCTTCCCGTTTCACTCCTGGCTGCCGCGCGCCCATGCTGCGGCGCCCGCGCATGTCTCGGCGCTGATGTCCGGCGTCATCCACAAGGCAGGGCTCTACGCGCTGGTGCGATTCGTCTGGCTGATCGGCACGCCCGACGAGTGGATGGGCTGGTTCCTCATCGCCTTCTCGGCCACGTCGGCCGTGATCGGCGCGCTCTACACGGTTGCCCAGCGCGATCTGAAGCGGCTGCTCGGTTACTCCTCCACCGAGAACGTCGGCATCGCCGGTATCGGCTTCGGCGTCGGCTGCCTCGGCCTGGCGTGGCACAACCCGTTGCTGGTGGCGATCGGTTTTGCCGGCGGACTGCTGCATGTGCTGAACCATGCCTTCTTCAAGTGCCAGCTGTTCTACGCGGCCGGCGCGGTCTACCAGGCCACGCACACCGTCGACATGGAAAGGCTCGGCGGCTTGTCACGAATGATGCCCTGGACGGCGGTCTGCTTCCTGATGGGCGGCGTCGCCATCTCGGCACTGCCGCCGCTGAACGGCTTCACCAGCGAGTTCGTGATCTATTCGGGGCTGTTCAGCGGCGAAGCGCTGCCGGCAGGCGCCCAGGTCGCGCTGTGCATCGCTGGCGCGCTGCTGCCCTTCGTGGGAGCCGTCTCCTGCATGAGCATCACGCGGGCCTTCGGCGTGGTCTTTCTCGGCACGCCGCGCGACGCCAGCGTGACGCCGCCGATCGAGGTCAGCGCCTGGATGCGCCTGCCGATGGCCGCGCATGGTCTCGGCGTGGTGCTGCTCGGCGTGCTGCCGGTGCTGGGGTTCGCGCTCGTGCGCGGCGCCACCGAGATCGCGCTTGCGACGCTGCCGATGCAGACGAACACCCATGTGCTCGACGCCATCGAGCGGACGCTGTCTCGCGTGGGCATGGTCTCCGGTGCGCTGTTGGCGGGCTTGCTGCTGCTGCTCTGGCTGCGGTCACGGCTGGTTCGGCTGCCCGTGCCCCGGCACGTCACCTGGGCTTGCGGCTACATGACGCCGAACACGCGCATGCAGTACACCGGCGCCGGGTTCTCGGCCGAATTCAGCCAGCGTTTTCGCGGCGTGATGACCCTGGTGCGCCGACAGATGGCGCCACAGGGCTACTTCCCGACCGACGCCTATCTGGCCACCGATTGCGTCGATGCCGTCGAGCATCGCCTGTTCACGGTGATCAAGCAGGGTGATGTCTCGGCCAGCGAGCTCTCGCGAAAGGTGCGCGAGGACGATCCACGTTTCGCGTTCGCCGCAGGCCTCGTCGCGCTGGTGTTGATGGCCGGCCTGGTCGTGCTGGCGGGAGGGCCGCTCAAGTGAACACCGACCCGGCCATCGTGCTGAGCCTGAGCGTGGTGCACGTGCTGGTGGTGCTGCTGATGCCGATCGGCATGGTCGGGTTGGTCAACCGAACGAAGTCCCTGTGGGCAGGGCGCAAAGGCCCCGGTCTGCTGCAGTCAGCCTGGGATCTGCTGCGCCTGTTGCGCAAGCGACCGGTGCTCAGCGCCGTCGCCACGCCGCTGTTCCGCGCCGGCGCCTGGGTGGTGCTGGGCGCCTCGCTGCTGGCCGCGCTGATCGCACCGATCCTCGGTCGCTTCGCGCCGCTGCAGTTCGACCACGACTTCATCGTCTTCGCCTACACGCTGGGCCTGGCGCGCATGGCGCTGATGCTGTCGGCGCTCGACGTCGGCAGCTCGTTCGAGGGCATGGGTGCGGCACGCGAGGCCTCGTTCTCGGCCTTCGTCGAACCGGCGCTGTTCCTGCTGATCGGCTCGGCCGGCATCGCCACCGGCCACACCAGCTTTGCCAGCCTGATCGGTGGCCTGCACGATGCGCCGTCTTACGCCTTGCTGGTGGCGCCGGCGATCGTCGTGCTGTTCATCCTGCTGCAGGCCGAGGCCTCGCGCGTGCCGGTCGATGACCCGCTCACGCACCTCGAGCTGACGATGATCCACGAGGTGATGATCCTCGACCACAGCGGCCCGGACCTCGCCGCGATGCAGTTCGCCGGCGCGCTGAAGATGACGACCTACGCCGGGCTGATCGCGGCGCTGCTGAACCCCTTCGACCCGATCGGGTCGGGGTTCGCGCCGCTCGCGGCCGTGGCCACCTCGCTGGCCATCATGGCCGGCGTCGCGGTGGCGGTCGGCTGCGTCGAGTCGCTCACCGCCCGCCTGCGGCTGCGCTCGGTGCCGCAATACCTGCTGGCGGCCTCGGTGGCCGCCAGCCTGTGCCTCGCCGCGGCGGGCATGGCGGGGAGTCACTGATGCGGCTGCCGCTCATCCTCATCCTGCTGGCCGCGCTGATCCCGGTGTTCTTCGGCAAGACCCGCTCGGCGCCGTTATGGCTCGCCGTGCAGGCCGTGGCCCTGGCCTGGAACAGCGCGGCGCATCACGCCGTCGGCAGCGTGCACGCCATGGTCGCGCTGTTCGAGGTGCTGACGGTGTACGCGATCATCGCGCCGCTGCTGCTGCGCCGCGCGATCGAGCGACGCGGCGGCGCAGACGTCGACCTGATGCCGTCGAACCTCTTCACGTGGGCGATCGGCATTGCGCTGGTCGTGCTGGCCTTCGACTTCGGCGGCGCAGCGATGGAAGACGTGCCGGCGCTGGCGCTCGGCGTGGTGGGTGGCATGGTGGCCCTCTCGCTGCTGCTGCTGTCCACCAACAACGCGCCGGTGGCCCAGCTGGTGGCGGTGCTGATCATGGAGAACGCCATCGCGGTGTTCGAGTCGCTGCTGCCCGAGCCGTGGGCCTGGCCGGTGCACGCGACCCTGACGGTCGTCTACCTGTTCACCGTGGGCGTCGGGTGCTGGTTGATCGGCACGCCGAACATGCCCGCAGTGATGAACGCCGAACGGGAGATCGCATGAGCGCGACTGCCACGACAACGAGCGATGCGGCCCCTGCGGCGGCACGCAACAGCGCCTGGGTCGGGCCAGCGCTGGTCGCGGTGGCGCTGGCCAGCCTGCTGACCTGGATCGTGGTGTTCGTTCGCACGCCGCTCGACGAACTGCCGCTGCACTTCGGTGGGCGCTACTTCGTGCTCGATGCGACCTCGATGCTGTTCGTGCTCGTCATCAACGCGGTGTTCCTGGGCATCAGCGTCTACATGTCGTCGCACGTCAGCACCTCGGCCCACCTGTCGGGCAGGATCAAGCTGCGCGCGGCGCTCTCGCTGGGCTTCATGGTGGCCATGAACCTGGGTGTGATGTCGAACCACCTGCTGGTCTTGTGGGCCTTCATCGAGATCACGACGCTGTGTCTGGCGCCCCTGGTGGCCCAGGGCAACGACGCTTCGGCGCGGCGCGTGGCGTGGCACTACCTGCTGTACTCCAGCATGTCCCTGGCGCTGACCTTCCTGGGCTTCATGTGCCTGACACGCAGTGCCGCGCTGCAGGGCCAGGAGCTGTCCTTTGCCATCGACCGGATCGCAGCCACGCTGCCAGGGCAGGGCGACAGCTGGCAACGCCTGGGCTTCGCACTGATCCTGTTCGGCCTCGGCAGCAAGCTCGGCCTGGCGCCGCTGTACAGCTGGCTGCCCGAGACCTACGAAGCCGCGCCCACCAGCACCAGCGCGCTGCTCGCGGCGGTGCAACTCAACATCAGCGTCGTCGCGGTGTTCCGCGTCTTCCAGGTCCTGCGGACCCACGAAACGGGCTTCGTGGCGCACGAGCTGCTGATCATGGGTTGTTTGTCGCTGTCGGTGGCCGCGGTGCAGGTGATGGCGGCGCGCAACTACAAGCGGTTGATCGCCTACGCCTGCGTCAGCTCGTCGGGGGTCATCGCGATCGGCTTGTCGGTGGGCAAGGCGGCAGCCTACGGCGTGGTGCTCTACGTCGTCAGCAACGCGTTCGTGAAGGCGCTGCTGTTCCTCACGGCCGGGCGGCTGCGTGGCGTCTACGGCACCAACGAGGTGGCGGCGCTGAGCGGCGTGATCCGCGTTCTGCCGTTCTCCGGCCTCTTGTTCGCGGTGGGCACGTTTGCGCTGCTGGGCTTCCCGCCCTTCGGCAGTTTCCTGGCCGAAATGCTGATCCTCTCGGGCATCGTGCAGGCCGGCAACCTGATCGCCTTTGCACTGATGTGCACGATGCTGACGATCATCTTCGTGGCCACGGGCCGTTCGATCTTCCCGATGCTGTGGGGGCCGTCCGAACGGCCGGGGCCGGCGATCGTCGAGACCTGGGTCACTGCGTTGCCGAAATTGGGCTTCGTTGCGGCCCTGGTGCTGCTTGGCGTCTACACGCCCGCGCCGATCAGCGACCTGCTGGTGGCGGTGGCGCAATCGATCGGGGGGCAGTGATGGCACCGGCCCAGCCCCTCGTGATTGCGCCCACCAACGAACTGCCGCCGCTGGCGCTCGAAGCCTGGGCGAGCGCTTGCGCCACCGCGCTGGATGCGGGCGAACGCCTGCTCACGCTGTTCGGCCGCGCGGACGATGCCGCGGGCGATGCGGGTGTCGTCACCACCGCGGTGCTGCTGCGCGACGATGGCCGCCTGAACGTACTGCGTGGGCGAGGGCGGGGCGGTGATGCGTTCCTCTCGCTCACCGCGGCGCACCCGGCCGCGCAGATGTTCGAGCGTGAGTTGTGGGAGCAGACGGGCCTGCAGCCTGTCGGCCACCCGTGGCTCAAGCCGGTTCGCTTTGAAGGCGCGCGCCAGCAACGGATGGCCGAGTACCCCTTCTTCTCGATGCGCGGGCAGGAGGTGCACGAGGTCGGCGTCGGCCCGATCCACGCCAGCGTGATCGAGCCCGGGCACTTCCGCTTCATGTGCCATGGCGAGCAGGTCCATCACCTCGAGATTCAGCTCGGCTACCAGCACCGCGGCGTGGAGGCCTTGCTGTTGCAGAGGCCGGCACTGGGCTTGAGCTCGCTGGTCGAGTCGATCGCCGGGGACAGCAGCGTCGCCTATGCGTGGGGCTACTGCGCCGCGGTGGAAGCGCTGGCAGGCATGCCGGTCGGTGTCGAAGCCGAGCTGGTGCGCGGCGTCGCGCTGGAGCTGGAGCGCGTGGCGATGCACCTCGCCGGCCTCACCGGCCTGGCGACCGACATCGCGTTCCTGCAAGGCGGCGCCAGCTACGGCCGGCTGCGCACGGCCATCATCAACACGACGATGCGGGTCTGCGGCAGCCGCTTCGGCCGCGGCTGGTTGCGGCCGGGCGGCGTGCGTTTCGGACTCTCGCCCGCATTGCGGCAGGACGTGCTCAGCGCGCTGGAGGCGTTCTCGCGCGACATTGCCGAAGTCAACGATCTGATGCTGAGCGCCCGCAGCGTGCAATCGCGTTTTCAGGGCGTGGGCACGGTCACGCCGAAGGCAGCGCAGGACCTCGGTCTGGTCGGCCTGCCCGCGCGCGCAAGCGGCGTGCGCTTCGACACCCGCGCCAGCCTGCCCGGCGAGTTGTACACGACGCACCCGGTGAGCGTGCTGCTCGAGACCAGTGGCGACTGCTGGGCGCGCATGCGGCTGCGCATGCGCGAGATCGAGGAATCCGTCCGCTGGATTCGCGACGTGCTCGATGCGCCGCAAACCGATCTCGCCCACGCGACCACCGCGCCGCTCGGCCGGCTGGCACCCGACACGCTGTGCGTCTCGGTGCGCGAGGGCTTTCGCGGCCCGATGGTGCAGGCGCTGGAGACCACGGCCGATGGCCGCTTGTTGCACTACAAGGTGCAGGACCCATCGCTGCTGAACTGGTTCGGCCTGGCGCTGGCCGTGCGCAACAACGAGATCTCGGACTTTCCGATCTGCAACAAGAGCTTCGACCTCTCGTACTGCGGCAACGACCTGTAGGACTCACCATGCGCAAGTCGATCGCCGTCAGAATTTCTCAGGGCTCGCAGTTCATCCCCGATCCGCGCCAAGCCAGCCCCACCGGCTTTCGCGGCAAGCCGCTGATCGGCGCGGCCGACTGCGCCACCGGCTGCGATGCATGCGTGGCCTCGTGCCCCACGGCGGCGATCACGCTGAACCCGGTGGCGATCGACCTGGGCCGTTGCGTGCTGTGCGGCGATTGCGAGCCGGCCTGCCCGAGCGCGAAACTTTCCTTCAGCAACGACGTGTGCATGGCCGCCACCGATCGACAGCGGCTGACGGTCAGCCAGCCACGGCCCGAGCTCGACCCGATCAAGGTCAACGAGGCCCTGCGCAAGCGCTTCGGCCGATCGCTCAAGCTGCGCTCGGTCTCGGCCGGCGGCTGCAACGCCTGCGAGCTCGAAGTGAATGCGCTGACCAACGTCAACTTCGACATCGGTCGCTACGGCATCGACATCGTGGCCTCGCCGCGCCACGCCGACGGCCTCGTCCTCACCGGCCCGATCACCCGCAACATGGCGCAGGCGCTGCAACTGTGCTGGGACGCCATGCCCGAGCCCAAGCTCGTGATCGCGGTGGGCGCCTGCGCCATCTCGGGCAGCCCGTTCGAAGGCTCCGCTGGCATCGATCGTGCGTTCCTCGACCGCTTCGCGCCCACGCTCTATGTGCCCGGCTGCCCGCCGCACCCGCTCACCTTCGTGCGCGGCGTGCTCGATCTGCTCGGCATCGCGAGCTGAGCAGCAAAGTACTTCATCGACACGGCCCCAAGAAGACCCATGCCCGACTCCGCCCAGCACGTCAAACCCTTCGTCTACGAGAGCTCGAGTTCGAAGGCGCTGCACTTCTCGATCAACGAGATCCAGAGCCGGATGAAGCTCGCCGACCCGGACGCACTGGACCTGCTGTACACGCGCACGATGATGGGCTTCCTGATGTTCAAGCCGGAGCCCGCCACGGTGGCGATGATCGGGCTGGGCGGCGGCTCGATGGCGAAGTTCTGCTACCGCTACCTGCCGCGCACCCGGATTCAGGTGGCAGAGATCAACCCGCACGTGATCGCGCTGCGCGATGAGTTCAAGGTGCCGCCGGACGACGAGCGCTTCAGCGTGATCCGCGCTGACGGGGCGCTCTTCGTTCGCGACTGCGCGACACCGCTCGACGTGCTCTTGGTCGACGGATTCGATAGCAATGGACAGCCAGCCAGGCTGTCGTCACAGCGCTTCTACAACGATTGCCGCGACGCCCTGCAAGCCGGCGGGATCATGGTCGTGAACCTGCACTACGGGCATCGGCAGTACGAGGCCCATGTCGAGCGCATCCGCCGCAGCTTCGAAGACGCGATGCTGGTGGTCCACGACCGCGACCTGAGCAACAGCATCGTGTTCGCCTGCAAGGGCAGGGGCCTCGAACAGTTTCGCGCCGGCCTGGTGCGGCGGCCCAAAGGGCTCGAAGAGGCCGCAGCCAAGCAACTGCTGGCCGGCTTCGCGTCGATCGCCTCGGCACTGAAAGAACAGCAGGATTGACGGCTGGGAGGCCGTTGCAAGGAGCCCTACCTCGTCCGGCCCCGGCCCGGCGATTCAATGCATCGGGCGATGCGGTGTCTCTGCGATCGGCCCCGCCAAGGTTCCAAGAAAGGCTGCGACGTCGCGCATCTCCGATTCGGACAGCCGGATGGGCTTGCGCTCGGCGTGGCCCCGTCCTTCATGCGCCAGTTCCGAGTGCCCGACCGCCGCGGCGGGCGACTTCACGTAGTGCGCGATGACCTCTTCGATGCTCGGGAACTGCCCGGCATGCATGTAGGGTGCGCGCGCAGCGACGTTACGCAAGCTTGGCGTCTTGAAGGCACCGTCCAGGGCCGGGGCATCCGTCACGATGAAGCGAAGCTCCTGGCAAGACTGCGGCGATGCGTCGCTGAACGCGCCCAGGCAGTTGAACTCGTCGCGCTGCACCTTGGCCGTTGCAAGAGAGCGACCGCGGTCTGGCTGCGCCGATTCTCGAGGAGGCACACCCGTGTTGTGGAAGTGCTGGTCCGTGAGGAGCGGTCCACTGTGGCACGTCGCGCATTGCGCCTTGCCGACGAAGAGCCGAAGACCGCGGACCTCCTGTTGCGACAGAACCTCCTGCCCATGCCGGTCGCCCGTGACAACCGCTCGGGCATAGCGGTCAAAGCGTGACTCACCCGGCGCGATGGTCCGCTCGTACGCTGCGATGGCCTTGCCCAGATTGGCGAACATACGGTTCACGTCTCGGCGACGGCCTTCCTCCATGCGCTGCCAAGCCACACGCTCGGCCGAACCACCTTGCGGACTCGCATCGTCGGGCAGGCCCGACAGGTCGGGCATCGGCCCGAACAATGCTTCGTACTCCGGCCGGTAGTGAGCTTGCAGAGTTTTCGCGATTCGCGTGCGGTTGCTGCCGTGCTCGACAGCGTCTTCCAGCGGGCCCAAGGCCTGCGACCACAGACTGTCCTTGCGTCCATCCCAGAAGAACCACGGGTTGTGCGCCACGCCAGCGATGGGCATCGTCCGCCGCGAACCATGGCCGACGCCCTGGCCAACCGGCAGCCCGTCCTGGAACTGGCGGTCGGGTGCATGACAGGTGGCACATGAGACCGCCTGATTCGAGGACAGTCGACTTTCAGAGAACAGGCGCTTGCCCAGTGCCGCTGCCGCGGGCATCCCCTCCACGGCGTTGGACGGGTCATGGGCCGGCGGGGGTAACGTGTCCAGGCTCAGCGAGGCGAGCAGCGCCACTTCCTCGGCAGTCCATGCGCCGGCGGTCGTCATCGTCGCGGCTGACGTGAAGGCGGTGAACAAGGTCAGCGCAGCGATGGAAGCAAGTGCGACCCCTGCAGCCAAGATGGTGGGACCTTGCCGGTTCATCGCCTTGACCCAGGCGCGTCGACAACCGTGTTGAACACGACGGTATCGGAACCCTCGGCCGCCTGGATGGCGAGCTTGATTTCCCACCAGCCCGTCATGCTGAACTTCATGCCCTCCATCAGGTAGGTGCCATCGGCGACTTCGCGTGAGACCTGCGGATGCGTGGGAAGTCCGTGTCCGTGCTGGGGCATGCCGCCGTCGACAGCAATTCGTGCTTTGCGAACTGGCGCACCGTCGGCCGAGCTCAGCCTGATTTGCCAGCTGTGAATCTGGTTGATCGAGGGCTGCACCGCTGGCGGCTCCATTTGGACGACGTATCGGCCTTGTGCGCTCGGGTGGCGCAAGGAAACGTCCAGGTCCTGGGGCGCCGACATGCAGCCGGTGAGCGTCGTCGCCAAGAGGGCGGTCAGGAGGAAGTATCGGGACATGATGGGTTTCTCCAATCGGTTCGTGGTCAAGGGGAGGGCAGCGGTATCGCCGCGGCACTGAAGCGCGGCGCTGCCTATCGCCGTGCGGCGTCGATGAGGCGCTGCAGATCGACGGGAATCGGCATGCGCTGGAACGCACTGACATTGCTTCCACCGGTGTTCCCCAAGGGAATCCAGCCGATGCCTGTCTTCATCGCTGCCGCAGTCATTCGCCAGAGCTGGTTGACGGCGTCGCCCGTGTTGCCCCGTCGAGCCGCCCAGCGCGACATGTGCCAATGAACCCGGACGTGCTCGATGGTGGTAGCCTGCCCCAGCACGTGCGCGCGCTCGAGGCGGCGGAAGGCGTCGTCCGGGTTGCCGCTGGCCTCGGCGCGGTGAGCCGCATCGAGTTCGAACTGGACGGCTGGGCGTATGCGGCGCGCGAATCGGGACATGATCTGGTTCCTCGGGCATCGGGTGGTTCGATGAGGAGTGATTCTTCCGAGCGAACGCCGCACCGGCTTGAACAAAGCGGCTGACTTGCAGCAAGGAATCGGTGATGGACGTGAACCTCGACACCGCGGCCCGCGCCAAGCAGCGCACGCCGTCGCGGCTTTCGGCCGCGTCGGGTCGCATCTACTTCTGGCAATGGGGAAGCCTTTGGATCGGCAAGGGCGATGGACGATCCGACTGGCACAGCCACCACGCGCACCAGCTCGCATTGGCACTCGAGGGTGAGTTCAGGTTCCGGAGCGACGTGGACGGGCACTGGACGGAGCTCGCTGCCGCCATTGTTCCTTCGCATCGTTCGCACGAGTTCGAGCTGGATGATGCGACCGTGGCACACCTGTTCGTCGAGCCCGAGAGCGCCGAGGGTCGGGCCTTGTCGCAACGGTTTGGCGGCCTGGGTGTTTCGGCGCTACCGCAGCCCGCTGCGCGCGAAGCGACCAGCGCGCTGCTCAGCGCCTACCGGCAGCACGCCGATGCGCAAGCCATGAAGGCCGTCGCGCGCGCAGCGGTTTCCATGCTCGCGGGCACATCGGGCACGACCTCGAATGCCGAGGATGCCGATGCCAGAGTGGCACGCGCCCTCGAGTACATCAGGTCCCGAGTTCGTGGGTCGGTCTCGCTGGCAGACGCAGCGGCTGCCGCAGCGTTGTCCCCGAGTCGCTTCAGGCATCTGTTCGTCCAAGAGACTGGCGCGTCGTTTCGCGCCTACCTGCTGTGGCTGCGCATCAACGTCGCAATCGAGTCAGCGATGGCGGGTGCCTCCTGGACCGAGGCTGCCCATGAGGCAGGATTTGCCGACTCGTCGCATCTGACGCGAACGCACAAGCGCATGTTCGGTATCGAGCCGACGGCCATCCGCCACGAGTGAGTCCGTCAGGGCGTCGCTCTGGTGGTTTACATAATATACATTGTCGTCACTTTACATTGAACCTCGTTTCGGCTCGTTCGCGTCCCACACTCGATCGGCTGCCTCTCTGACAACCGCGCGCCTCCGCGACGCCAACAATTCAGCGATCTTCCATTCCGCCCCCATTGCATGAGCGCCAAGACCGCTGACCCGATTCGCAACTCGGAACCGCAGGTGTGTGTCGCAGTCCTCGCCTTGGCCACGTTGCTGACCAGCTGCGCCAGTTTGCCGAGGATCGTCCCCGACATGGCGCTGGCACGGCCGGAGCCGCGGCTCTCGGGATCCAAGGGGCCGTTGTCGGCGGAGCGCAGCAAGCAGATCATCGAGAGCCTGCAGGACGGCCGGCCCGACAGCAAGATGCTGGATCGCCACCTGGCACTCGAGCAAGCCGTGTCGGACAGTCCGCTCTCTGCGGGCAACAAGGTCGTTCTGCTGCAGAACGGGCCGCGCACCTACACCGCGATGCTCGCGGCGATCCGAGCGGCGCGCGACCACATCAACATGGAAACCTACATTCTCGAAGACGACGAGGCCGGCCAGCAATTCGCCGCCGCGCTGATCGAGCGCCAGCGCGCGGGCGTGCAGGTCAATCTGATCCGCGACAGCGTCGGCACGCTCAACACCCCTGCTGAGTACTTCAATCGCCTCAAGGATGCCGGCATCAAGCTGCTGGAATTCAACCCGATCAACCCGACTGTTGCGAAGGCCGGGTGGGACGTGAACCAGCGCGACCACCGCAAGCTGCTCATCGTCGACGGGCGCATTGCATTGCTCGGGGGCATCAACATCAGTGGCGTCTATTCGGGCGGGTCGTTCAGCCAGCGCGACGAGCGACGACCACCGACCGACGAACCCTGGCGTGACACTGATCTGCAGATCGAAGGCCCGGTCGTGGCGGAGTTCCAGAAGCTCTTCATCGGAACCTGGGAGAAGCAGAAAGGGGAGCCGCTGGCGCCGCGCCGCTATTACCCCGCGCTCCAGCGTCAGGGCGACGAGGTCGTGCACGCCATCGGTAGCACGCCCGACGAACCGGACAGCCCGATCTACGCCACGCTGATGTCGGCGATCGAGAATGCCGAGCGCGATGTGCTGCTGACGAATGCGTACTTCGCGCCGGATCCGCAACTCCTCGCAGCGCTCAAGGCCGCCGTCGCGCGCGGCGTCGATGTGCGCCTCGTGCTACCGAGCAGCACCGACTCGGCGCTCGTGTTCCACGCCGGTCGCTCGTACTACGACGAGTTGCTCGAAGCCGGCATCAAGATCTACGAACGGCAGGGCGCCCTGCTGCACGCCAAAACCGCGACGATCGATGGCGTCTGGTCGACGGTGGGTTCGACCAATCTCGACTGGCGCAGCTTTCTGCACAACCAGGAGGTCAACGCGGTCGTGCTCGGTTCCGAATTCGGCGCCCAGATGCGCGCGGCCTTCGACGCCGATGTGGCGCAGTCTGCGCAGATCACCCTGGACGCCTGGCGCGAGCGCTCGATGGCACTGCGTGTGAAGGAGCGGCTCGCGCGCGTCTGGCAATATTGGCTTTGAAGGGACCGAATATGCATCACGATCGCGCGCGCTGGCTCACCACCCTGCTCTTCGGCATCGCCATGCTGGTGCCGACGGGCTCAGCGACCGCGCAGGACGCGACTGCGCTGCGGGCGCGCGAGGCCACGTTGCGCAGCGCGCTGGCCAGCAACCCCTTCGGGCGCCCGCTGGTGCTGCAATCCACGGAGTCATCTGGCGACCTCAAGGGCGACGTGTACGCGATCGCGAACCAGCCCTTCAGTGTCGCCGGTCCGGCCCTGCAAGGCATGGACCACTGGTGCGACATCCTGATGCTGCACCTGAACGTGAAGGGCTGCGACTGGCGCGGCACTGGCAGCGCGAGTACGCTGGGGCTCATGGTGGGGCGCAAGTTCGATCAGCCGCTCGGCGATGCGCACAAGGTCGACTTCAGCTACAAGGTCGTGGCCTCCGGCGCCGACTACCTGCAGGTGCAGCTCAACGCCGAGGAGGGGCCGCTCGGCACGAAGAACTACCGCATCGTTCTCGAGGCCACGCCGCTCGATGAGAAGTCCAGTTTCATCCACATGTCTTACGCGTACGGCTATGGCGTGGCAGCCAGGATCGCGATGCAAAGCTACCTGGCCACGCTCGGCCGCGACAAGGTGGGCTTCAGCATCGTCGAGCGCAAGGGCGACGGCACGCCCGTGTATGTCGGCAGCGTGCTGGGCGTGATCGAGCGCAATGCGATGCGCTATTACCTGGCGATCGATTCATACCTGGCGGCGTGTACGCTGCCGCGGGCCGAGCAGCCCGAGCGGCGCATACAGGCCTGGATCGACAGCACGGAGCGCTATCCGCGCCAGTTGCACGAGATGGAGCGCGACGAGTACCTGACCATGAAGCGCAAGGAGCTGGTGCGGCAGCAGGCCGCCGTCGCGAAGGCCGGCTGAGCGCGGGGGCTTCAGCTGTCGATGTCGTCGATGCCGTCCAGCACGTCGTCCAACGTGACTGCATCGGCCGCGTCGGAGCGCGCGGCCTGTGGCTTGTCCAGCGGTCGGCAGATCCGGCTGTGCAGGCGCGGCAGGCGCTCGGAGCGGGCCAGCGCGGCGAACACGGCTTCAGGATCCATCATCAGTGCGAACGGATTCGAGACAGCTTCTTGGACAGTCGACATGGCGAACCTTCCGGGTGTTGCCGCAGGGGTGGCGGTGAAGTCACTCTAGCCGTGCGACCTCGTGCGCCCCAGTGGGCGTGGCGCCATTCCGGTTGTCAGGCAAGCACCTACACGTGGCGTCGGAACGATCGTTCCCTGCGCCCTAACGTTGCGCCTGTTCGAGCAGCTTGGCCAGTGCTTCGCGCCCCGACTTTCGTGCGAAATCCACGGCACCGAGGTTCAACTGGTTGCGCCGCCGGGCATCGGCCCCGCGCGCCAGCAGCAGCTTCACGCTCTCTTCGCTGCCGTACTGCGCGGCCATCATCAGCGGCGTGCTCTGGTTGGGCGACGTGGCATCGATCGCGGCACCGCGATCCAGCAGCAGTTCGACGGCCTTGGGTTCGGGTCCGGTGGCCGCATAGAGAATCGCGGACCAGCCGGGCTGATCGACCTTGGCCCCACGTTTGAGCAGCAACTCCATGCCGGCCATGTCCCCCTTCAGCGCCGCCATCATCAGCGCGGACTCGCCGGCCTGGTTCAACGCGTCGACATCGGTGGCCGGCCGCGCGAGCAAGGCTCCGGCAGCCTTCAGCGAACGCTCCTGGATCGCGATCGTGAGGCCGGGCCGCCCTTTCTCATCGCGCGTGTTGGGGTCGAAGCCGCGATCGAGGAGCCCGTTGATGGTGCCGGCGTTGTCGTTCCGGATCGCGATGAAGAAGTCTTCAAACGAGCCCGCCATTGCGGATGAAACCGCAATCGCCATAATCAGATAGGCGATATTTCTAATGTATTTTCTCATCATCTTTCGGAGCCGGTTTCGCGCTGAGGCGGGAGCTTGAAGAGGCGCTCGAAGTTGCTGCTCGTGGCCGCGGCGATCGCTTCGACCGTTAGGCCTTTCAGGGTGGCCAATTGCTGGGCCACGAATGGCACGTAGGCGGGGCTGTTGGTCTTGCCGCGGTACGGCATCGGTGCGAGGTACGGGCTGTCGGTCTCGATCAGGCAGCGGTCCAGGGGCACGAAGGCGGCCACGTCGCGCAGCGCCTGCGCGGTCTTGAAGGTCAGGATGCCCGAGAACGAAATGTAGAAGCCGAGATCGAGCGCCGCGCGCGCGACCGCTTCCGTTTCGGTGAAGCAGTGGAACACGCCGGCTTCGGCGCCCTCCTCGCGCAGGATCGCCACCGTGTCGTCGGATGCGCTGCGCGTGTGCACCACCAGCGGCAGCTGCGTCACACGTGAAGCACGGATGTGGTTTCGAAAGCGCTCGCGCTGCCACGCCATGTCGGCCACGCTGCGGCCGTTCAAGCGGTAGTAGTCCAGCCCGGTCTCGCCGATCGCCACGACACGCGGTCGCGCGGCGAGCGCGACCAGGTCGGCCACGCTCGGCTCGCGCACGCCCTCGTTGTCCGGGTGAACGCCGGCGCTGCACCAGAAGTTGTCGAAGCCCGTGGCGAGCGAATGCACCTCATCGAACTCCTCGAGCGTGGTGCAGATGCACAGCGCCCGATCGACCTGAGCCGCAGCCATCGCGGCGCGGATCTCGGGCAGGCGCTCGCGCAGCTCCGGGAAGCTCAGGTGACAGTGCGAGTCGACGTACATGTGGCGAGCCCGGCGCGTCCGCGCCGCGGCGCGATCAAATGGTCTGTGTCGGCTTGGCCGACGAGATCGTGGTGCCGAGCACTTCCTCGATCTTCAGCTTGAGCCCGCGCGTCTTCTCGTCGTTCGGGAAGCGCACGCCGACACCCTGGGTGCGCCCGCCCGACGCGTTGGCCGGTGTGAGCCAGCCGACCTTGCCGGCGACCGGATAGCGCTGCGGATCGTCCGGCAGCGACAGCAGCAGGTAGATGTCCTCGCCGAGCTTGTACTCGCGCGTGGTCGGCACGAACAGGCCACCATCGGCGAACACCGGCATGTACGCGGCATAGAGCGCGCCCTTCTCGCGGAACACGAGCTGGATCACGCTCGGCCGCGAGTTGCTGGCCGGTGGAGGGCTGCCGAGCGGGCCGCCGCGCGTTGTGGGTTCGCTCATGCGCGCGAGTTTACCGAAACACCCCGCTTCGGCGCAGCTGCTGCACGCGAATGCGCCAATGCTCGCTGGCCTTGTTGCACCAGCGACTCGATCACGAGCCCGGCGTTCCAGGGGTGCTCCGCGTGCCGCGCGACGCGCAGCAGCTCGGTCATCCAGCGGCTGAGCGCACCCACGTCGGCACCGGGGGCGATGCTGGCGGCGGGAAAGTAGCGCGGAGTCGCGCCGGCCGCGGCCAGCGCACTGTCATGGCAGAGCTTCTGCAATGCGTCGACGACGCGCGGCAGCGGCCACGCGGCCAGGGCTTGCGGCAGGCCTTGCGAGACGAGCGTCGGCAAGCGCGTCCACAGCGCTGCGTCGATGCCCTGCTCCGACCACGCGAGCGCCTCTTGCGGCTGGCCACCGGCGGCGGCGAGCATCACGCCAGCGTTTGCCACGCCCCGCCCTTCGAGCCAGGCGACGGCTTGTGCGGTGGGCGGCAGGCCGAGCGTGATGCTCTGGCAGCGGCTGCGGATCGTGGGCAGCAGCGCGTCCGGCGCGGCGCAGCTCAGGACGAAACGCGCGGCGCCGGCCGGCTCCTCCAGGGTCTTGAGCAGCGTGTTTGCCGAGATGCCGTTCATGCGCTCGGCCGGGTGCAGCACCACGACCTTGCCACGGCCGCGTGCCGACGTGATCTGTGCGAAGGCCACGGCACGCCGCACCGCGTCGACCTTGATCTCCTGGCTCGGCTTGGTCTTGCTCGCGCGTTCGGTGGCCGCCTCGTCATCGCCGGCGCCCCACCCCAGATCGGGCTGCATGACTTCGGGGATCAGCACCAGCAGGTCCGGGTGCGACTTCGCCTGCACGAGCTTGCAGCTCGCGCAGTGGCCGCAAGGGCGTGCGCCCACCGTCGCGCTCTCGCACAACCAGGCCTGCGCGAGCGTGATGGCGAGCTCGAACTGGCCGACGCCCTGTGGCCCCTGCAGCAGAAGGGCATGCGCGCGTTGCGAGCGCAGCGTGTCGCGCACGATCTGCTCCAGCCAGGGCAGCGGCAGCGCGCCGTCGGCGCCTACCACCCGCGCGCCCTCAGAACGCCATCGATCTGCTGCCACACGCCCTCGCGCGGCAACGACGCGTCGATGCGCGCGAAGCGGTGCGGCATGGCCGCCGCCCGTGCCGCATAACCCGAACGCACGCGCTCGAAGAACTCGAGGTCCTGCTGCTCGAAGCGATCGGCCTCGCGCGCCTGCGCGCGGCGATGCGCGGCGAGCTCGGCGGGCAGGTCGAACCAGATCGTCAGGTCGGGTTGCAGTTCGCCTTGCACGGCCTTCTCGAGCTGATCGAGCAATGCGATCGGCGCACCGTGGCCACCGCCCTGGTAGGCGAACGTCGCATCCGTGAAGCGGTCGCACAACACGGTCTGGCCCGCCGCGAGCGCCGGCGCGATGACCTGGGCGATGTGATCGCGACGCGCAGCGAAGACGAGCAGTGCTTCGGTGACGACGTCCATCGCCGAATGCAGGACGATCTCGCGCAGACGCTCGGCCAGCGGCGTGCCGCCCGGCTCGCGCGTGGCAACCACGCTGGCCCCCGCCGCACGCAGCCGCTGCGCGACGGCGTCGAGATGTGTCGACTTGCCCGCCCCGTCGATGCCCTCGAAGGTGATGAATCTGCCCGTCATTTGCCGCGCCGCTGGTAACGGTTGACCGCTCGGTTGTGGTCCGCCAGAGTGTCGCTGAATTCGCTGGTGCCATCGCCGCGCGCGACGAAGTACAGCGCCTTGGTCGGCTCCGGGTGCACGGCCGCGAGCAGCGCCGCCTTGCCCGGCATCGCGATCGGGGTCGGTGGCAGGCCGGCGCGCAGGTACGTGTTGTAGGGCGTGTCGGCGAGCAGGTCGCGCTTGCGCAGGTTGCCGTCGAACGACGGCCCGATGCCGTAGATGACGGTCGGGTCGGTCTGCAACGGCATGCCGATGCGCAAGCGGTTCACGAACACCCCGGCGACGCGCCCGCGATCGGCATTGGTGCCCGTCTCCTTCTCGACGATGGAGGCGAGCACCAGCGCGTCGTCCGGGCTCTGCAGCGGCGTGTCGGCCGCGCGCTCCTGCCAGGCCATGTCGAGGCGCTTTTGCATCGCGCGGTACGCGCGCCTGAGCACGGCCATGTCGCTGCTGCCCTTGCTATAGGCGTAGGTGTCGGGATGGAAGCGGCCTTCGGGCATCACGCCGGGTGCCCCGAGCGCCTGCATGATCTGCTCGTCGCTCATGCTCGCGCTCGTGGGTTTGAGGCTGTCGGCCTTGGCGAGTTCGGCGCGGAACTGGCGGAAGGTCCAGCCCTCGATCAAGCGCACCACCGCGAGCGTTTCGTCGCCACGAACCATCTTGTTGACCAGCGCGATTGGCGTCACGCCTGCACCGATCTCGTAGCTGCCGGCGCGAATCTTGCGCGACTGGCCGGACCAGCGGAACCATTCGTACAGCAAGCGCGGCGACGCCTTCACGCCGGCCTGCACCCAGGCCTGCGCAATGTCGCGCGGCGGCGTGCCGGGATCGATCGAGACCTCGACCGGATCGGTCGCGAGGGTCAGCGGCTCGTTCAGCCACCATGCAGCGCCGCCGGCGGCTGCAGCGAGGCCGAGCAGCAGCAACCACAGCAATGCGCGCCAGGGCTTCATCGGACAGGAAACCCCTTCGGGACCAGAATCATGGGCGCTGATGATAATCAATGCATGAACACCTCCATCGACCTCGACGGCGCGCTGCCGCTCACCCATTGGGGCCTGATCCGCGCGCGGGGCACCGATGCCGCGAGCTTCCTGCAAGGTCAGCTGACCAACGACGTGGCAGCTCTGCGCGATGGCGAGGTTCGCCTCGCCGGCTTCTGCTCGGCGAAGGGCCGGCTGCAGGCGAGCTTCATCGTCTGGAAGATCGCTGACGACGAGTTGCTGCTCGCCTGCGCGGCCAGTGTTCTGCCGGCGACGTTGAAGCGCATGTCGATGTTCGTGCTGCGCGCCAAATGCAAGCTCAGCGATGCGAGTGCCGAGTTGCCGCCGCGCGGCTTCGTCGGCGCCAGCGCGCGCGCGCTGATGGGCGGCGACATGCCCGCATGGACGCAGCGTGTCGTCGATGGCGGCTCGCTTGTGCGTCTGCCCGATGTCGACGGTGTCGCGCGTTGCATCCTGGCGAGCAACCCGGGCGCCGATATCTCGCCGACCCTCGCGTTGCAGACGTGGCGCGAGCTGGAAGTTCGCAGCGGCATCCCGATCATCGAAGCTGCCACGGTCGATCAGTTCGTGCCGCAGATGCTGAACTACGAGATCGTCGGCGGCGTCGACTTCAGAAAGGGCTGCTACCCCGGCCAGGAGGTGGTGGCGCGCAGCCAGTACCGCGGCACGATCAAGCGCCGCATGTTCCTGTTCGAGTGCGACGCGGCGCTCGCGGCCGGCCAGGAGGTGTTCCACAGCGGCGACCCTGCGCAGCCGGCCGGCATGGTCGTCAACGCCGCCGGGTCGATGGCGCTCGTCGAGGTGAAGCTCGCCACGCTGGACACCGGCAGCTTGCACGCCGGCGCCGCGGACGGCGCCGTGCTGCGTCGATGCGAACTGCCCTACGCGCTGCCGGCCGATGCCAGCCTGATGGCCTGAGGCCGGCATGCGCGAGCTGTTCGTCTACTACCGCATGCGCTCGCCGAACGCAGTGGCAGCCCGCACTGCGGTCGAGAACTTGCAGGCAGCGCTGCGCGAACAGGTGCCCGGCTTGCGTGCGCGCCTGCTGTGCCGCGACGATCGCCCGGGCGAACCGCAGACCTGGATGGAGACCTATGCCGCGCCTGGCGGCATCGACGCGGCCACGCACGCGCGCATCGAGGCGCAGGCGGTCGCGCTGCTGCCGATGATCGACGGGCCCCGCCACACCGAGATGTTCACGGCATGTGCCTCGTAGCACTCGCGATCGATCAGAACCGGCGCTTCCCGCTCGTCATCGCCTCCAACCGCGACGAGTTCTTCAAGCGCCCTGCCGCGCGCCTCGGTTGGTGGACCCCCGAGCCGGGCAGCCCGGCCGTGCTCGGTGGGCGCGACCTCGAATCCGGCGGCACCTGGCTCGGCCTGACGGCGCCGGGGCGTCTGGCGCTCGTGACCAATGTGCGGGGTGGCCTCGCGCCGGACGCGAGCGCCCCGACCCGCGGCCGCATCGTCACCGAGTGGCTGGCCGCGCGCGAGAACACGGCCGACTTCTGGATGCGCACCGCGCTCTCCGGCTACAACGGCTTCAACCTGATCGCCGCCGATTTCCAGCGTGGCGAGTGCTTCTGGGGGTCGAACATCGGCGCGTACCCCACGCGGCTGGAGCGAGGTGTCTACGGCTTGTCGAACGGTGGGCTCGATGCACCCTGGCCGAAGGTGCAGGCGCTGAAGGTGAGGATGCACGATGCGATGGCGGCGGCGGCAACCGCCGATGATCTGGCGACACGGCTGTTCGGTGCGCTGGCCGATCGAAGCATCGCGCCCGACGATGCCCTGCCGCAGACCGGTATCCCGATCGAGCGCGAACGCCAGTTGTCCGCGGCGTTCATCCGCACGCCGGACCAGGCCTACGGCACGCGCTGCTCGACGCTGGTCATCACCGAGCGCGTCGGCCGCCGCCCGGTGACGCACGTGTTCGAGCGGACGTTCGCCGCCGGTGCCGGGCTGGCGCTGCTGCGGCGCTCCACCCTGCCCAACTGGCCACCGCGCTACACCGATGAACCCTCGTCGGCGGCGGTCGAGGAGGCCGAGGTGTCCGAGGCCGAACTGAGCGGCGGCGAAACGACGCTACCGCCCAAGCGCACGCGCGTGCGCAGTCTGCTCAAGCCCGCACCGGGCGGCAGGCGGCGCAACACGAACTTCGGCGGACTATAGAGCTCCGGTTCGGCCCGGCGGCGGGCTGTCATCGGTGACCCGCGAACGGGCCCGTCACAGAGCGCGGGTCATCTCGATGTGCGCGATGCCGGCCTCGTCGAACACCGGCCCGCGCGTCACGAACCCGGCGCGTGCATAGAAGGCCGAGGCGCTGGTCTGTGCGCTCAGCGTGACCTCGGTGTCGCCCCGCCCACGCGCGCACTGCATCAGCGCGTCGAGCACCTGGCGCCCCACCCCGCTGCCGCGCATGACCTGGGCCGCCGCCATGCGACCGATGCGGGCCACGCCCGGCGCATGCTGCAGCAACCGACCAGTGCCCAGCGGCTGGCCCAGCCGGTTGAACGCGACCGCGTGGAGGCACGCCTGATCCGCGTCGTCCCACTCCAGCGCCTTCGGGATCTGCTGCTCCTCGATGAACACGGCCGTGCGTATCGCCTGCGCGTGTGCGCCCAGCGTGGCCCAGTCGCCGACGCGGACCTCCACCATCGCGTCGCCGGCCTCGAAGCCCAGCAGCACCTCGCGCAGCGCCGGCGGCACTGGCTTGCTCGTCTGCGTGTGCGGATCGGCGAAGACGTAGACGAGTTCGCCGGAGACCAGCAGCCGGTCCTGCCGGAACACCGCAGCGCCGAACAGGATCGACGAGTTGCCGATGCGCGCGCAGCGGATGCCGACGTCGAGCAGATCGTCGTAGCGCGCCGAGGCCTCGTACTCGACCGTCGCCTTGCGCACGAAGAGGTCGCCCTCCAACTGCGCCATCGCCTGCGCATACGGTAGCGCCAGCGCGCGCCAGTAGCCGGCGACGGCGGTGTCGAAGTACATCAGGTAGTGGCCGTTGAAGACGATCTTCTGTGCATCGATCTCGGCCCAGCGCACGCGCAGGCGGTCGAAGTGGCGGAACTCGGTTCGGGTCATGGGTTGCTCGTGTGGGCAAGGGTGAAAGCGTGTCGCAGCGCTGCGCCGATCGCGGCCTGCGCCGTGGCGGCCTCGGGCAGCATGCGGCCGAGCTTGATGAAGTCGTGCGTGACGCCCCGATACAGCTCGAAGTCGACCGCCACGCCGGCCGCACGCAGCCGATCGGCATAGGCCACGCCTTCGTCCACCAGCGGGTCGCATTCGGCGAGCACGATGCAGGCCGGTGCCACGCCATCGAGATCGGTGGCTTCGAGCGGCGCGAAGCGCCAGTCGGTGCGGTCCGCGTGTGCGATGTACTGGTCGAAGAACCACGCGATGCTCTCGGCGTCGAGCAGAAAGCCGTGCGCGAACTGCCGGTGCGATGCCGTGTCGGCGTGGGCCGTGGTGCCCGGCGTGATCAGCACCTGCTGGCGCAGGGCCAGCCCGATGTCGCGCGCATGGATCGCGCAGACCGCTGCCAGCGTGCCACCGGCACTGTCGCCACCGACGGCGAGCCGGGTCGCATCCAGGCCGAGGGTGGCGGCGTGCGCGGCCAACCACCGCATCGCAGCCCAGGCGTCCTCCACGGCCAGCGGGAAGCGATGCTCGGGCGCGAGCCGGTAGTCGAGCGCCAGCACCGCCGCACCGCTGCGCAGAGAAAGTTGGCGGCACAGGCTGTCGTGTGTCTCCAGGCTGCCGATCGTGAAGCCGCCGCCGTGCAGGTACAGCATCACCGGCAGCGCGGCATGCGATGGCGCGTAGAGGCGCGCCTGCAACAGCGCCGCGTCGGCGGCCGGCACGACGAGGTCTTCGACTCGCGCGAGCACGGCACGTGGCGGCTCGAGGATCTCGGCCGCGGCCTCGTAGGTCGCGCGCGCTTCGGCCACGCTCAGTGCATGGAACGGTGCCCGATCGGCGCGGCGGATGTTGGCGAGCAGCGCACTCATCCGAGGCGTCAATGAATGCCGACCCATTGATCAGAAGATCGAATCTCGGTTCACGCCATCGCGCAGCATGCGGCGCCGCAGCTTGATCAGGGCCTCCTGCTGGATCTGACGGATGCGCTCGCGCGTGAGGCCCAGCCGCTCGGCGAGCACCTCCAGCGTCTCGGGCTCGCGGTCCCCGAGCCCGTAGCGGCCGGCGACCACTTCGCGCTCGCGTTCGTTGAGCTCGTCCAGCCCGTGGGCGAGCAGCAGCTCGACCTCGTTGCTCAGTGTCAGGCTCATCGGGTCGGTGGCGCCGTCGTCGGCCACGCCGTCGAGCACCGACTCGCCACCACCGCCTTCGCCCTGGTGGCGCTCGACCGGCGCGTCGAGCGAGGTCGGGTGCTCCGCGAACTTCAGTAGCGCGCTGACCTCATGGACCGGCCGCCCGACGGCCAGCGCCACATCGTCGACCCGCACCGGTTGATCGCCGTGCCCGGCGCTCGCTGCCGCGGCCTCCAGCGCGCGGCGTGCCTTCAGCACGTGGTTGAGTTCGCGCACTACATGCACCGGCAGCCGCACCAGACGTGCCTGGTGCATGATCGCGCGCTCGATGCTCTGGCGCACCCACCACGAGGCGTAGGTCGAGAAGCGGAAGCCGCGCTCAGGCTCGAACTTGCCGATGGAGTGCATCAGGCCGAGGTTGCCTTCTTCGATCAGGTCGGTCAGCGGCAGGCCGCGGCCGAGGTAGTTCTTCGCGATGCTCACGACCAGCCGCAGGTTGTGCTCGATCATCGCCTGGCGGGCCGCGAAGTCGCCGGCCCGCGCGCGCGTGGCGGTGTCGAATTCTTGCTGAGGCGACAGCAACGGCGCGCGGCGGATCTCGCGCAGGTACGTCTGCAAGGTGTTGCCGACCTCGGACGCCCCGGCCGGCAGTTCGATGCGTTCGGTGACCGTGTCGGATGCGAGCGCATCGTCGTCGGCGGGCAGCGATGTCTCGTCGGCCAGTTCGATCCCGGGCGGTGGCGCCTGCGTCGGCGCGATGCCATTCGCTGGCCGTGCCACCTCATGCACATGACCATTCAGCGTTGCGCGCTTTCTGGTCATGGTGACTCTCGATGCGGCTCGCGCGTCAGCGCGGCGGCAAGAGCTTGGCCGGATCGATCGGCTTGCCCTGCTTGCGGATCTCGAAGTGCAGCTTCACGCTGTCGGCATCGGTCGAGCCCATCTCGGCGATCTTTTGGCCGCGCTTGACGACCTGGTCTTCCTTGACGAGCAAGGCCTGGTTGTGGGCGTAGGCCGTGAGATAGGTGTTGTTGTGCTTCAGGATCACCAGATTGCCGTAGCCGCGCAGGCCCGAACCGGCGTAGACGACCCGTCCATCGGCAGCGGCGAACACCGGGTCACCGGGCTTGCCGCCGAGCACGAGGCCCTTGACCTTGCCTTCGTCGAACGGTGCGATCACGGCGCCAGCCGCCGGCCAGCCCCAGTTGACATCGTCGTCGCCGTCACGGCCTGCGGGCGCGGTGGCCGGGGGTGTGGTGGCAGGCGCTGCACCGCTGGCCGCAGGTGCGGTGCCCTTCGCATCCAGTGGGCGCGTCTCGACACGCGCCGCCGCGACCGGCTTGGTCGACGCGGCGTTCGGGTCGGTGCCGGGCGGCACGACCCGGATCACCTGACCGACCTCGATCACGTTCGGGTTGTCGAGGTTGTTCCACTTGACCAGGTCTTTCCAGTTCTGGCCGTTCTCGAGCCCCACGCGGATCAGCGTGTCGCCCGGCTTGACCATGTAGTAGCCCGGCTTGCCGGCGTTCTCGGCGCCGGGCAAGGGCTTGGTCGGGTCGCCGGCCACTGCCGACGCGGCGCCGCTGGGCGCCACCGGAACCACGGCCGGCATCGACGCCTTCGCAGCCGCGCCACGGTCCTCGACCGGCGCGCGGTGGGGCGTGTTGGCGCAGCCTGTAAGCAGCAGGGCTGCGAGTGCCAGAGCACCGGCCCATTTGGATTCAATCAGCATGCGCGTTTCTCTTGATCATCTGCATTTCTTGTTCACTGCATCAGGCAACCAGGCCCGATTTTAGAGGGACGAAGTGCACGGCCTCGAAGGCGTTGTGCTCGAAGCCCTGCTCCGTTCGATCGACCACCATCAGCACCTGGCGGTCACTGCCGGCCTGGCGCACCGGCGACACGAGCCGGCCACCCACCGCAAGCTGATCCAGCCATTCGGTGGGCAAGGCATCGCCGCCAGCGGCGGCGATGATGCTGTCGTAGGGCGCATTGGGCGGGTGCCCGCGCATCCCATCACCATACACCAGCCGCAGGTTGTCGGACCGCACGCTGCCGAGCAGCTCGCGCGCCTTGTCGTGCAGCGGGCGCAGCCGCTCGACGCTGACGACCTGGCGAGCCAGCAGCGACAGCACGGCCGCCTGGTACCCGCAGCCGGTCCCGATCTCGAGCGTGCGGCCCAGGTGTTTCGCGCTGCGTGCCGTCACGCCGCTCATCAGCAGCTCGATCATGCGGGCCACGACCGACGGCTTGGAGATCGTCTGCCCGTGGCCGATCGGCAGGCTGGTGTCTTCATAGGCTTGCGCGACGAGCGCCGCGTCGACGAACAGATGACGTGGCACCGTGGCCATGGCCTCGAGGACGAGTTCATGGCTGACGCCTGTCGCACGCAAACGCTGCGACATGCGGCGCCGCATCTCGGCCGAGTCGAGCCCGAGGCCCGATGGCGCGGCTCGCCGCGCCGCATCGCCGTGCGCTTGCTCGATCAGGCGCTGCGGCCGCAACATGGCGCGCGCCGCCGCGGCCGTGGCTTGCAGCTTGGGGGCCGGCACGGCGGGCGATGGCTTGACCGGCGGCGTGGCCTTCGGGCGCGCGCCCAACTCGTCGAGTCGCAACGGAAACTTGCCCGCGCGCCGAGGGTTGCCGCTCATGCCTGGCCCTGCCCCAGCCAGCCGCGCCATTCGGGCAGCGCGGCGTGATCGGTCAGGTCGACCTGCAGTGGCGTGACCGAGACCTGGCCGTTCGCGGTGGCATGGAAGTCGGTCCCGGGCCCGGCTTCGCGCGCATCACCTGCCGGGCCGATCCAGTACATCGTCTCGCCACGCGGGTTGGTCTGGCGAATCAGCGGCTCGCTCGCGTGGCGGCGGCCCAGCCGCGTGACGACGCGCGGGAGCGCATCGGCGTCGGGCCGGTTCGGGATGTTCACGTTGAGCAGCCACGGCGTGCGCGCCGGCGGTGACCGCAGCACCTGCTCGATGACGCCGCGCGCGACGCGCGACGCGGCCTCCAGATCGCCCCAGCCCTTTTGCACCTGAGAGAACGCGATCGCCGGGATGCCGAACAGGAAGCCTTCCATCGCCGCGGCGACGGTTCCCGAGTAGAGCGTGTCGTCGCCCATGTTGGCGCCGTTGTTGATGCCGGAGACGACCAGATCGGGTCGATGCGGCAGCACGCCGGTGAGCGCCAGATGCACACAGTCCGACGGCGTGCCGTTGATGTAGAGGAAGCCGTTGGCCGCGGTATGCACGGTCAGCGGCCGGCTGAGCGTCAGCGAGTTCGAGGTGCCGCTCGCGTTCTGCTCGGGCGCGACCACGTCGAGGTCGCCGAGACCTTCGCAGGCCTTGACCAACGCGGCCAGACCAGGGGCGAGATATCCGTCGTCGTTGGCTATCAGGATGCGCATCCGGCCATTGTATGAACAGCTCGATGACATCGTGTCGAGGCGTCACATCGGTGACGCGATGCGACGCGTGCGCTGCGTATCATCGGTCGCTGCCCAACACGAGGAATCACCATGCACGCTTGGCTTTGCGAGAACCCCGTCGGCGTCGAGGCGCTGGCCTGGAAGGAGTTGCCCACGCCGGAACCGCAAGCAGGTGAAGTGCGTGTCGCGATCAAGGCCGCGAGCCTGAACTTCCCCGACCTGCTGATCGTGCAGAACAAATACCAGATGAAGCCGCCGCTGCCGTTCGTGCCGGGCTCCGAGTACGCGGGTCTGATCGACGCCGTGGGTCCGGGCGTGACCCATGTCAAGGTCGGCGATCCGGTCGCGGCGTTCGGCGGCACCGGCGGCTTCGGCACCCATGCGATCGCGAAGGCCGCTTCGGTGATGCCGCTGCCCAAGGGATTCCCGTTCGACGATGCCTCGGCGTTCGTGCTGACCTATGCCACCACCCACCATGCGCTGATCGATCGTGCGGCGCTGAAGGCCGGCGAGACCGTGCTCGTGCTCGGTGCCGCGGGCGGTGTCGGCACTGCGGCGATCCAGATCGCCAAGGCGGTCGGCGCGCGTGTGATCGCCGCGGCATCCAGCGATGAGAAGTGCGCGTTGTGTGCCGAACTCGGCGCCGACGCGACGATCAACTACGGCGGCGACAAGCTCGCCAAGCTGCGCGACGAGATCAAGCGCCTCACGGACAGCAAGGGCCCCGACGTGGTCTACGACCCGGTGGGCGGCGATCTGGCCGACCCGGTGTTCCGCTCGATCGGCTGGCGTGGCCGCTACCTCGTCATCGGCTTCGCGCAGGGCGGCATACCTGCCCTGCCCTGGAACCTCGCGCTGCTCAAGGGGGCATCGATCATCGGCGTGTTCTGGGGCGACTTCGCGCGCCGCGAGCCGAAGGCCAACGCGGCGGCACTGGCCGAGCTGGCGAAGTGGTACGCCGAGGGCAAGGTCAAACCGGTGATCGACCAGCGCCTGCCGATGGCCGACCTGCTGAAAGCCTTTGCCCACATGGGCAGCCGGCAAGTGCGCGGCAAGCTCGTGATGGTGAACGCATAGAGGGTTGGCGCGGGCCGATTGCGCTACCATGCATGGCACACAAGAACTAGAGGCGCCAGCAGCATGGCAGTCAAGGTACTCATCGTTGAGGACAACCCGGTCGCGCGCAGTTTCCTGACCCGCGTCGTCAAGGAAAGCTTCAGCGACGCCCTCACGATCACCGAAGCCGGCGATCTGGAAACCGCGCGCCGCCAGATCGGCCCCTTGCGCGAGGGCATCCAGAGTGCCGACCCGTTCAAGCTGATCCTCGTCGATCTCGAGCTGCCCGACGGCAACGGCATGGAGTTGCTCGCCGAGCTCGGCCAGTACCCGGCGACCAAGATCGTCACGACGCTCTACTCCGACGACGACCACCTGTTCCCGGCGCTGCAATGCGGGGCCGACGGCTACCTGCTGAAGGAAGATCGGTTCGAGGTGCTCGTCGAGGAGTTGCAGAAGATCGTGCGCGGGCAACCGCCCTTGTCGCCCGCGATCGCGCGGCGGCTGCTCACGCACTTCCGGCACGCACCTTCGGGTGGCACCGGTGGGAACGGTGGCGCCACCAATTCGGGGCCCATCCCGCTTGCGTCGGGCTTCCAGAGCAGCCGACCGATGCCCGGCGGTCGCGGTGCGCCGCTCGACCACGAGCGCCTCACGCCGCGCGAGAGCGAGGTGCTCACCTACCTGAGCAAGGGCTTCACGATCAAGGAGATCGCTAACCTGATGGGCATCAAGTGGTTCACCGTGAACGACCACATCAAGTCCATCTACAAAAAGCTCAACGTGTCCAGCCGCGCCGAGGCGGCCGTGCTGGCAAGCAAGCAAGGCCTGGTCTGACCAAGTTGCCGTGACGACGGACACCACCGACCCTTCACGCACGGCCGGTCGGAACAACACCTGGCCAGGCGGTGGGCGCACCTCGCCCACCTGGACGGGCCAGCACAGCAACCTCGGCGACTCGGTGCTCGATGCCGGTTGGAGCGAGCGCGTCGACGGGCCGCCGCGAGCGGCGCGCTGGGAAGGCCGGCGCCTGGCGGCGTTGTTGCTGCTGGCGATGCTGGGCTGCATCGCACTGGCCGTGATCGCGCGCGGGCTGGCCAGCGCGCCTCGCATCCCCGCTCAATGGCACGTCGATGCACAGGGCCGCGTCGCGCTCGCAGGCAGCAGCGACGCCGGCCTGCAGGCACATGTCGGCCAGGCACTGACCGGCATGATGGGTGGCGACGACACGCTTGCGCCCGTGGATGGGCTCGCGCTGCAGCGCTCGCCGCGCTGGGTACTGGACGATGCCGACCGAGCGCGCCAGCGCGCCGCACAGTCGCAGGTGGCGGCCGCACTCGGGTCGAGCAGCGTACGGCTGTTCTTCGCCGATGGCACCAGGGCCGAGGTGCGCCCATTGCCACGCGGCGTGATCGGCCTGCCCATCCCGTTCTGGCTGCTCGGCCTGACCGCGCTGGCACTCTATGTGGCGGCGCTGGTCGTCGTGCTCACGCGCGCCTCGGCCCGCAACTTCGTGTATGCGGTGATGGCGGCCTCCCAGGCCGGCAATCTGCTGCTGTTCGCCGCCGAGGTCACGCTCGACTTCGGGCTCCCTGCGCCCTACGCGCGCTGGAGCCTGTGGATGCACATGGGCTTCGATCTGTTCACCGCCGCGGCGATTGTCAACGCGGCATGCCTGCACCCGCGGCGCCTGCCCGGCTCGGGCTGGATCGCACTGGTGGCATGGGGGCTCGCGCTCGGCCTCGTGGGCGCAGCCGTGGTCGACGCGCTGCCGCAGGTCTGGTGGTGGACGCAGCTCGGCGTGCTGGCGATGGGCCTGGTCGCCATCGGGCTGCTGAGCTGGTCGTACCAGATCGAGCCGCACCCGTTTGCCATCGTGCTGCGCCAGTTCGGCATCGTCACCGCGCTGACCTGGGGCCTGTTGACGCTGGCGCTGGCGGCCTCAGACGGCCTGCGCAGCGTGCCGCACAACATCGCCGACACGGCGGCCGTGGTCTGGTACGTGTACCTCGCGGCGCTGCTGCTGCTCGTGCCGTTCCTGGCCAAGTCGCAGAACATGATGCGGGAGTTCGCCCTGCTGGCGGCCGTGAGCACCATCGCGATCTCGCTGTACCTGTTGTTCGTGGCGGTGTTCTCGCTCGGCCAGCTGACGGCTCTGACCCTGTCGCTGTTTGTGTCGCTCGGCGTGTACTCGGCGATGCGGCAGTGGATCATGAGCCAGCTCATCGGCAGCAGCGTGCTCACCACCGAGCGAATGTTCGAGCAGCTCTACCGCATCGCGCGCGAGGTCGAGGCGCGGCCCGAACGCGCGCCGGCATTGATGTCGCAACTGCTGAGCGACCTGTTCGAACCGCTCGAGGTCAACGCCGGGGACCTGCGCACGCGCAAGACGCGCTTGGCCGGCGACGGCTCCAGCATGCTGGTGCCGATGCCCGTGCTCGGCAGCAGCGATGCACAGCCGCCCCACTCGGTGCTGATCCGGTTCGCGCAGCGCGGCCGGCGCCTGTTCACCGCCGAAGATGCGCGCCTCACCGACCGCGTTGTCGAGCAGCTGAGGCGCGCGGTCCACTTCGACAAGGCCGTGGAGCAAGGCCGCCACGAGGAGCGACTGCGGCTCGCGCAGGACCTGCACGACGACATCGGTGCGCGACTGTTGACACTGATGTACAAGGCCCAGTCCCCGGAGATGGAAGACTACGTGCGACACACGCTGCAGGATCTGAAGACGCTGACGCGCGGTCTGGCGGCATCGAACCATCGCCTGTCGCACGCCGCAGCGGAGTGGAAAGCCGACCTCACGCACCGGCTCACCGCGGCGCACGTCGAGCTCCGCTGGACCTTCGAGTTCGACGACGACATCCTGCTCACCGTCGTGCACTGGTCGGCACTGACGCGGGTACTGCGTGAGCTGGTCAGCAATGCGATTGCGCATTCACAGGCTCAGTGCCTGGACATCGAGTTCCGTCTGACGAACGACCGCATCGAACTCACGATCACCGACAACGGCGTCGGGCGCAACCCCCGCGCGTGGTCGCACGGCCTGGGGCTGGGCGGCGTGCGCAAGCGCGTCAAGCAGCTGGGTGGCGAGGTCGAGTGGCGCGAGGTCAACCCGCACGGCATCAGCTGCCGCGTGATCATTCGTGACCTGTCGGTGCGCTGGCAACTCTGACACCGACAAAGAAAACGGGCCCTGACGAGGGCCCGTTTCAATGTGATGCGATGGGGTGGCTGATGGGGCTCGAACCCACGACAACAGGAATCACAATCCTGGACTCTACCAACTGAGCTACAGCCACCGCAGAACACAAATTATAGCGGACTCACTTCGGCGCAGCGCTCGCAGCATCCGCCGCAGCCAGCACGCCCGGCCTGATCTCGACCTTGAAGCGCGTCTTGAGCGCCGCGTAGTAGGCCTGCGATTCGGCCTCACCCCAGGACTGTGCATATTGCGACTGCGCACGCGCCGCATCTGCGGCCACGGGGTCGCGGCCGAGCACCTTGTCGATCTTCGCGATCGCGTAGCCCTGGTCGCCGAGGTCGACACCGACGAAGGTCGGCAGCTTCGCGCTCGGTGCCTTCAGAACCGCGTCGATCAACGGGCCGGCCAGCTCGCGCGGGTTCGCGCGCGAGACGGTGATGGCGGCCTCCGGCAGCGCCGTCGTTGGCGCGGCCTTGAGCTCGACCAGGCGTGCCTCGCCGAGCTTGCGCGCCTGCGCGGCGGCCTGCACGGTCACGAGCCGCTCGCGGACCTTGGCCTTCACATCGGCCAGCGGTTGCTGGTGCGCGGCCTCGTACTTGACGACGCGCCCCGAGGCCATCGTGCTCGGCGCGATCTCGACCGCCTCGGTGTTGCGCTTGTTGCGCACCGCATCGGCGCCGAACAGCGCATCGAGAAATTTCGGGCTCGCCAGCGCGGGGGCCGTGCCCGGCGCGGGCGTGCGGTGCACGTCTTGTGCGGTGCGGAGTTCGAGCTTGAACTTGTCGGCCACGGGCTTGAGGCTGTCGGGCTGCTCGTAGACCATGTTCGTGAACTCGACCGCGGCCTCGGAGAAGCGCTTCTGCGCCAGCTGCGACTGCACCTCGCCTTCGATCTCGGCTCGCACCGATTCGAAGCTGCGCTTGTCGCCGCCGCGCACCGCCACGAGCTTGATGACGTGGTAGCCGAACTCGCTCTCGACGAGCGGGCCGATCTCGTCGGCCTTCAGCGCGAACGCCGCATCCTCCAGCGGCTTCGCCGCCAGGCCGCCACGGCCGAAGAAGTCGAGATCGCCGCCCTTCTCCGCCGAGCCCGGGTCATCGGAGTTCTTGCGTGCGACATCGGCGAACGAGGCGGGGTTCTTCTTCACCTCGGCGAGCAGGCTCTCGGCCTTCGCCTTGGCCTTCGCACGATCGGCGGCCGAGGCGCTGGCATCCACCTTCACCAGGATGTGGCTGGCGCGGCGCTCCTCGAGCGAGGTGTAGCGCTTCTCGTTGGCAGCGTAGTAGTCGCGCAGGTCCTTGTCGGACACGGTGATGCTCTTCTTGATGGCCGCGAGGTCGAGCACGACGTATTCGACGGACGCGGTCTCGGGCGCCTGGAACAGCAGCGCGTTGGCCGGATCCTTGTAGAACTTCTCGATGTCGGCGTCGGTCGGGTTGACCTTGTCGATCGAGTCCTTGGTCGCGAAGCGCTGCACCTGGACTTCGCGCTGCTGGAACATCGCGTCGAAGGCGGCCGCGGTGGTCGCGGGTGGCGCGATCACCGTGCCGGTCACGCCCTGGATCACCTGGCGCAGCGACATGTCCTGGCGCACGCGAGCTTCGAAGGTCGCAGGCGTCATGCCTTGGGATTGCACGACGATCTTGTACGCATCCATGTCGAACTTGCCGTTGGCGCCCTTGAACTGCGGCACGCTCAACAACTCACGCTGCAGGCGCTCGTCGGTGACGACGAGGTGCAGCTTGTCGGCCGCGGCCAGCGTCACGCGTTCGCGCACCACGGCGTCGAGCGACTGGCGCTTCATCTCGGGCGTGTCGAACAGCTTCGCGTCGACGTTGGGCATCTGCTTGCGAACGCGCTCGATCTGCTCGCGTTGCGCGAACTCCCATTCACTGCGCGTGAGCTTGCGGCCATCGATCGTGGCCACCGTCGTCGAGTCGTTGCCCGTCAGGCTGCCGTAGCCCTGATACACGCCGGTGCCAACGAAGGCGACCACGACGAAGGCCAGAACCAACTGCAGCAACCACGTGTGCTTGCGGAAGAAATCGAACATGAGAACCCAAACTTAGTGCGCGAAACCGGTGTTCGCAAATCGGACTTCACAAACGCGACAAAGGCGAACCGGGGTTCGCCTTTGTTGTGCTGGCTGCCGCGATTCTAGCGGGCTGCCGGGGTGTTCATGGGTGGTGGGTGCTGAGGGGCTCGAACCCCCGACCTACGCCTTGTAAGGGCGCCGCTCTACCAACTGAGCTAAGCACCCATGGCATTCAATGCATCAGTTCAGTGCGTCCTTGAGGGCCTTGCCGGGGCGGAACTTCGGAACCTTGGCAGCCTTGATCTTGATCGTCGCGCCGGTGCGCGGGTTGCGGCCGCTGCGCGCGGCACGCTTGCCGACGCTGAACGTACCGAAGCCGACGAGCGACACGGTGTTGTTCTTCTTCAGCGTGGACTTCACGCCGCCGATCACGGCCTCGAGGGCGCGTGCTGCAGCCGCCTTGGAAATGTCGGCTTGCTTGGCGATGTGCTCGATCAACTCAGACTTGTTCACGGGTGGTCCCCCTCAAAAGTGTCTCTCAAAGAATTCGGTTGGGTGTTTGGGCCGCATCAGCAACTGACGCCGCGGCGCAAACGATTACAGCCGCGCACTCCCTCAGTGTCAAGCGCGGATGCGGATTCTATTCGCAATCAAACGCGCTCATTCCGGGGGGCCTGCGTGCTTTCTCGCTTGACAACGTGGAGGCTGAACTCTAGTTCGCGGCCCGCACGACAAGCGCCACGCCACTGGCCGTGAGCACCATGCCGACGAGCATGCTCCACGTGAAAGTCTCGCCGAACAGCAGCCACGCCAAGACCGCGGTGCACGGGGGTACGAGGTACATCAGGCTCGTCACCGATGTCGCTGCGCCGCGCTGGATCAACAGGTAGAGCAGCGAGCTGCCGCCGAGCGTCAACGCGAGAACGGACCACGCCATGGCGCCGATCAGTTGCGGGTGCCACACGACGTGCTCGGTCTCCAGCAATGCCAACGGCAGGGTCACGACGAGTGCCGCGGCGAGCTGGATCACGCTCGCGGTGCGCACATCGCAAGGTGCGACAAATTGCTTCTGGTACAGCGTGCCGATGGTGATCGACAGCAAGGCGAACACGGCCAGCGCGAGATTCCTGTGCGTGACTTCACCACCGCCGAGCTTGTGCCACACGACGAGGGTGAGTCCGCCCAGGCCGAGCGCCAGCCCGAGCCACTGCGTGCGCGACACGCGAGACTCGGCTCCGCTCGTGGCGGTCATCCAGATCGCGGTGAGCACCGGCTGCAAGCCGACGAGCAAGGCCACCGTGCCCGCGCCGAGGCCGGTCTTCACGGCGGCCCACACTCCGCCAAGGTAGCCCGCGTGCACGAGCGTACCGACCCCGGCGAGATGAAGCCACTGCACGCCACGGCTCGGCCAGTCGACGCGCGCGAGCCACACCCACAGGAGAAAGCACACCAGCGAGAGGCCGTAGCGCATCGACAGAAAGGTCAACGGCGGCGCATGCGGCATGCCGAAGCGTGCGACCACGAAGCCGGTGCTCCAGATCAGCACGAACACCCAGGGCATCGCGCGGATCAACGCGCGCCGGTTGTCAGTGGCGATCACCTAGCGCGCCTTTGCGCGGATCTCGGGCAGCGCCTTCTGCAGGTAGTACACCATCGACCAGATCGTCAACACCGCGGACGCATAGATCAGCCAGGTGCCCCAAAGCTGCGTGTCGATCAGGTCGAAGAGCCGACCATGAAACAGCAGGAACGGGATCGCGACCATCTGAACGACGGTCTTCAGCTTGCCCAGCATGTGGACGGCAACGCTGCGCGATGCGCCGATCTGCGCCATCCATTCGCGCAGCGCCGAGATTGCGATCTCGCGCCCGATGATGATCAGCGCGACCAGGCTCTGCACACGCGCGAGTTCGACGAGCACGAGCAGTGCGGCACAGACGAGGAACTTGTCGGCCACCGGATCTAGGAAGGCGCCGAACGATGAAGTCATGTTCAGGCGGCGCGCCAGATAGCCGTCGGCCCAATCGGTCAGCGCGACCACGACGAACAGAACGGTTGCGATCAGGTTGCGATCGGCCTCGCCGAGCGGCAGATGGAACACACCGACGATCAGCGGGATCGAGACGATGCGCGCCCAGGTCAGCAGTGTCGGCAGATTGAAGAACATCCGCCCATTGTGACCGACGCGTGTCGTGTGGATGCCTAGTCGAGGGTTCGGGGTTTGAACTTGCGATCGTCGTTGAACAGGAAGGTCTCGGTAAAGCGCCACGGCTTCGGCAGCCGCGACACGTCGCCAAACGGCGCCGCGCGGTGCACGGCATCGGTGGCGAGCTTGACGGTGTCGAGCGCCTGGCGCGGGTTGCGCATCACCTCGATGCGCCGCACGCTGCCATCTGCATGCAGCTCGATCTCGAGCACGGGGATCGCGAGCAGCGTCTCGGGCACCTCGCCCATGTAGGTCATGTTCGGATTGGCCGCGACCATGCGGCGCGCGGCCTGCAGCCGCACGTCGTTCCAGTTGCGCACGCTGCCAGGCGGCGGCAGCGTGGCGCCGCCGCCGAGCGGCGCGGCGGCGGTCGTCGCGGCCGGGCGCGGTGCCGGGGCTGCCGCTGGTGCCGGCGTGGTGGGCGTGGTCGACGCGCAACTCGCCAGCAGGCCCAAGCCCGCCAGGGCTGCCCACAGGGCGCCGCGGGGGCGCTTTTCAACGCGTCGTTCAGTGAAGTGCACGATAGATTTCCTCTGCCAGTTCTCTTGATATGCCGTCCACGCCGAGCAGGTCCTCGACGCTCGCGTTCCCAACGCCCCGCACACCGCCGAAGCGCTGCAACAACCTGGCGCGCTTCTTCGGCCCCACACCGGCGATCTCTTCGAGCTTGCTGCCGCCGGTGCGCACGCTCGCCCGCCGCGCCCGCATGCCGGTGATCGCGAAGCGATGCGCCTCGTCGCGGATCTGTGCCACCAGCATCAGCGCCGCCGAGTCGCGCCCGAGGTAGACCTTGGGCCGGCCATCGGCAAAGACCAGTTCCTCCAGGCCGACCTTGCGGCCTTCGCCCTTCTCGACGCCGACGATGCGCGCGAGATCGATGCCCAGTTCCTCGAACACCTCTCGTGCCACGCTCACCTGCCCGCGACCGCCGTCGACCAGGACCAGATCGGGCAGACGCGCCTCGCCCTTGCTCGCGCCTTCGGCGAGTTTCGAATAGCGACGTGTCAGCACCTGGCGCATCGCGGCGTAGTCGTCGCCGCCGGTGATGCCGTCAATGTTGTAGCGGCGGTATTGCGCGCTCTGCATCTTGTGACCCTCGAAGACGACGCAGGATGCTTGAGTCGACTCCCCGGCCGTGTGGCTGATGTCGAAACATTCGATGCGAAACGTGTCCATGTTGTCCACGGCGAGGTCCAATGCGTCGACCAGTGCACGAGTCCGGGCCTGTTGCGATCCTTCCTCCGCCAGCAACTGGGCAAGCTTGAGCTGTGCGCCCTTGATGCACATGTCGAGCCAGGCGCGGCGAGGTTCGCGCGGCTGGTGCTGCGCCGTGACCTTGACGCCGCTCTGGAGCGCGAGCGCCTCGATCAGCGACTTGTCGACTGCGTGGCTGAGCACCAGCAACGGCGGCACGCCGCCGTCGAGGTAGTGCTGCGCGATGAACGCCTCGAGCACCTGCACCTCGGGGTCGACGCGCGTGGCACCGTCGTCTTCATCGGGCGCGGAAACCATCGCATCCTCGACGTGCTTCGGAAAGTACGGCCGGTCGCCGAGGTGCCGCCCGCCGCGCACCATGGCCAGGTTCACGCACGCGCGACCGCCTTCGACCTTGACGGCGAGGACGTCCGCGTCTTTGGTCGTCACGCCGGTGTTGTCCTCGACCGCCTGTTGGTGCAGCACACGTGACAGCGCGCCGATCTGGTTGCGGATTTCGGCGGCCTGCTCGAACTCCAGCGCATCGGCGTGCGCCATCATCTGCGCCTGCAGCGTGTCCATCAGCTCCTGCTGCTCGCCTTGCAGGAAGCGCTCGGCGTGAGCCACGTCGCGGGCGTAGTCGTCGGCCGCGATCAGGTTGACGCAGGGGCCGGAGCAGCGTTTGATCTGGTAGAGCAGGCAGGGCCGACTGCGGTTGTTGAACACCGTGTCCTCGCAGGTGCGCAGCCGGAACACTTTCTGCAGCACGAGAATCGATTCCTTCACCGCCCACGCGCTCGGGTACGGCCCGAAGTAGCGGTGCTTCTGGTCGACCGCGCCGCGGTAGTAGGCGACGCGCGGGAACGCATGCGAGGCGATCTTCAGATACGGGTAGCTCTTGTCGTCGCGGAACAGGATGTTGTAGCGGGGGCTGAGCGTCTTGATCAGGTTGTTCTCGAGCAGCAGCGCTTCAGCCTCGGAGCGCACGATGGTCGTCTGCATCCGCACGATCTTCGTCACCATGTGGCCAATGCGCGTGCCACCGTGGTTCTTCTGAAAGTAGCTCGAGACGCGCTTCTTCAGGTCGCGCGCCTTGCCCACATAGAGCACGGCATCCTGCGCGTCGTAGTAGCGGTACACCCCGGGCAGGCTCGGCAGCGCTGCCACATCGGCCAGCAGCTGCGCGCGGGCGGGGTCCGGCGCCTCGGCGCTGGGGGCTGGGACGGTCTCGTCGGTCATCGGCCGACATTATCGAACCCGCAGCGCCGCTCCCGATAATGCCTTCATGCAATGGGATCTCTTCTGCCGCGTGATCGACAACCACGGCGACGCGGGCGTCTGCTGGCGCCTGTCCGCCGATCTCGCGTCGCGCAGCGAGTCGGTGCGGCTGTGGATCGACGATGCGTCTGCGCTGCAGTGGATGGCGCCGGCGGGTGCCGCGCACGTCACCGTGCGACCGTGGCCCACCGCCAACGACACGACCGCACCGGGCGACGTCGTGATCGAAGCCTTCGGCTGCGACCTGCCGCCCGCGTTCGCGCAGCGCATGAGCGCCGCGACCTGCTGGATCAACCTCGAGTACCTCAGCGCCGAGGCCTTCGTCGAGCGCAGCCACGGCCTGCCGTCGCCCCAGGCGAACGGCGTGCGCAAGTGGTTCTTCTACCCCGGCTTCACGCCGCGCACCGGCGGCCTGATCCACGAGGCCGATCTGCTGGCACGGCAGCAGGCCTTCGATGCGCCAGCCTGGTTGGCCAAACGCGGTATGCAGCGCGAAGCGAACGAGCAGCTCGTGAGCCTGTTCTGCTACGAGCAGCGGGCGCTTCCCGCGCTCCTCGATCACTGGGCGCGGCAGCCGACCTTGCTGCTGGCCACCGCCGGCCACGCGCAGCGGCAGATCCGTGCGCTGCTGGGACCGACGCTCGCGCGCGGCGCACTGCGCGCCGCGGTGCTGCCGTCGTTGACGCAGCGCGAGTACGACGAACTGCTGTGGGCCTGCGACCTCAACTTCGTGCGCGGCGAAGACTCGTTCGTGCGCGCCCAATGGGCCGGCAAGCCGTTCATCTGGCAGATCTATCCGCAGCACGATGGCGTTCACCTGGCCAAGCTGGAGGCATTTCTCGACCGCTATCTTGCCGGTGCCGAACCGCCGCTGGCGAGCCGGCTGCGGGCGATCTTTCGAGCCTGGAACACCGGCGACGGCCCGTTCCCCGAGTTCGCACCGCCCGCATCATGGCTCGCGCACGGTGCCCGGTGGCGTGACGAACTGCGGGCCCAAAGCGATCTCACCACCCGGCTGCTCGGCTTCGTGGCCGAAACACGCTAAAATCATGGGCTTTTCGCGCTACCCCCGGTGGGCTGGCACGCGCGAGCTGCTAACCGAACGGAAACGTCTATGAAGATCGCACAGGAAATTCGCGCCGGCAACGTCATCATGCAAGGCAAGGACCCGATGGTCGTGCTGCGCACCGAATACAGCCGCGGTGGCCGCAACT
>JBDTVC010000004.1:0-47921 GCA_040007475.1 Burkholderiales bacterium
CGACGATGAACATGCGGCTGGTGTCGCCATGCCAGCCGTCCTTGATGACGGTGACATCGATGTTGACGATGTCGCCGTTCTTCAGCGGCCGGTCGTTCGGGATGCCGTGACAGACCTGGTGGTTGATCGAGGTGCAGATCGACTTCGGGTAGGGCGTGTAGCCCGCCGGCGCGTAGTTCAGCGGCGCCGGAATGCCGCCCTGCACGTTGACGATGTGGTCGTGTGCAAGGCGGTCGAGCTCGTCGGTGGAAACGCCGGGCTTCACGTGGGGCGTGAGCATGTCCAGCACCTCGGAGGCCAGGCGCCCGGCGATGCGCATCGCCTCGACATCGGCGGCAGTCTTGATCGTGATCGTCATGGGGCGGCATTATCTCATTCGGCCCGTAAAATCTCGGGCTACCACCGGGGCGACCCTCAGCGCGCCCCGGCCTTGTCTTCACACCCGAAGAGCCGCCGCGTGACTTCCACCTCTCAGCATCTGACCCACTTCGAGGGCGGCAATGCGCTGTCCGCATTCCGCGCACAGGCGCTGATGCCGCGGCTGCAGGCGATCCAGCCGCGCATCACGGCGATCGCAGCGCGGCATGTGCACTGGGTCTGCAGCGATGTGCCGCTGGCGCGCGAGGATCACGACAAGCTCGGCGCGCTGCTGCGCTACGGCGACCCGTACGCCGGGCCGGCCGACGGCGCGCTGATCGTCGTCGCGCCGCGCCTGGGCACGGTGTCGCCGTGGGCCTCGAAGGCGACCGACATCGCCCACAACTGCGGGCTGGCGATCCATCGCGTCGAGCGCGTCACCGAATTCCGCCTGGCGCTGAAGAGCGGCCTGCTCGGCGGTGCGAAGACCCTCACCGCGGACGAACTGCAGGCCTGCGCGGCATTGCTGCACGATCGCATGACCGAGAGCGCGTTGCCGTCGCGCGAGGACGCCGTTCACCTGTTCGACGCGCAGCCCGCGGCGCCGATGCAGCACGTCGATCTGCTCGGCCATGGGCGAGATGCGCTGGTGACGGCGAACACCGAGTTCGGTCTGGCGCTCTCGGATGACGAGATCGACTACCTGGTGACGTCGTTTACAGCGCTGAAGCGCAACCCGACCGACGTCGAGCTGATGATGTTCGCGCAGGCCAACAGCGAGCACTGCCGGCACAAGATCTTCAACGCGCAGTTCGTGATCGACGGCGTGGCGCAGGAACACTCGATGTTCGGAATGATCCGAAACACCGAGAAGCGGTCGCCGCAGCACACCATCGTGGCGTACAGCGACAACGCCTCGGTGATGGAAGGCGGCACGATCACGCGCTGGCTGCCGCAGGGCTATACCAACGCGCCGGTCTACTCGGCACGGACCGAGCCGGTGCATGTGCTGATGAAGGTCGAGACGCACAACCACCCGACCGCGATCTCGCCGTTCCCCGGCGCGTCGACCGGCGCCGGCGGCGAGATCCGCGACGAAGGCGCGACCGGCCGCGGCTCCAAGCCCAAGGCGGGCATCACTGGGTTCAGCGTGTCGAACCTTCATCTGCCCGGCACGAACGAACCGTGGGAGCAATCGCCTTACGGCAAGCCCGAGCACATCGCGAGCCCGCTGCAGATCATGGTCGACGGGCCGCTCGGCGGCGCGGCGTTCAACAACGAGTTCGGCCGGCCCAACCTGGGCGGCTACTTCCGCGTCTACGAGCAAGACGTTGCAGGCCAGCGCCGCGGCTATCACAAGCCCATCATGATCGCCGGCGGTCTGGGCTCGATCTCGGCCTCGCAGACGCACAAGATCCAGTTCCCCGCCGGCACGCTGCTGATCCAGCTCGGCGGGCCGGGCATGCGCATCGGCATGGGCGGCGGTGCGGCGAGTTCGATGGCGGCGGGCGCGAACGCCGCATCGCTCGATTTCGACTCGGTGCAGCGCGGCAACCCCGAGATCGAACGCCGTGCGCAGGAGGTCATCAACCACTGCTGGGCGCTCGGTGACAGCAACCCGATCCTCGCGATCCACGACGTCGGCGCGGGCGGCATCAGCAACGCCTTCCCCGAGCTGGTCGATGGCGCCGGCATGGGCGCGCGCTTCGACATGCGCGCGGTGCCGCTCGAAGAGACCGGTCTCGCACCGAAGGAGATCTGGTGCAACGAGAGCCAGGAGCGCTACGTGATGGCGGTGTCGCCCGAGGCGCTGCCGATCTTCCGCGCGATGTGCGAGCGCGAGCGCTGCCCGTTCGCGGTCGTCGGCGTGACCACGGCCGAGAAGGCGTTGATCCTCGAAGACGGCCCCGGCGGTGACCAGCCGATCGCGATGCCGATGGACGTGCTGCTCGGCAAGCCGCCGAAGATGCTGCGCGACGTGACGCGTGTGCCACGCAGCGCGCCTGAACTCGACCTGAACGACGTGACGCTCGAGAAGGTCGCGTTCGACGTGCTGCGCCATCCGACGGTCGCGAGCAAGCGCTTCCTGATCACGATCGGCGACCGCACGGTGGGCGGGCTGAACAGCCGCGACCAGATGGTCGGCCCGTGGCAGGTGCCGGTCGCCGATTGCGCCGTCACGCTCGCCGACTTCAGCGGCTTCCGCGGCGAGGCGATGAGCATGGGCGAGCGCACGCCCTTGGCCGCACTCGACGCGCCGGCCTCGGGCCGCATGGCGGTCGGCGAGGCGATCACGAACCTGCTCGCGGCGCCGTTCGAGCTGGAACGCGTCAAGCTCAGCTGCAACTGGATGGCCGCCTGCGGCGAGCCCGGTGAAGACGCGGCGTTGTACGAGACCGTGCGCGCGATCGGTCTGGAGCTGTGCCCGGCGCTCGGCATCAGCGTGCCGGTTGGCAAGGACAGCCTGTCGATGCGTACGCGCTGGCGAGATGACGCCCCCGGCACCGGGGTACCGGTACCGCCCCCCGTGGGGGCTGCCGGCCGCTCCGGAGCGGCCGAGCGCTGGCCGGCGGGGTCAGAGCGTGCAGTGGTTTCGCCGGTGAGCCTGATCGTCACCGCGTTCGCGACGCTCGCCGACGTGCGCCCCACGCTCACGCCGCAGCTGCAGCCCGGCGACACGACGCTGATCCTCATCGACCTCGGCCGCGGCCAGAACCGCATGGCCGGCTCGATGCTGGCCCAGGTGCTGAACCAGTTCGGCGCCACGGTGCCCGATCTGGACGAACCCGCGCCACTGAAAGCACTCGTCAACGCGATCAACGCGTTGCGCGGCCAGAGCAGGCTGCTCGCGTACCACGACCGCAGTGACGGCGGCCTGTGGGCCACGGTCTGCGAAATGGCTTTCGCCGGCCACCTCGGCGTGAGCCTCAATGTCGACATGCTCGTCACCGAAGGCGATGGCATCAGCGACAGCCGCGCCGAATATGGCGACTCGAAGAACTGGGCGACGCAGGTCGGCGCGCGCCGAACCGAGCTGACACTGCGCGCGCTGTTCAGCGAGGAACTCGGTGCCGTGATCCAGGTGCCGACGGCCGTGCGCAATGAGGTGATGCAGACGCTGCGCGAGCATGGGCTGAGCAAGCACAGCCACTTCATCGGCAAACCCAACGACCGCGGCGTGGTCGAGGTCTGGCGCGATGCGAAGAGCGTGTTCAGCGCACCGCTGCGCGATCTGCATCAGGCCTGGGACGATGTCAGCTGGCGCATCGCGACACTGCGCGACAACCCGGCGGGTGCCGATGCCGAGCACGCGGCAGTCGGCCGCGTCGACGACGCGGGTCTGCACGTGAAGCTCAGCTTCGATGCAACGCAGAACGTCGCCGCGCCGTTCCTGAACCTCGCGCGGCCGAAGCTCGCGATCCTGCGCGAGCAGGGCGTCAACAGCCACCTCGAGATGAGCTACGCGATGGACCTCGCCGGCTTCGAGACCTACGACGTCCACATGAGCGACCTGCAGGCCGGCCGTGCGCGCCTCGACCAGTTCCAGGGCTTCGTCGCCTGCGGCGGCTTCAGCTACGGCGACACGCTGGGCGCGGGCGAAGGCTGGGCCCGCTCGGTGATGTTCAACCCGGTGCTGGCCGAGCAGTTCGCCGCGTTCTTCAACCGCACCGACACGTTCGCGCTCGGCGTGTGCAACGGCTGCCAGATGATGGCGGCGCTGTCGCCCATCATCCCCGGCGCGCAGGCGTGGCCGAAGTTCACGCGCAACAAGAGCGAGCAGTTCGAGGCGCGGCTGAGCCTGGTCGAGGTGCTCGACAGCCCGTCGGTCTTCTTCACCGGCATGGCCGGCAGCCGCATCCCGGTCGCGGTCGCGCACGGCGAAGGCTTTGCCGACTTCTCACAGCGCGGCGACGCGGTCGCCGTGAAGCGCGCGATGCGCTTCGTCGACCACGCCGGCGTGCCGACCGAGGCCTACCCGTTCAACCCCAACGGCAGCCCCGACGGGCTGACCTCGGTGACCACACCCGATGGCCGTTTCACCGTGCTGATGCCGCATGCCGAGCGCGTGTTCCGCAACGTGCAGATGAGCTGGACCGATGGCGACCGCAGCGCCCTCAGCCCCTGGACGCGCATGTTCGCGAACGCGCGCGTCTGGGTGGGCTGAGCCGTTTACAAAGTCGTTTGAACCTTTTTCGCGTGCAGAGGAATCAACGCTCCAACGGGAGTTGTGAATGCTGCAAAGCCGAGAGGATGGCGCCGGGCCCCGCCCGATGCCGCAGGACGAAGGCGAGTCGGCGCAGGTGCGCCTGATCGGGCGTGTCGCCGCGGGCGATCTGCGCGCGTTCGAGGAGTTGTACCGGTCGTACCACGCGCGGCTGACGCGCTTCCTCGACCGGATGACGCGCCGCCGCAGCCTGGTGGAAGAGGTGCTGAACGACACGATGCTGGTGGTCTGGAACCGGGCCGATCGCTTCAACGGCACGAGCAAGATCAGCACCTGGATTTTCGCGATCGCGTACCGCAAGGGGCTGAAGGCCCTGCAGCGCCAGGACGAGGCCGTCGAGGACCAGACGCTGAACGAGCGCGCCGCGACCGGCGCCGGCCCCGAGCAGCAGATGGAGCAGCGCCAGGCGAGCACCGGGCTCATGCGCGCGCTCGACGCGCTGTCCGACGACCACCGCATGGTCGTCGAGTTGACCTACTTCCACGGCATGGGCTATCGCGAGATCGCCGAGATCGTCGACTGCCCGGTCGACACCGTGAAGACGCGCATGTTCCATGCGCGGCGCCGATTGCGGGTGCTGCTTGCCGGCGACGCGGAGGACTGGCTGTGAGCGGCAAGATCCTGCGCCTCGGTGGCAACGAGCACGGCTTCGTGCAGCTGCTGCTGCCCTGGTTCGATGGCGGTCGGCTGGACGCCGACGAGTCCGCGCGCGTCGCCGCGCACCTGGTCGGCTGCCCGCGTTGCCAGGCGGACCTCGCGTGGCAGCGCAAGCTTCGTGAGGGCTTGCCGCCGGCCGCGGCGACGGGTGACGTCGATCGCGGGTGGGCGGCGCTGCGCGGTCGGCTGGATACCGCGCCCGCCCGCAAGCCCGAACGCCCGCCGCGGCGCACCGCGCCGCCGTGGTGGCGCTGGGTGCTCGCGCTGCAGTCGACCGTGATCGTCGGGCTCGCGGCGCTCGTCGTGATGATGGTGCCGCGCGACGACCGCTATCGCGCGCTCGGCGGCCCGGGTCGCGCGAGCGATGCCAGCATCGTCGTCGTCTTCCGGCCCGAGGCGAGCGAACTGCAGATCCGCCAGGCGCTGCGCGACAGCGACGCCCGCCTCGTCGATGGCCCGACCGTCACCGGCGCGTACCTGCTCGCGGCCGAGCCAGCGCGGCACGCTGCCGCCATCGAGCGCTTGCGGCAGCAGGTGGCGGTGCTGCGCGTCGAGTCGCTCGCCGCCGGAACGACGCGATGAGATCGTTGCTCGGTGCCGTGCTGCTGCTGATGGCAGCGCTGATCGGGCCGAATGCCGCGCGTGCGCAAGGGACCGAAGCGCAGACGCGGCAGCAGGTGCTCGTGATGCTGACGCTGCCGCCCCCGCACTTCCGAGCTGACGGCAACTACGCGGGCAGCTATTCGGATGCTGCGGGCCGCGTTGCGCGTCGCCGCGTCGCGGTGCAGCTCGCCAGCGAGCATGGCCTGGCGATGACCGGCGACTGGCCGATGCCGCTGCTCGGTGTCGACTGCTTCGTGATGAACGTGCCGCCCGATCGATCGCCCGATCGCATCGCACAGGACCTGTCGCGCGATGCCCGCGTGTCATGGGCGCAGGCGATGAACGTGTACCGCGCGCAGGGTCACGACGACCCGCTGTTCACGCTGCAGCCCGCCGAGAGCGAATGGCAGCTCGCGGCGCTGCACGACACCGTCACCGGCCGGCAGGTGCGCGTTGCGGTGATCGACAGTGGTGTGGAGCGCACGCACCCTGATCTGGCGCGGCAGATCGAGGCCAGCGAGGACTTCGTCTCAGGCCGTTCCCCCACCGCCGAAACCCACGGTACCGCCGTGGCCGGCATCATCGCGGCGCAGGCCGACAACGGCCTCGGCATTGCCGGCGTCGCGCCGCAGGCGCGCGTGCTGGCGCTGCGCGCCTGCTGGCAGGCCACGGTCGACGCCACGCTGTGCAGCAGCCTGAGCCTCGCGCAGGCGCTGCACTTCGCGATCACGCACGACGCGCGGGTCATCAACATGAGCTTGAGCGGGCCGCCCGACCGCCTGCTCGGCCGGCTGCTGGACACTGCGCTGGCGCGTGGCATCGCCGTCGTGGCGGCGGCTGATCGCGCCGCGCCGGACGGCGGCTTCCCGGCCGCGCACGCCGGCGTGATCGGCGTGGCCGACACGGGGCAGGGGGAGGTGGTGCCGGGCGCGGTGCGCGCACCCGGCCGCGACATCCCGACCACGCTGGTCGGTGCTCGCTGGGGCCTGGTTTCAGGCACGTCGTACGCGGCGGCGCAGGTGAGCGGCCTGCTCGCGCTGCTGCGCGAGGCTCGCGATCGACGCGGCCCGGTCGCGCTTGCGGCGCAGGGCACTTCCACCGCCGCACCGCGCGAGTTCGTGCTGTTGCCCGATGGCCGGATCGACGCGTGCGCATCGCTGAGCCGCATCGCGGGTCACTGCAGCTGCGGCTGCACGGCCGCCAACACCGCGCCGGCCGTGGCGCGGCAATGAGCCGGCACGCACTGCTGGCGTGCGGCCTGCTCGTCGGTGGCGCGGCCCATGCGCAATTTGGCATCAGCGTCGGGGTCGAATCCGACAACCGCTTTCGCGGTGTCTCGCTGAGCGACGGTCAACCCGACCTGCGCGTGAGCGTCGCCTGGGACCACGACAGCGGCGTGTTCGCCGGCGCCTCGGCCACCGGCGTGGAGTTCACGCGCGGCCGCCGCACGGTGCAGTGGCTGGGCTATGCCGGCGTCGTGAAGCGGCTGACGCCGGAGCTTGGCGTCGAAGCCGGCGTGACCGGTTCGACCTTCAGCGGCGACACGCGCTACGACTACGCCGAGGCCTTCATCGGGCTGTCGGGCGAGCGTTGGAGTCTGCGGGCCTACTACGCACCGGACTACTTCGGCTTCCGGCAGGCCACCGCGTACATCGAGCTCGATGCGAATGCGCCGCTCACGTCGCGATGGCGCCTGTTCGGGCACGTCGGTGCGCTCTCGGCACTGAGCGGCCCGAGTGACGACGGACGCGACCGCGTGCGCACCGACGTTCGCATCGGCATCGGCTTCAACGCCTCGCCCTCCGTCGACTTGCAACTCGCGTGGGTCACCGCGACGCGCGGCGGCCCGTATGTCGTGGACTACGGGACGCGACGCAGCACCTGGGTGCTCGGCGCGACGGCATCGTTCTGACGCTTTGAACCTTTTCGTGGGTGAGCGGAATAGACCGCTCACACGGCCGCGAAGCGCCGTGCTCACTCGAAGGAGGTGCGCGATGAATGGGATTCTGGTCAGGACGAGGGGGCTGTTCGTCGGCGTGGCTGCGGCCGCGCTGACGGCCTGCGGCGGCGGTGGCAGCGACTACGCGGCGCCCGGTGGCATGGGCACGCCCGGCTATGTGGCGACGAGCCTCGTCAGCGATGTCAATACCAGCGCGAATCCGTACAGCAGCCCGAACGTCGACACGCACCTCGTCAACGCCTGGGGCATCGCGTTCAATCCGAACGGCGATGTGTGGGTCGCGAATGCGGGCACGTCGAGCTCGACGCTGTACGACGGCAACGGCGTGCCGCAAACGCTGGTCGTCAACATCCCGGCCGGCGTGGCCGGCAGCGCCAACCCGACCGGCATCGTCTACAACGGCACGACCGATTTCGTCGTGAGCCAGGGCGGCGTGAGCGGCGCGAGCCCGTTCATCTTCGTCGGCGAGGCGGGCACGCTGTCGGGATGGTCGCCCGGCGTGAACCTGAATGCCTCGATCACGGTGTTCGATGGCAACGCGGCCGGTGCGGTCTACAAGGGCCTTGCGTTGGCGAGCAGCGGTGGCGCGAACTTCCTGTACGCGACCGACTTCCACAACGGACGCGTCGATGTGTTCGATGCGAGTTTCACCAAGGTCGCGGTGGCCGGCGGCTTCACCGACCCGACGCTGCCAGCGGGCTACGCGCCCTTCGGCATCCAGGCGATCAGTGGGCAGCTCTACGTGACGTTCGCGAAGCAGGACGCGAGCGCGCACGACAACGTGAACGGTGCCGGCCTCGGGCTGATCGACGTGTTCGATGCCACCGGGCACTTCGTCAAGCGCCTGGTCGATGTCGGCGGGCCGCTCAACGCGCCATGGGGCATGGCGCTTGCGCCGGCGAACTTCGGTGCGGCCGGCAATGCGCTGCTGGTCGGCAACTTCGGCGACGGAAAGATCAACGCCTTCAACGCGACCACCGGCGCCTCGATGGGCAGCCTGAACAAGCCCGGTGGCGTGCCGATCGCGATCGATGGCTTGTGGGGCATCGCGTTCGGCAACGGCCTCAACAGCCAGCCGACCAACACCTTGTTCTACGCCGCTGGCCCGGCCGACGAAACCCACGGCGTCTATGGCCGCATCGACGCGCATTGAAGGAGAGACGATCATGCGAATCCATGTCTGGTTGTTCGCGGCATGTTTGAGTCTGGTGGCCGCGCCGGGTTGGTGCGCAGGGGGTGGCGGTGGTGGCGGCGGTGGCAGCGACAGTGCCGAGGCCGACCCAGACTACCAGGCCGGGCTTGCCGCCGTGAAGTCGAACGACTGGCCGCAGGTCATCACCCGCATGAGCGCGGTGACGCAACGCGACCCGAAGAATGCGAACGCCTGGAACGAGCTCGGTCACGCCTACCGCAAGGCGGGCGACATGGACAACTCGTTCAAGCACTACGAGCGCGCGCTGCAGATCGACCCGAAGCACAAGGGCGCCCACGAATACCTCGGCGAGGCCTACCTGCAGATCGGCAAACCCGAGATGGCCGAGCAGGAGCTGAAGGCGCTCGACAAGATCTGCTTCATCACCTGCGAGGAGTACCGCGACCTGAAGGCGCAGATCGAGCGCTACAAGCGCGAGCGGACGAAGGCGGCGTCGATCACCTAAGCGGGCAAAGCCGCGCGCAACGCCGCGGCGGTCGCGGCATCGGCAGGGAAGAAGGTCTCGAGCGCGAGCTCCGACAGCGTGACATCCACCGGCGTGCCGAACACCGTCGTCGTGCTGATGAACGAGAGCGTGCCGGCCGGCGTGCGCAGAACCAGGGGCACGACCACCGCAGCCTCGATCGCATCGTGCGATGCATCGGCCGGCGCCGGATAGGCACGCAGTTCGTCGGCGAGCGCGGCAAGCACCGGGTCCGCGCTGACATTGACCTGCTGGCGCAGCCGCGCGAGCAGGTGCGCGCGCCACTGCGCGAGGTTCGCGATGCGTGGCGCGAGCCCTTGCGGGTGCAGGCTCAAACGCAGCACGTTGATCGGCGGCGCGACCAGTGCGGGCGCCACGCCGGTCAGCAACGGCAGCACGGCGCGGTTGTACGAGACCAGCGTCCAGTGTCGGTCTACGGCCAGCGCCGGGAACGGCTCGTGTCCTTTCAGCACCAGCTCGATGGCCTCGCGTGCCGCCTTCAACGCCGGGTCGTCGAGCGGGCGCTCGCCAAACATCGGCGCGAAGCCGGCCGCGGTGAGCAACCGGTTTCGCTCGCGCAGCGGCACGTCGAGCCGGTCGGCCAGGCGCAGCACCATCTCGCGGCTGGGCATCGCGCGGCCGGTCTCGACGAAGCTCAGGTGGCGCGTCGATACGTCGGCGTCGCCCGCCAGGTCCAGCTGGCTCAGGCGGCGGCGCTGGCGCCATTCGCGCAGCTGCACGCCGAACGGGGGCAGGGTGGCGGTGTTCATGGCGGTCACGATAGCGCAGGGTCGGGTGCCGTTCCATGACGCCCGAGGTAATGGACTGCTGCATCTGCGACGCCGAATATTCGTGCACCTTCCATCCACTTCAAGGAGCTTGCAATGTCTACTCAGCTGATCCAACCTGGTTCGTTCCTGCGACGTGTGCTGTTCGCCGATGCCGGGGTGAGTGCCGCCGTCGGCGCCGTGATGGCATTCGGCGGCGGTGTGTTGCAGCGCCTGCTCGGCTTGCCCGCCTCGCTGCTGGTCATCGCCGGCGCAGCTTTGCTTCCCTATGCCGCCTACCTCGTGTGGCTGGCGACTCGCGAGGCCGTGCCGCGCGCCGCGGTGTGGATGCCGATCGCGTTGAACGTGCTCTGGGCCGCCGACTGCCTGGGGGTGCTGTTCGCCGCCGGCCTGAGCCCGACATGGCTCGGTGAGGCGTTCGTCGCAATCCAGATCGTCACGGTGCTGGTGTTTGCCGAACTCGAGTTCGTCGGGCTGCGGCGTGCGCTATCGTTGCCGCGTGCCACCACTGCTCAACACGCCTGAACGCGCGCGTTTCGATCGCGTCGATGCGCTGCGCGCGACCGCCATCGTCTGGATGGCGGTCTTTCATTTCTGCTTCGACCTGAACTACTTCGGGTTCATCCACCAGCAGTTTCGTTCCGACCCGGTGTGGACGGGGCAGCGCACCTGCATCGTCACGCTGTTCCTGTTCTGCGCCGGCCTGAGCCAGGCGATCGCGCAGATGCAGGGGCAAAGTTGGCCGCGCTTCTGGCGGCGCTGGGCACAGATCGCGGGCTGCGCGGTGCTGGTCACGCTCGGCTCGATGTCGATGTTCCCGAAGAGCTTCATCAGCTTCGGTGTGCTGCACGGCATTGCACTGATGCTGATCGTGCTGCGGCTCAGCGGCGGTGCCGGGCGCTGGCTTTGGCCGCTGGGTGCCGTGGCGATCGCGCTGCCCTACCTCGTTCAGCACCCGGTGTTCGACACCCGCTGGACGAACTGGGTCGGCCTGATCACGCGCAGGCCGCTGACCGAAGACTACGTGCCGCTGCTGCCTTGGCTGGGTGTCGCCTGGTGGGGGCTGGCGGCGGGGCAGTGGGTGCTCGCGCATCGGCGCGCCTGGATCACCGGCCCATTGCCGCGCGTGCTGAACCCGCTCGCGGTGCTCGGCCGGTGGAGCCTGAGCTTCTACATGCTGCACCAGCCGATCCTGATCGGCGCGCTGATGGCCGTGGTGGCTATGCGCCGCTGAGCAGGCGCTGCGACGCGCCGTCGATCGCGGCCTTGAGCTCGGGGTAGCTGCGCGTCACCGGGAACTGCGGGAACTGCTTGGTGATCGACTCGGGCGGGTGGATGAAGAAGCCCGCGTGCGCGGCCGTCAGCATGCCGGTGTCGTTGTACGAGTCGCCGGCCGCGATCACCTGGAAGTTCAGCCCGCGCAGTGCGTTGACCGCGTGGCGCTTCTGGTCCGGCATGCGCAGCACATGGCGCGTCACGAAGCCGTTCGCGTCGATCTCGAGCTTGTGGCACAGCAGCGTCGGCCAGGCGAGCTGCTGCATCAGCGGCTGCGCAAATTCGTAGAAGGTGTCGGACAGGATCAGCACCTGGTAGCGGCTGCGCAGGTCGTCGAGGAACTCGCGCGCACCGGGCATCGGGCCCATGCCCTTGATCACCTCCTGGATGTCGGCGAGCTTCAGCTTGTGCTGGGCGAGCAGGCCGATGCGGAAGTTCATCAGCTTGTCGTAGTCGGGCTCGTCGCGCGTGGTGCGGGCGAGCTCCGGGATGCTGGTGCGCTTGGAGAACTCGATCCAGATCTCGGGCACGAGCACGCCTTCGAGATCGAGGCAGATCATTTGCATCAGGGGCCTTTCGGGCGGGGGTGAGGAAGGGTGTGAACACGCTCGGGCCGCACGCCGATGCCGACCAGCCGCGCCGGCAGGCGGCGCAACATCGGCAGGCGCTGCAGCAGGCGCAGCGGCATCGGCAGGCTGCCCGAGCCGCCGTTGCCGGCGATGATCGGTGCGAGCAGCTCGTTCTGGATCGCGATCTGCGCGCGCTGTGTCACGCGCGCCGGCCAGTCGCGGCGGCGCTGCACCGCAGCGAGGTCGTCGAGGCCGACGCGCTTCTCGCGCAGCGGCTGGGCCAGCAGGTTCGACGCTGCGACCGCGTCTTGGATCGCGAGATTGATGCCCACGCCGCCGACCGGCGACATCGCATGCGCCGCGTCGCCGATGCACAGCAACCCGTCGCGGTACCAGCGCGGCATGCGCGCGACCTGCACGCTGAGCAGCTTGATGTCGTCCCAGGTGGTCAGCGCGGTGAGCGCACCGGCGAGGAACGGCGCGATCGCGACCACGCGCGCACGGAACGCCTCCAGGCCTTCGGCCTGCAGTGCCGCGAAGCCGTCCTTCGGGATCACGTAGGCGCACTGCCAGTAGGTCTCGCGGTTCAGCGTCACCAGCATCGCACCGGGGCGCATGTAGCCGCCGGTGATCGACGGATCATGCAGAGGATCGCGCGCGAGGTGGAACCACAGCACGTCGATCGGTGCGCCAAGATCCTCGCTGGCCAGGCCCGCGCTCTCGCGCAGCGTGGTGTGGCGGCCATCGGCGGCGACCACGAGGTCGGCGTGCACCGCGTAGCCGCCGTCGGCGGTCTGCACGTTCACGCCGACGACCTTGCCGCCGTCATCGATCACGCCGAGCGCCTTCGCGCCGGTTCGCAGCGAGAAGTTCGGCAGCAGCCGGGCCTGGTCGGCGATGAAGTCGAGAAAGTCCCACTGCGGCACCAGCACCATGAAGGGCCGCGGTGCCGGCACGTGGGCGAAGTCGGCGATCGTCACGGCCTCGCCGAACGCGTTGGCGGTGAGCTCGCGCACCTCCTGGTGCGGCAGCGCGAGGAAGGCATCGAGCAGGCCGAGGTCATCGAGCACCGTCAGCGTGGACGGGTGGATCGTGTCGCCGCGGAAGTCGCGCAGGAAGTCGAGGTGCTTCTCGAGCACGATGACCTCGACGCCGGCGCGCGCGAGCAAAAAGCCCAGCATCAGGCCGGCCGGCCCGCCGCCCGCAATGCAGCATTCGGTGTGCTGTGCTTTCTCCATGGCGCGATGTTACTTGGCCGTACCATCGGTGCATGAGGCCGCCGGGCCGCCCCAAGGGCGAAACCGGAGTGCGCAGCACGAAGGTACAAAAATGAGCAACCAGATCCTGTTCGGCTTCCATGCGGTGACGGTGCGGCTGAAGTCCGCGCCCAAGTCGGTGATCGAGATCCACGTCGACGCCACCCGCCGCGACCAGCGCATGCGCCAGTTCGTCGAGCGCGCGAAAGACACCGGCGCCAAGCTGATCGACAGCGACGACGACCGCTTGCAGAAGCTCTGCGGTACGCACCGGCATCAGGGCGTTGTGGCGCGGGTTCAGCCGATGTCGATCAGCCACTCGCTGGACGACACGCTCGACGGCGTCGACGGCCCGCCGCTGCTGCTCGTGCTCGATGGCATCACCGACCCGCACAACCTCGGCGCCTGCCTGCGCGTGGCCGACGGCGCCGGCGCGCACGCGGTGATCGCGCCGAAGGACCACGCGGTCGGCGTCAACGCGACTGTGGCCAAGGTCGCCAGCGGCGCGGCCGACACGGTGCCGTACTTCATGGTCACGAACCTGGCGCGCACGCTCAATGAGCTGAAGGAGCGCGACATCCAGGTCATCGGCACCTCCGACGATGCGCAGCAATCGCTGTACGACCTCGACCTGACCGGCCCGGTCGCGCTGGTGCTCGGTGCCGAGGGCAGCGGCATGCGCCAGTTGACCGGCAAGACTTGCGACGTGCTGGTGCGCCTGCCGATGGCCGGCGCGGTCGAGAGCCTGAACGTGTCGGTGGCCAGCGGCGTGTGCCTGTACGAAGCCGTGCGCCAGCGCATCAAGAAGACCTGAACCCCGAGGAGCCAGCCATGCCCGTTATCGACGTCAAACACCCGCTCGTCAAGCACAAGGTCGGCCTGCTGCGCGAGAACGAGATCTCGACCAAGAAGTTTCGCGAGCTCACGAACGAGCTCGCACGCCTGCTCGCCTACGAGGCCACGGCCGACTTCCCGCTCGAGACGACGACGGTGCAGTGCTGGAGCGGGCCGGCCCAGGTGCAGCAGATCAGCGGCAAGAAGGTCACGGTGGTGCCGATCCTGCGCGCGGGCCTGGGCATGCTCGATGGCGTGCTCGACATGATCCCGAGCGCCAAGGTCAGCGTCGTCGGCCTGAGCCGCAACCACGAGACGCTGCAGCCCGAGAACTACTTCGAGAAGTTCGTCGGCCAGCTCGACGAGCGCACCGCGCTGATCATCGACCCCATGCTGGCCACGGCCGGCTCGATGATCGCGACCGTGAGCCTGCTGAAGGCGCGTGGTTGCAAGGACATCCGTGCACTGGTGCTGGTCGCTGCGCCCGAGGGCGTGAAGGCCCTGAACGCGGCGCACCCGGACGTGCGCTGCTGGACCGCCGCCATCGACAGCCACCTGAACGAGGTCGGCTACATCATCCCCGGGCTGGGCGACGCGGGGGACAAGATCTTCGGTACCAAATGACGCGCTCGTTTACCAAACTTGACGCGCGCTGCCTTGTCGCTGTCACGTGGCCCGCTTAAGGTGGGTCCATGAAGAAGCTGCTGCAAACCCCCTTCGAGATTCGCCGCCCGTTCCGCCTGTGGATGTCCGGCAGCATCGCTGTCGTGATGGCCGCGATGATGCCGATCCGCGACGTGTCGCAGAGCGATCGCATCCAACTGATGCGGCTGCTGCGGCACAGCCAGTTCGGCGTCAACGAGACGGTGCGCCGGCTCGAGGCCACGGCGCGCGACCAGGGCCTGCCCGTGCTGGCGATGCTGCCGGGCGAGCGCTCGATCCTGGTGCTCGCCTCCAGCGTTGGTGGCACGCCGGTCGTGATGCAGGAGGCCGATTCGGCGCCGGCCATGCCGCTCAGCCTGCTGGTGCGCGGCTCGCGCCAGGGCGGTGCCGACGTGCTGATCGCCAGCCGCGCCTGGTTCGACCTGCCGGCGGCCGTGGCCGATGAGCTTGCGTCGCTGCCGCAGCTCGTGGATCGGGCACTGGTCTAGACCCAGCCGAGCCCGCCGGCCACCATCCCGATCATCACCAGCCAGATCGGGCTGAACTTCGTCCGCATCATCCAGGCGATGCTGAGCGCGATCAGTGCGAGCGCGCCCCAGCGGTGCGTCTCCTCGATCAGGTAAGGCTCGGAGAGCACCCAGCCGGTCGAGATCAGCAGCCCCAGCGTCAGCGGCGTGAGCCCGGCGGTGAAGGCGCGAACACCCAGGGTGTCGCGGCGCTGCGTGCCCCAGCGCGTGGCCCAGAGTGAGAGCGCCGTCGAGGGCAGCAGGCAGCCAGTCATCGTCGCGAGCGTGCCGAGCGGCCCCGCGACGTTCCAGCCGAGCACCGCCACGAACAGCACGTTCGGCCCGGGCGCGGCCTGCGCGATCGCGATCGACGCGGTGAACTGCGCATCGGTGAGCCAGTGGTGTTCGGTGACGATGAAGCGGTGCATGTCGGGCACCGTCGTGATCGCGCCGCCGACAGCGAGCAGGCTCAGCACCAGGAAGTGGCCGAACAGGCCGAGCAGGTCGGACGAGCTGAGGTTCATCGGCGCAAGCGCGTCCAGGCCACCGCGATCGCCAGCGTGCCCAGCCCGAGGATGACCCACACCAGCGGCAGCCGCAGCCACGCCGTCGCCAGCAGCGTCGCGGTGGCGAACGCGCAGCAGATCGGCAGGCCCATCGGGTTGCGCTTGAGCGTCGTCAGCAGCTTCAGCCCGGTCGCCAGGATCAGTCCGGCGGCGACTGCACCCATGCCGCGCAGCGCACCCGTGACCATCGGGTTGCTCGCGAAATGGCCGTACAGCGCGGTCAGCGCGAGCACGATCAGCATCGGCACCAGCAGCATGCCGGCGAGCGCCGCGAACGCGCCGCGCAGGCCGAACGCGCGATCGCCGAACATCAGCGCGAGGTTGACGATGTTCGGCCCGGGCAGCACCTGGCTGACTGAAAGCATTTCGACGAACTGCTCGCGCGTGATCCAGCGCCGGCGTTCGACGAGCACACGCTGCGCCACGGGCAGCACGCCGCCGAAGCCCTGCAGCGACAGGCTGGTGAATGCGATGAACAGCTCGCGCGCCGACTGCGGCGCCGCTTCCGGCGTCTGGTCGTTCATGCGGCTCTCGCTGCGAGGACGACGCGCCGCCGTCCGGCCCACAGGCTCAGCGCGATCGCCGCCGCGAGCCAGACCAGCCCGGCCCAGTTCAGCCATGCGAAGCCGGCGTTCGCGACGAGCCAGCCACCGCTGCCTGCGCCGGCGGCCTGGCCGAGGTAGATCGCCGAGGTGTTGAGCGCCATCAGCGCCGGCGCGAGCGCTGGTGCGGCGAGGCCGAGGCGGGCCTGTTGCGTCGAGTTCGACGCGAAGCAGCCCAGCGCCCACGGCACGATGATCAGCGCCGTGCTGATCATCCCGGTGCCGAGCGGCCACAGCGCGAGCGAGCAAGCGATCAGCGACATCGCGACGGTGACCGCCACGTTGGGCCCGACCCGGTCGATCACGCGCGTCAGCACCAGGTTGCCGATCAGGCCGAACGCGCCGAACCACACCAGCATCAGCGTGATCTGTTCGGCGTTGGCACCGAGTTCCTGCTTGTAGTACGGCGTGAAGTACGAGAAAAGCGTGAACTGGCCGGCCCCGCACAGCGCCGTGACCATCACCATGGCCATCAGCACCGGGTGCGTGAGCACGTCCTTCCAGGCGCGCAGCGAGAGCGCGGCGGGTCGCACGCCGTCCGGCAGCACGGCATAGACCCACACCGCGGCGATGAGCGCGAGCACGGCGATCAGGTCGAACGCCACGCCCCAGCCGAAGGTCTCGCCCAGCCACGCCGACATCGGCAGCCCGAGCACCGAGGCCACCGACCAGCCGAGAAAGATGAAGGTGATCGCACGGCCGCGCTCGTGCGGTGCGGCCATGAAGCCGATCGCCGCGGCGGCCTGCGGTGTGAACACGGCCGCGGCCAGCATCGTGATCGCGCGCACTGGCCACAGCGCCGCGTAGCTCGGCATCAGCGCGCTCAGGCCGTGGCCGATGCCGTACCAGAGCAGCGCCAGTGCGAGCAGGCGGCGCCGGTCGAAGCCCGCGACCCAGCCGGCAAGCAGCGGTGCGCCGAAGGCCATCGTCGCCGCCGCGATCGCGATCAGCTGGCCGGCCAGCGCGACCGAGACGTTCAGCGAACGCGAGATGTCGTTCAGCGTGCCGGCCACCGACATCACGCCGCAGCCGATCACGAAGTTGCCGAACATCAGCGCCCACCGAACCCCGGCCGGGAGCGGGGCCAGCGACGCCGGCGAAGGCGCACTCATCGCATCACGCGCAGCGCGTCGGGGTTGACGATGTTCGTGGGCGTGCCGTTGATGAAGTTCACGACGTTCTCGAACGCCGCGCGGAAGTACAGCTCGTAGCTGTCCTGCTCGACATAGCCGATGTGCGGCGTGCAGACCGCGTTCTCCAGCCGCAGCAGCGGGTGACCCTGCAGGATCGGCTCGCTCTCGAACACGTCGACCGCGGCCATGCCGGGCCGGCCGCGGTTCAAGGCGGAGACGAGCGCACCTTCCTCGATCAGCTCGGCGCGCGAGGTGTTCACGAGCAGTGCGGTGGGTTTCATCCGCGTGAGTGAATCGAGCTTGACGATGCCTCGCGTGTCGTCGTGCAGCCGCAGGTGCAGCGAGAGCACGTCGCTCGCCTCGAAGAATGCCTCGCAACTCGGTGCGGGGACGAAGCCATCCTGCTCGGCCTTGGCGCGTGCCGACTCGCTGCCCCACACCGTCACGTGCATGCCGAAGGCGTGGCCGTAGCCCGCCACCAGCTGGCCGATCTTGCCGTAGCCCCAGATGCCCAGCGTCTTGCCCTTGAGCACCATGCCGAGGCCGAAGTTGGGCGGCATCGAGGCGGATTTCAGCCCCGACTGCTGCCACGCGCCGTGCTTGAGGTTGCCGACGTACTGCGGCAGCCGGCGCATCGCGGCCATGATCAGCGCCCAGGTCAGTTCGGCGGGCGCGACCGGCGAGCCAGCGCCCTCGGCCACGGCGACGCCCATGCGCGTGCAGGTCTCGACATCGATGTGCGAGCCGACCTTGCCGGTCTGCGAGATCAGCTTGAGCTTGGGCAGCTTCTCGATCAGCTGCTTCGGGAACTGGGTGCGTTCACGGATCAGCACCAGCACGTCCGCATCGCGCAGGCGCACCGACAACTGGCCGATGCCCTTGACGGTGTTGGTGAAGACCTTCGCGTTGAGCTGCTCCATCACGGCGGCACATTTGAGCTTGCGCACCGCGTCCTGATAGTCGTCGAGGATGATGATGTTCACTGGGTGCGAGGAAGATCCGGCAGACATGTCCCCTGATTGTGCACGGCCCGGCGCTTGTGAGTAGCATCCGCGCTCCATACCTATGACCGGAGGAGCCTCACCATGTCCATCACCATGTCGTCAGCCAGCGTGCCGATCTTCGTGCGCATGCTCGCCAACCTGAACACCTGGCTCGATCGGGCCGAGACGCACGCGGCTGCGAAGAAGTTCGACAGCACGGTGTACCTCGCGTCGCGCCTCGCACCGGACATGCTCACCTTCACGAAGCAGATCCAGATCGCGTGCGACACCGCCAAGTTCTGCGTCGCGCGGCTGGCCGGCGTCGAGTCGCCGAAGTTCGAGGACACCGAGACCACCATCGCCGAACTGCGCGAGCGCATCAATGCGACGATCGCCTACGTGAAGTCAGTGCCGGCTGCGCAGATCGATGGCAGCGAAGACCGCGACATCAGCCTGCCGCGCCGCGACGGCGTGATGATCATGAAGGGCGAGGCCTACCTGAAGCACTTCGTGTTGCCGAACTTCTTCTTTCACATCACGACCGCGTATGCGCTGCTGCGCCGCGACGGGGTCGAGATCGGCAAGATGGACTACCTGGGCGCACCCAAGTCTTGATCGGATCGGGCCGAGCACCGGGCCGCCACGGTCCGCGAACGGGCCCACTGCGTGGCCCTCGGCCGGCCCGCATCCCCTCGGGGGATCGGCGGACGTACCCGTTCGCCGAGAGGCTCCATCAGACCTGCCCGAACTGGGCCTTGCGCTGTGCGGTGTAGTGCCACCACGGCGCGGCCCGTGCGCCGCGCATGAAGTCGGTCGCGGCCATGAAGGTGTCGAGCACGCAGGGGTCCTGACGCTGGCCGGTAGCGGCGCACAGCCTCTGGTAGAGCACGAACGCGTCCTTGCCGCGCAGGTCGGCGGGACGTTCGATGCCGATGCTTCGCAGGTCTTCGGCGAGCGAGGGGCCGATGTTGGGCAACTGCTCCAGCGTCTGGCACTCGGCCGCGCTCGCGGCCTTGGGGGATTTGATCGCGGCCATGCGAACCAGCCCTACATCATCATGTTGTTGCGGATGAGCCCGACGGCCAGGCCCTCGATCTCGAACTGGACCTCGCCGGCATCCGCCCCGGTAGTCGGTACGACGATGGTCTGGAAGTCGGGGTTCTCGGGGATCAGCTCGATGCTGTTGCGCGTGCGCCGGAAGCGCTTGACGGTGACGTCGTCACCGAGCCGCGCGACGACGATCTGGCCGTTCTTCGCGTCCTTCGCGCGCTGCACGGCGAGCAGGTCGCCGTCCATGATGCCGGCGTCGCGCATGCTCATGCCGCGCACCTTCAGCAGGTAGTCGGGCCGGCGCGGGAACATGCTGGCTTCCATCAGGTAGCTCTGGTCGATGTGCTCCTGCGCGAGGATCGGGCTGCCGGCGGCCACGCGGCCGATCAGCGGCAGCGTGAGCTGCGCCAGGCTGGGCAGCGGCAGGCTGAACTGCTTGCCGCGCTGCAGGTTGAGCGCACGCAGCGTCTCGGAGCGCAGCCGGATGCCGCGCGAGGTGCCGCCGACCAGCTCGATCACGCCCTTGCGGGCCAGCGCCTGCAGATGCTCCTCGGCGGCGTTCGCGGACTTGAAGCCGAGCTCGGCAGCGATCTCGGCGCGTGTGGGCGGCGCACCGGTGCGTTCGATGGCGCTCTGCACCAGGTCGAGAATTTGCTGCTGGCGGTCGGTGAGCTTGGGTGGTTCGTACACTGGGCTTCCTCGGTGGCGGACGGATCGCAGCCTGCGGCTGACGATCCATCCAGTACCTGTATTTTCATCCAGCTTCTAAAAAAATGCAAAGCGCGCAACCCGTGGTGGTGGTTCTGGGCACTGGCGGCACGATCGCCGGCACGGCAGCGGACGCCGCCGACAACGTCGGCTACCGCGCTGCGCAGCTCGGTGCGGATCGGCTGGTGGCGACGATCCCGGCACTGGCGGGTGAGGCGATCGAGGTGCATCAGATCGCCCAACTCGACAGCAAGGACATGGATTTCGCGACCTGGCGCCTGCTCGCCGAGGCCGTCCATGCGCAGCTTGCGCGGCCCGAGGTCGGTGGCCTGGTGATCACGCACGGCACCGACACGCTCGAGGAGACCGCCTACTTCTTGCAGCGCGTGCTCGCGCCGCGCAAGCCGGTGGTGCTGGCAGCCGCGATGCGACCTGCGACCGCGCTTCTGGCCGACGGGCCGCAGAACCTGCTCGACGCGGTTCGCGTGGCGCGAACGCCTTGTGCGCGCGGCGTGGTCGCGGTGCTCGCCGGTGCAGTGCACGGGGCGTTCGACGTGCGCAAGGTTCACACCTATCGGGTCGATGCGTTCGGCTCCGGCGATGCCGGCCCGATCGCGCACATCGAGGAGGGCCGCGTGCGCCAGCATCGCGCATGGCCCGGCAGTGAAGCGCTCGGGCTCGAGCGCCTGCCGGCCGACGCCGCCCGCTGGCCGCGCGTGGAAATCGTCATGAGTCACGCGGGCGCCGGCGGCGCGCTGGTCCGCGCGCTGGTCGACACCGGCGTGCAGGGCATCGTCGTGGCCGGCACCGGCAACGGCAGTCTGCACCATGCGCTCGAAGTCGCGCTGCTCGAGGCGCAGGCGGCGGGCATCGGCGTGCTGCGCAGCTCGCGCTGCCTCAATGGCGCCGTGATCGACGCGAGCCCGAACGCGCTCGCGTCCGCGGGCGTGCTGACGCCCGTTCAGGCCCGCATCGAACTGATGCTGCAGCTGCTGCCGGCCTGAAGATCAGAGGACGGTCAGCGTCACTTCGATGTTGCCGCGGGTGGCGTTCGAGTACGGGCACACCTGGTGCGCGGCGTGCACGAGCTTCTCGGCAGCGGCCTTGTCCATGCCCGGGATCGTCACGTTCAGTGCCACCTGGATGCCGAAGCCGGCCGGGATCGGGCCGATGCCCACGTCGGCGTTGATCGAGGTGTCGGCCGGCAGGGCGATCTTCTGCGTCATTGCGACATACTTCATCGCGCCGATGAAGCAGGCCGAGTAGCCGGCCGCGAACAGCTGCTCCGGGTTGGTGCCGACCGCGCCGCTGCCGCCCATTTCCTTCGGGGTCGTGAGCTTCAGGTCGAGCACGCCGTCGGAAGACCTGGACGTGCCTTCGCGGCCGCCGGTCGAGGTGGCGTGGGCGGTGTAGAGAACTTTGTCGAGCTTCATGGTGTGGTCCTTGGGTGGGTGGGGAAACGGTCGTGAACTTCAGGAAGGGTCGGGCTCGATCTGCCCGGCCAGGTTTTCGCGCAGCCGCTGAAGCTGCGCGGTCAACTCGGAGATCTGGTTCAGGTCGCAGCCGGTCGCGCCGGCGACGGCGAGCGGCACCTTCTCGGCCTTGCGGCGCAGCGCGCGACCGGCACTGCTCAGCGCCACGATCACGCGGCGCTCGTCGTCGGCGTCGCGGGTGCGCGTCAACAGGCCGGCGCCTTCCATGCGCTTGAGCAGTGGGGTGAGCGTGCCCGAGTCGAGGTAGAGCCGCGTGCCGAGCTCGCCGACGCCGATGCGGTCGGTTTCCCAGAGCACGAGCAGCACCAGGTATTGCGGGTAGGTCAGGCCCAACGGCGCGAGCACCGGCTTGTACAGCTTGGTCATCAGCAGCGAGCTCGAGTACAGCGCGAAACACAGCTGCAGGTCCAGGCGCTGCAGGGCTTGGGCGTCGTGCGCGAGAGGCTTGGCGAGGGCGGGACGTGATGCCATGACCGCACTTTAACGGATTGCTGGCAATTAGATTGCGCGCAATCTAATTGCCCATCACGTGAAAGGGGATATCGGGCCTTGGGCAGCCGGTCGATGGAACGCCCCTGGCGGGGCGTGGGGGTCAGGCGATCGAGGGCGTATCGAGCCGGGTGCTGAGTTCGAGCCAGCGCGCTTCCAGCTTCTCGGTTTCGTCGGCCAGCTGCTTCAGGCGTTTGCCGTGGTCGGCCCGGGCCGCGGGCGACAGCTTGGGCGCGGCCATCGCGGCCTCGCACGCTGCGCGATCCGCTGCGAGTGCGGCCAGACGCTGGTCGACGGTCGCCAGCTCCTTGCGCAGTGGCTTCAGGTCTTGTGCGGGTGGACGTGCGACGGGTGCCGGAGCGGGCGCGGCCGCCTCGCGCTTGCGCTTGGCCTTGTCGCCGCGCGACTGCTCGCGCGCGGCTTCGCGCGATTGTTCGAGCAGCCACTTCTGGTAGTCGTCGAGGTCGCCGTCGAAAGGCTTCACCTCGCCGCCGGTGACGAGCCAGAACTCGTCGCAGACCTCGCGCAGCAGCGCGCGGTCGTGGCTGACCAGCATGACCGTGCCTTCGAACTCGTTCAGCGCCATGCTCAGCGCCTCGCGCGTCGTCAGGTCGAGGTGGTTGGTCGGTTCGTCCAGCAGCAGCAGGTTGGGGCGCTGCCAGACCAGCATCGCGAGCACGAGCCGCGCCTTCTCGCCGCCCGACAGCGTGCCGACCGGCTGCGAGACCATGTCGCCGACGAAGCGGAACGAGCCGAGAAAATCTCGCAGTTCCTGCTCGCGCCCGCTCGGCCCCTTGTCACGCGCGAGGCGAACCATGTGCATCAGCGCACCGTCGTCGAGCGAGAGCACGTCGAGCTCCTGCTGCGCGAAGTAGCCGATGCTCAGGCCCTTGCCCTCGGTCACTTCGCCCGACAGCCGCGGCAGGTCGCCGACGATGGTCTTCACGAGCGTCGACTTGCCCTGGCCGTTCGCACCGAGGATGCCGATGCGCTGGCCGGCCAGCACCGAGCGGTTGATGCCGTCGATGATGCGCGTCTCGGTGCCGTCCGCGGCGCGGTAGCCGCAGGCCATGACCGAGAACGCGAGCATCGGATTCGGCAGGCTCAGCGGTTCGCGGAACTCGAACTGGAAGTCCGCGCTCGTCAGCACCGGCCCGAGTTTCTCCATGCGCGCCAGCGCCTTCACGCGGCTCTGCGCCTGCTTGGCCTTGCTGGCCTTGGCCTTGAAGCGGTCGATGAACTTCTGCAGGTGCGCCATGCGCTCCTGCTGCTTCGCGAAGTTGGCCTGCGCCTGCAGCATGCGCTCGGCGCGCATCTCCTCGAACGCCGTGTAGTTGCCGGTGTAGCGGGTCAGCTTGGTCTCGTCGAGGTGCAGCGTGACGTTGGTGATCGCATCGAGAAACTCGCGGTCGTGGCTGATCACCAGCATCGTGCCTTCGAAGCGCTTCAGCCAGGCCTCGAGCCAGACGAGCGCGTCCAGGTCCAGGTGGTTGGTGGGCTCGTCGAGCAGCATCAGGTCGGCGGGGCACATCAGCGCGCGCGCCAATTGCAGCCGCATTCGCCAGCCGCCGGAGAAGCTGTTGACCGGCGCGTCGAGCTCGCTCATCTTGAAGCCCAGGCCCATCAGCATCGCCTGCGCGCGCGGTCGCGCCTCGAAGCCGCCGGCATCGCTGATCGCGTGGTGGGCCTCGGCCATCGCGTGGCCGTCGTCGTCGAGTTCGGCCTGCACCAGTTGCGCCTGCGCCTCCATCAACCGCGTGTCGCCTTCGAGCACGAATTCGGTCGCGCCCTGCGCCGTCTCGGGCATCTCCTGCGCGACCTCGCCGATGCGCCAGCGCGGCGGCATGCTGACGTCGCCCGCGTCGGATTGGAGGCGGTTCGTCAACAGCGAGAACAGCGAGGATTTGCCCGCGCCATTGCGGCCGACCAGGCCGACCTTCTCGCCGGGTTGCAGCACGACGCTCGCGCCATCGAGCACGAGCTTGACGCCGCGGCGCAGCGAGACATTGTTCAGAGAGAGCATGGGTCTTCGATTCAGTTCCAGCGGTAGGAGGCGAGCGCCTCGCGAGTCATCAGCACGACCTGGTCGTCGCCGGCACTGGTTTCGAGCCAGGCCACCTCGAGGCGACGAAACGCATGCTCGAAGTGTGCCCGCTCGTTGCCGATCTCGAGCACGAGTACGGCGTCGACTGTCATGTGTTGGTGTGCCTGGCGAAGGATCGTGCGAATCAGGTCCATGCCGTCGTCACCGCCGGCCAGCGCGAGCGCCGGTTCGGCACGGTACTCGGCCGGCAGCGCCTGCATGCTCTGCGTGTTGACGTAGGGCGGGTTGCACAGGATCAGGTCGTACGGGCCACGCACGGCCTTCAGCAGGTCGGAGTGGAGCAGCGTGATGCGCTTGCCCAGGCCGTGCTTGTCGACGTTGATGCGGGCCACCGCGAGCGCGTCGTCCGAGAGGTCGGAGGCGTCGACGACGACCTCGGGGTAGGCCATCGCGGCGATCACCGCCAGGCTGCCATTGCCGGTGCACAGGTCGAGCACCTGATGGGTGGTGTCGCTGAGCCATGCGTCGAGCGTGCCGGTGCCTTCGCCGTCGGCCAGCAGCTCGGCGATGAACGAGCGCGGCACGATGGTGCGTTCGTCGACGTAGAACGGCACGTTCTGCAGCCAGGCCTCGTGTGTCAGGTAGGCGGCGGGCTGGCGGGTCTCGATGCGCTGCGCGACGAGCGCTTCGGCCTTGGCTTGCTGGTCGGCCGGCAACTCCTGCTTTGCCTTCGTTTCGAGCGCGTCCATCGGCAGGCCGAGCGACCAGAGCACGAGCCACGCGGCCTCGTCGAAGGCATTGGTCGTGCCGTGGCCAAACGAAACGCCCGCCGATTTGAGGCGGGCGCTTTGCGCGGTGATGAGATCGATGAGTGTCATGTCAGCAGGCGACGCAAGGTGTCGCGGTAGATGTCTTTCAGCGGATCGAGGCTCGCGACCTCGACGCGTTCGTCGATCTTGTGGATCGTGGCGTTGAGCGGGCCGAACTCGATCACCTGCGGGCAGATCTTCGCGATGAAGCGGCCGTCGGAGGTGCCGCCGGTGGTCGAGAGTTCGGTCGTGATGCCCGTGTTGGCGTGGATCGATTCGCTCAATGCCGAACTCAGCTCGCCGATCGGCGTCAGGAACGGCTCGCCGCCGAGCGTCCACGCCAGTTCGTATTGAAGGCCGTGCCGATCGAGCACCGCGTGCACGCGTGCCTTGAGCGACTCCGGCGTCGACTCGGTCGAGAAGCGGAAGTTGAAGTCGATGACCGCGTCGCCCGGAATCACGTTGCCAGCGCCGGTGCCGGCGTGGATGTTCGACACCTGCCAGCTCGTCGGCGGGAAGTAGGCGTTGCCCTCGTCCCAGGTGACGCCGACGAGTTCGGCCAGCGCCGGCGAGACCGCGTGGATCGGGTTCTCCGCGAGGTGCGGATACGCGATGTGCCCCTGCACGCCGATGATCCGCAGCTTGCCGGAGAGCGTGCCGCGGCGGCCGTTCTTGATCATGTCGCCCAACCGCTCGACGGAGGTCGGTTCGCCGACGATGCAGTAGTCGAGCCGCTCGCCACGCGCGGCCAGCCACTCGCAGACCTTGACCGTGCCGTCGACGGCGGGGCCTTCCTCATCGCTGGTGATCAGGAAGCCGATCGACCCGGCGTGATCCGGCGTTGCCGCGACGAACTCCTCGGTCGCGACGACCATCGCCGCGATCGAGGTCTTCATGTCGGCCGCGCCGCGACCGTAGAGATGGCCGTCACGGTGCGTCGGCACGAACGGGTCGCTCGTCCACTGCCCGAGCGGGCCGGTGGGCACGACATCGGTGTGGCCCGCGAAGGCGAGCAGCTTGCCCGCGGCGCCGCGGCTGCCACGCCGCACCGCCCACAGGTTCGTCACGCGTGCCGATTCGGGGCCGTGCACCAGCGTCTCGCAGGCAAAGCCCATGCGCGCGAGCCGCTCGCCGATCAGCGCCTGGCAACCGCCGTCGTCCGGCGTGACCGAGTGGCGCGAGATCAGTTGTTCGGTGAGCTGCTGCGTGCGTGACATGAGGCCTTCAGAATCGCCGCAAACTGGCGGCCGAGGTCGTCGCCGGCTCGGGCCGCACGTCGACGGTGATCTCGGTGAACACCGCCTGGTCCTCGGACTCGTCGCGCTTCGCGACGGTGCGGGCGACTGGCGCCATGTCGTTCTGCAGCCGCCACATCAGGTTGGTCGGCGAGTCGGCGAAGGCGAGGCCTTCGTCGCGCGTGATCACACCGGTGTTGATCAGGCGCGCCAGATCCTGCTCGAAGGTCTGCGAGCCTTCGGTCAGCGACTTTTCCATCGCCTCCTTCACGCCGTTGAAGTCGCCCTTCTCGATCAGCTCGGAGACGAGCTTGGAGTTGTACATGACCTCGACGGCGGGGATGCGCCCGCCCGCGCTGGCGCGCATCAGGCGCTGCGACACGATCGCCTTCAGGCCCGCGGCCAGGTCGGACAGCAGCGCGGGCCGCGCCTCGGGCGAGTAGAACGACAGGATCCGGCCGAGCGCGTGGTAGCTGTTGTTGGCGTGCAGCGTGGACAGCACGAGGTGGCCCGACAGTGCATACGAGATCGCCGAGGTCATCGTCTCGCGGTCGCGGATTTCGCCGATCAGGATGCAGTCCGGCGCCTGGCGCAGCGCGTTCTTCAGGCCGATCTGCAGCGACTGTGTGTCGCGCCCGACCTCGCGCTGGTTGACGACCGACTTCTTGTTGTGGAAGAGGAACTCGATCGGATCCTCGATCGTCAGGATGTGGCCGGCGAGCTGCTGGTTGCGCTGCTCGAGCATCGCGGCCAGCGTCGTGCTCTTGCCCGCGCCGGTCGCGCCGACCATCAGGATCAGGCCGCGCTTTTCGAGCACCATCGTGTTGAGCGAGGCCGGCACGTTCAGGCTCTCGAGCGTCGGGATCACGAACGGGATGCAGCGGAACACGGCGGCCACGGTGCCGCGCTGCTTGAACGCGCTGAGGCGGAAGCTGCCGAGCTCGGGGATGCCGACGCCCATGTTCAGCTCGCCGGTGTCGTCGAGTTCTTCGAGCTGGCTCGGCGTCAGCAGCTCGGCGAGCAGCTGCCGCGGCTGCGAGTGCGTGAGCGGCTGGTCGCTGAGTTGCAGCAGCTGGCCGTTGATCTTGATCAGGATCGGCGAACTCGCCGAGAGGTAGACGTCGGACGCGCCCTTTTCGGACATCAGCCGCAGCACGCGTTCCATGTTTCCGCCGCTCATGGGGATCCTCTCAGCGTTGGTGGGTTCTGGGCTCAGGCCCGAAGCAGATCGTTGATGCTGGTCTTCGAGCGCGTCTGCGCATCGACGCGCTTGACGATCACTGCGCAGTACAGGCTGTACGCACCGCCGGCCTTCGGCAGGTTGCCGCTGACGACGACCGAGCCGCTGGGCACGCGGCCATAGCTCGTCTCGCCGGTCGCGCGGTCGTAGATCGGCGTGCTCTGGCCGATGTACACGCCCATGCCGAGAACGGAGTTCTCTTCGACGATGACGCCTTCGACGACCTCGGAGCGCGCGCCGATGAAGCAGTTGTCTTCGATGATGGTCGGGTTGGCCTGCAGCGGCTCCAGCACGCCGCCGATACCGACGCCGCCCGACAGGTGCACGTTCTTGCCGATCTGTGCGCACGAGCCGACGGTGGCCCAGGCATCGACCATCGTGCCTTCGTCCACATACGCGCCGATGTTCACGAAGCTGGGCATCAGCACCGCGTTCTTGCCGATGAAGCTGCCGCGGCGCGCGACGGCAGGCGGCACGACCCGTACGCCGGTCTCGCGCATCTCGGCCTCGGTGAGGTGCGCGAACTTGGTCGGCACCTTGTCGAAGAAGCCGAGATCCCCGGCGCGCATCAGCTTGTTGTCGTTCAGACGGAAGCTCAGCAGCACGGCCTTCTTGACCCACTGGTTCACCGTCCACTGGCCCACGCCCTGGCGCTCGGCCACACGCAGGCGGCCGGCGTTCAGCTCGGCGATCACGGCCTCGACGGCCTCGAAGATCTTCGGGCTGTTCGCGGCGTTGATCGAAGCGCGGCTCTCCCACGCCATGTCGATGGTGGATTCGAGTTCGGAGGCTGGGGTCATGGTCTTCACAAGGTTCGGATGTAGGAAACGATTCGGTGCGCCGCTTCGAGGCATTCCTCGACCGGTGCGACCAGCGCCAGGCGGATGCGGCCCGCGCCGGGGTTCACGCCCTGCGACTCGCGCGCCAGCAGGCTGCCCGGCAGCACGGCCACATTGTATTGAGCGAGCAGGCCCAGCGCGAAGGCGGTGTCGTCGCGTGTGATGTGCGACACATCGGCCCACAGGTAGAAGCCGGCGTCGGGCAGCGCCACGTTCAGCACCTCGGCGAGCACCGGCGTGACCTGCATGAACTTGCGGCGGTACAGGTCTCGGTTGGCGACGACGTGCGCCTCGTCGTTCCAGGCCGCGATGCTGGCCTGCTGCACGACCGGGTTCATGGCGCTGCCGTGGTACGTGCGGTAGAGCAGGAAGGGCTTGATCAGCGCGGCGTCGCCGGCCACGAAGCCGGAGCGCATGCCCGGCACGTTCGAGCGCTTGGACAGGCTCGTGAACGCGATCAGGTTGCGGAAGTCGGTACGGCCCAGCGCGGTGGCGGCCTCGAGCGAGCCCAGCGGCGGTTCGTCGCGGAAGTAGATCTCGGAGTAGCACTCGTCCGACGCGATCACGAAGCCGAAGCGGTCGCTCAGCTCGAACAGCCGCTTCCACTCCGCCATCGGCATCACCGCGCCGGTCGGGTTGCCGGGCGAGCAGACGTAGAGCAGCTGCGTGCGGGCCCAGACCTCGTCGGGCACGCTGCCCCAGTCGGCCGCGAAGTTGCGTGCTGGGTCGCTGTTGACGAACGCGGTCTGCGCGCCGGCGAGCAGGGCCGCGCCTTCGTAGATTTGGTAGAACGGGTTCGGGCACAGCACCGTCGCGCCCGGCTGCGTCGGGTCGATCACGGTCTGCGCCAACGCGAACAGCGCCTCGCGCGAGCCACCGACCGGCAGCACCTGTGTCGCGGCATCGACCTTCACGCCCGGGTAGCGGCGCGCCAGCCAGCCGACGATCGCCTCGCGCAGCGCCGGCTCGCCGGCCGTCGCCGGATAGCTGGCCAGGCCGGCCAGGTTGTCGGCGAGCGCCTGCTTGATCAGCTCCGGCGTGGCGTGCTTGGGCTCGCCGATGCCCAGGCCGATGGCTTTCAGCGCCGGGTTCGGCACGATGCCCTTCGTCAGCGCACGCAGGCGCTCGAACGGATACGGATGAAGCTTCTGCAGAAGCGGATTCATCGCGCCCTCACAGCAGCCCGCTCATCGGCTCGAACTTCGGCAGTTCGACCATCGGCAGCGGCTTCCAGCCCTTCTTGCGGTACTCGGCGACCACGTTGGTGTAGATGCCACCGCGCACGTACCACTTTGCTGTGAGTCGCACGAAGCGCGGGTTCGTGGCGCGCACGATGTCGTCGACGATGTCGTTCGTCACCTTCTCGTGGAACGCCCCTTCGTTGCGGTAGCTCCACATGTACATCTTCAGGCTCTTCAGTTCGACGCAGAGCTTGTCGGCCACCATGTCGATCGTGAAATGCGCGAAGTCGGGCTGCCCGGTCAGCGGGCAGTTGCAGGTGAACTCGGGGATCTGGAACTGGATCGCGTAGTCGCGCTTTGGCGCCGGATTCGGGAAGACCTGCAGGTCCTTGCTCGGCGCGCTGGGCGGGTTCGCGGGGACGGGGCGGGAGGTGGCTGCTTTGTGAAGAGCGGACTTGGCCATCGTGGTCACGTTTGGAGAGGGTCGGGGCAAGGGCTCGATGCTATCATCCGCGCTGCTCCGAGGCCCGTGTCTTGCGGGTTTTATTCAAACAAATCAAGCACTTAGGCGCCAGCCTCCGATCCGCCAATGCGCCTGAACTCGATCAAGCTCTCCGGTTTCAAGTCATTCGCCGAACCGACCAACTTCCAGCTGCCGGGCCAGCTGGTCGGCGTGGTCGGGCCGAACGGCTGCGGCAAGTCCAACATCATGGACGCGGTGCGCTGGGTGCTCGGCGAGAGCAAGGCGAGCGAACTCCGCGGCGAGTCGATGCAGGACGTGATCTTCAACGGCTCGGGCCTGCGCAAGCCGGCCAGCCGCGCCAGCGTCGAGCTCGTGTTCAGCAACGAAGACGGCCGTGCCGGTGGGCAATGGAACCGCTTCGCCGAGATCGCCGTCAAGCGGGTGCTCACGCGCGACGGCACCAGCAGCTACTACATCAACAACCAGCCGGTGCGCCGCCGCGACGTGCAGGACGTGTTCCTCGGCACCGGCCTCGGCCCGCGCGCCTACGCGATCATCGGCCAGGGCACGATCAGCCGCATCATCGAGAGCAAGCCCGAGGAACTGCGCCTGTTCCTCGAGGAAGCCGCGGGCGTCTCGAAGTACAAGGAGCGCCGCCGCGAGACCGAGAACCGGCTCAAGGACACGCGCGAGAACCTCACGCGCGTCGAGGACATCCTGCGCGAGCTGAACAGCAACCTCGACAAGCTCGAGAAGCAGGCCGAGGTCGCCTCGCAATACCGCGCGCTTCAGGTGTCGGGCGAGACCAAGCTGCATCAGCTGTGGTTCCTGAAGCACCGTGATGCGGCGAGCGAAGAGATGCGCGTGAAGAAGGCCGTCGCCGAGGCCGTCAACGCGCTCGAAGCCCGCACCGCCGAGCTGCGCCACGGCGAGGCCGAACTCGAGACGATCCGCCAGGCGCACTACGCCGCGAGCGACGAGCTGCACTCGCACCAGGGGCTGCTGGCCGAGGCCGCGCTCGAAGTGAGCCGGCTCGAAGAGCGCATCCGATACGTGGTCGAGGGCCGCGCCCGCGTCGAGCAGCGGCTGGTCGAGCTGAAGGTGCAGAGCGAGCAATGGGGCGAGCGGCAGGCGCAGGCGGAGGCCGAGATCGGGCAGATCGCCGAGCAGATCGCCGCGGCCGACGAGCAGAGTGAGATCCTCGCCGCGCAGGCCGAAGAGCAGGCTGGCAACCTGCCGAGCTTCGAAGACGCCGTGCGCGCCGCGCAGAACGCGAGCAACGAGCAGCGCACCAAGGTCGGCGCGGTGCAGCAGCAGATCCAGGTGCTCGCGGCCGAAAGCCGCAACGTCGAGGATCACCGGCGCCAGTTCAACACGCGCCGCGACAAGCTCGCCGCCGAGAAGGGCCAACTCGCCGCGCCTGACGCGGATCGGCTGGTCGAGCTCAAGGCCCAGGTCGATACGGCCGGCGAAGCGCAGGGCATCGCCGATGCACGCCTGCACGAGCTCGGTGAACAGGTGCCGTCGCTCGACGACGCGCGCCGCGCCGCGCAGGACATGGTCAATGCCGAAGGCGGCAAGCAGGCCGACCTGAGCGCGCGCCTGGATGCGCTGCGCGCGCTGCAGGAGAAGGTGCAGACCGAAGGCAAGCTCAAGCCGTGGCTCGCGAAGCACGGCCTCGATGGCCTGGCCGGGCTGTGGACCAAGATCCACATCGAAGCCGGCTGGGAGCCCGCACTCGAAGCCGCATTGCGCGAGCGCATGGGCGCGCTCGAAGTCGGCCGGCTCGACACCGTGCGCGCTTTCGCCAGCGATGCGCCGCCGGCTCGGCTGGCGTTCTACACGCCGCCGCAGGCCGCGATCGCCAACACGCACCAGACCTTGTCGCGCCTGTCGGACCTGCTGCGCCTGAACGACGCCGGCATGAAGGCGCTGCTGAACGACTGGCTCGAAGGCGTGTACACGGCCGCGAACATCGACGAGGCGCTCGCCGCCCGCGGCAAGCTCACGCACGGCGAAGTCATCATGACGCGCGAGGGTCACGCGATCAGCCAGTTCGGCGTCAGCTTCTACGCGCCCGATTCGGAGCAGGCCGGCATGCTGGCCCGCGCGCAGGAGATCGAGAACCTCGAGCGCCAGCTGCGCGCGCAAGTGCTGATCGCCGAGGAATCGCGCAGCGCGCTGATCCGCGCCGAGGCCGCGTACAGCGAGGCCTCGCAGCGGCTCGTCGTCGCGCGGCGCGAAGCCGGCGAGACGCAGACGCGCGCGCACCAGTTGCAGGTCGAGTGGTTGCGCCTGTCGCAGCAGGCCGAGGCGACGAGCACGCGCCGTGCGCAGCTCGACGACGAACTCGCCGAGATCGACGCCCAGCTCGAAGAGCTCGCCGAGCGCACCGCGTCCGGCGAAGCACGCTTCGAGGAGCTCGACATGCAGCTCGCCACCACGCAGGAGCGCCACGCCGAACTCGACGAGACCGTGATCGCGGCCGAACGCAAGCTGGCCGATGCGCGTACCCAGCTCAGCGCGCTGGAGCGCCAGGCGCAGGAGGCGCAGTTCGGTTCGCGTGCCCTGGCCGCGCGCCGCGGTGAGTTGCAGCGTGGCATCGAGACCGCGGTGCAGCAGCTCGCCGGTCACGAGCAATCCCATGCGCAGGCGCGAGAGGAACTCGAGCGCCTGACCGACGTCGCCGCGCAGGCCGGCCTGCAGACCGCGCTCGCGCTCAAGCTCGAACGCGAGGCCGCGCTCGGTGCCAAGCGCAGCGAATACGACGACCTGACGCAGCGCCTGCGAAGCAAAGACGAACAGCGCCTGCAGCACGAGCAGAGCCTGCAGCCGCTGCGCGACCGCATCACCAAACTGCAACTCGAAGAGCAGGCGGCGCAACTGGGCGGTGCGCAGTACCTCGATCAGCTGGTCGCCGCGGCCGTCGACTTCGAGGCGCTCTCGGCCGGCATCGAGGCCGACAACGTCAAGCTGACCGGCCTGCAAGGCGAGATCGACCGCATCAACCGCGAGATCAACGCACTCGGCGCGGTCAACCTCGCGGCGCTCGACGAGCTCACCGCATCGCGCGAGCGCAAGACCTTCCTCGATGCGCAGAACGCCGACCTGATCGAGGCGATGACCACGCTCGAAGACGCGATCCACAAGATCGACCTCGAAACCCGCGATCTGCTGGCCAGCACCTTCGACCAGGTCAACACGCACTTCGGCCGCATGTTCCCCGAGCTGTTCGGCGGCGGCAACGCCAAGCTGGTGATGACCGGCGACGAGATCCTCGATGCCGGCGTGCAGGTGATGGCGCAACCGCCAGGCAAGAAGAACAGCACGATCCACCTGCTGTCGGGCGGCGAAAAGGCACTGACCGCGATCGCGCTGGTGTTCGCGATCTTCCAGCTCAACCCCGCGCCGTTCTGCCTGCTGGACGAGGTGGACGCGCCGCTGGACGACGCCAACACCGAACGCTACGCCAAGCTCGTGAAGGCGATGGCCACGAGCACGCAGTTCCTGTTCATCAGCCACAACAAGATCGCGATGGAGATGGCCGAGCAACTGATCGGCGTGACGATGCAGGAGCAGGGCGTCTCGCGCATCGTGACGGTCGACATGGACGCGGCCGTGAGCCTCGCCGAAGCCGCGTGACCCTGCAGGCCACACGATGAGCACCTTGACGATTGCCCTGGCCTCATTGGGTGGTGTCGTGCTCGCCGGCATCGTCGCGCAAGGCGCGTGGGCCGCGCGCAAGGCCGGCCCGAAGCGCGCTGCGATGCAGCCCACGCCGACCGAGCAGCGCGAGCCGGTGATGGATGCGGTGGACGGCGAGGCCGTCGACCCCGGAGCGCTGCCCGACGTCGTGCCCGAGCGCCGCGCGAACCGGCGCATCGTGCAGCGCCTCGATGCCCTGATCGATTCGATCGCCACGCTCACGCTCGAGGCGCCGATCGGCGGCTCGATGGCGCTCACGCATCTGCCGCCCACGCGGCGCGCCGGCGGCAAGCCCTTCCTGATCGAAGGCCTCAACACCGAGACCGGCGAGTGGGAGTTGCCGTCCGCGAGCCAGCACTATGGCGAGTTCCAGGCCGGTGTGCTGCTCGCCAACCGCAGCGGCGCACTCAACGAGATCGAATTCTCGGAGTTCGTGCAGAAGATCCAGCTCTTCGCAGACGGCATCGGTGCGATGGCCGATTTCCCGGACATGCTCGAAGCGGTGGCGACCGCCCGCGAGCTCGACAACTTCGCGAGCGAGCACGATGCGCAGCTGGCCGTGCACCTGCAGGCGCGCGAGGCGGCGTGGAGCGTGGGCTACATCCAGCAGCATGCGGGGCGCCACGGCTTCGTGCCCGGCGTGGTGCCGGGGCGGCTGGTGCTGCCGTCGGCCGAGGAGGGCGCACCGCCGGTGCTGACGCTCACGTTCGACTCGCAGGCCGCGCTCGCCGACGACCCCAACCTCTCGTCTGTGCGCGACGCGACATTGAGCTTCGACGTGCCGCAGACCGAGCCATCGGCGCAGCCCTTCGCCGCCTGGCAGGCGAGTGCGCAGGCGCTGTCGCTGGGCATGGACGCGAGCATCGTCGACGACAACGGTCAGCCCCTGAGTGCCGAGGGGTTCGCGGCGATCGGCGGCGAACTCGGCCAGCTCTACGCGGCACTCGAAGGCCGCGATTTCGCCGCGGGGTCGGCGGCAGCGCGGCGCTTGTTCAGCTGAGCATGGCCACGGCGTCGGCCCCTGCAGCGCGCGCCGCCGAGCTGCGCGAGCAACTGCAACGCGAGGCGCATCGCTACTACGTTCTCGACGATCCGCAGATTCCCGATGCCGAATACGACCGGCTGTTCCGGGAACTGCAGGCGATCGAGGCCGCACACCCCGAACTGCTCACGCCCGACTCGCCGACGCAGCGCGTGATCGGCGCGGTCCGCGAAGGCCTGGCTCCCGTGCGGCACACGGTGCCGATGCTGTCGATCAAGACCGAGACCGACACGACCGCGGCCGGCGCACTCGCCTTCGACACGGCGGTGCGCAACGCGCTGAAGCTGCCGCCCGACGCGCCGCCGGTGGTCTACGCTGCCGAGCTCAAGTTCGACGGTCTTGCCATCAATCTTCACTACGAGGCTGGTGTGCTGAAGCAGGCTGCCACGCGTGGCGACGGCGAGACGGGCGAGGACGTGACGCACACGGTGAGCACGATCGAGAGCATTCCGCGGCGCCTGAAAACCCGTGCGGCCGTGCTCGAAGTGCGCGGCGAGGTCTTCATGCGCCGTGCCGATTTCGACGCGTTGAACGAACGCCAGCGCGAGGCCGGTGCCAAGACCTTCGTGAACCCGCGCAATGCCGCTGCGGGCATCGTGCGTCAACTCGATGCCAGCATCGCGAAGCAGCGACCGCTCAGCTTCTTCGCCTATGGGCTGGGCGACGTGCAGGGCTGGGACGTACCGGCCACGCATTCGGGCCTGCTCGACGCGCTCAAGTTGCTGGGTTTCCCCGTCGACGACAAGCGCAGGGTGGTGCAGGGCGGCGATGCGCTGGCGGCATTTCACGCGGGCATCGCGGCCGAACGCGACGAGTTGCCGTTCGACATCGACGGCGTCGTCTACAAGGTGAACGACCGCGCACTGCAACAGCAGCTCGGCTTCAAGTCGCGCGAACCGCGTTGGGCCGTGGCACACAAATACCCGGCGCAAGAGCAGATGACACGTCTGAACTCGATCGACATCCAGGTCGGCCGCACCGGCAAGCTCACGCCAGTGGCCAAGCTCGAGCCCGTGTTCGTCGGCGGCACCACGGTGAGCAACGCGACGTTGCACAACCTGTTCGAGCTGCGCCGCAAGCGCGTTCGGGTCGGCGACACGGTGATCGTTCGGCGCGCTGGCGATGTGATCCCGGAGGTCGTCGGCGTCGTGCCGCGGGTGGATCAGCTCGCGCGCGATCACTACGTGCCGAACTTCCGCATGCCGCGCACCTGCCCGGTGTGCGGTAGCCGTGTCGTGCGCGAGCGCGATGGCATGGACCACCGCTGCTCGGGCGGCCTGTTCTGCCCGGCGCAGCGCAAGCAGGCGCTGCTGCACTACGCGCAACGGCGCGCGCTCGACATCGAGGGCCTGGGCGACAAGCTCGTCGACCAGCTCGTCGACGGCGGCCTGATCCGCACGCTGCCCGAGCTCTACACGCTCGGGCTGACCCAACTCACCGCGCTCGACCGCATGGGCGAGAAGAGCGCGGTCAACCTGCTGGCGGCGTTCGAATCGAGCAAGCGCACGACCTTTGCGCGCTTTCTCTACGGGCTGGGCATCCGCCACGTCGGCGAGACGACGGCCAAGGACCTGGCGAAGCACTTCGGCAGCATCGACCGCCTGATGGCTGCGAGCGTCGAGCAGCTGCTCGAGGTGGGCGACGTCGGGCCGATCGTCGCGCTGAGCGTGCGCACCTTCTTCGACCAGGCGCACAACGTCGAGGTCGTCGAACAGCTGCGTGCGGCTGGCGTGCACTGGGATGAGCACGAAGGCGCCGCGGTCGATGCCGCACCGAAACCGCTCGCCGGCAAGACCTTCGTGCTCACCGGCACGCTGCCGACGCTGTCGCGCGATGCGGCCAAGGACCTGATCGAAGCCGCGGGCGGCAAGGTCAGCGGCTCGGTGTCGAAGAAGACGCACTTCGTCGTGGCGGGCGAGGAGGCGGGCAGCAAGCTCGACAAGGCGCGCGAGCTCGAGTTGGCGGTGCTCGACGAAGCGGGCCTGCTCGCGCTGCTGAAGGCGCACGCTTGATGAGCGCGTGGTTGCAGGGCCTGCAGGCACGCGCCGATCAGGCACCTGCGGCGCCGCGCGTTGCGTTGTGCGCGGGTGCTGGCGAATCGGCGATCGGTTCGATCGAGCCGGCGCTCGCACAGCGCATGGTCGCGGCGGGGCTGCCGCTGGTTCGTCACGGCGAAGGCTGGTGCGTCGCCGGCACAGCGCTGGATGCGGCGTTTGCGCGCGTCGCCGAGTGGCTCCGCGCGGAAGGCCTGGCATCATCCTGGCGCAACGAGTTGCTGCGCGTGGACGATGCGGCCGGATCAACCGTCGGCCTGATCGAGCGCGCCGCGGTGCGCCCGCTCGGGATCACGACGCACGCCGTCCATCTCGTCGGCTGGGCCGAGCAAGGCGGCATGTGGGTACAGCAGCGTGCGTTCGACAAGCCGACCGACCCGGGCCAGTGGGACACGCTGATGGGCGGGCTCGTCTCGGCCGACGAATCGCTCGCCGCCACGCTGGCGCGCGAGACCTGGGAGGAGGCCGGCCTGCATGTCGACGCGCTGCGCGACGTGGCCGCGTGCGGCCGGCTCGCCGTGCGCCGGCCGGTGAGCACGGGCTACATGATCGAGCACGTTCACATCCACGAGGCGGCCATCCCCGCGCAGCTCGTGCCGCAGAACCAGGATGGCGAAGTGGCTGGCTTCGAGCTGCTCAGCGTCGACGCGCTGCGCGAGCGGCTGCACGCCGGTGCGTTCACGCTCGAAGCCGCGCTGATCCTCGCCGACAACCTGCATCGCCGCGGCCACGCCTGCTGAGCCAGCGCCGCGGAGTGCGGCACAAGGCCGCCGGGAAAAATCTTCTATTTCTGTATTGACAGAAATTACAGGCGGGTTCACGATGGCGCCATGGACCTCTCGCCAAACCTCTCGCGCTTCGTCCTGCACTGGGGTGAAATGGGCACCCGCTGGGGTGTGAACCGCACCGTCGCGCAGATCCACGCACTGCTCTACATCACCGGCCGGCCGATGCACGCCGAGGAGATCGCCGACACGCTGGTGGTGGCGCGTTCCAACGTCAGCAACAGCATCCGCGAGCTGCAGGGCTGGAACCTGATCAAGCTAGTTCACCTCGCCGACGACCGGCGCGATCACTTCGAGACCTCGACGCAGGTCTGGGAGCTCCTGCGCACCATCGTGCGCGAGCGCCAGCGGCGCGAGATCGCACCGACGGTCGAGGTGCTGCGCGGTCTGCTCGCCGAACCGTCGATCACCAAGGAGCCGGCCGAAGCGCGTGCGCGCATGCGCGAGACGCTTGAGCTGCTGGAGACGCTGACCGCCTGGAGCGACGAGATGCTCAAGCTCGACACCGCGACGCTGACCAAGGTGCTCAAGCTCGGCGCAAGGATCAAGAAGCTGCTCACGCAGAAATGACGGGAGAGAAACGATGCCTGCCACCTACCCGCTGACACTGCTGTACGACGCGCAGTGCCCGGTCTGTTCGCTCGAGATGGATCACCTGCGCGAGCGCTGCACCGATGGTCGTCTGTGCTTCGTCGACATCTCGCAGCCCGGCTTCGACGCCGCGCCGTACGGCGTGACGCTGGCCGCGGTGGACGCGGAGATCCACGGCATCCGGCCCGACGGCACCGTGATCCGCGGCGTCGAGGTGCTGCGCCTGGCCTACGCCGCGGCCGGCCTCGGCTGGGTCATGCGGCCGACCGGCTGGGCGCCGTTGCGACCCCTGTTCGACGCCGGCTACCGCGTGTTCGCGCGGCACCGGCGGCGCATCTCGGCCGCGGCCGCGCCGCTGATCGATGCGATTCGCGCGCAGCGCGCACGGCGCATGGCCCGCGCGATGCGCGAGTGCAGTGGCGGCGCGTGCAGCGTTGCCGAATCGAACGACCCTGGAAGAACGTCATGAGAGTCCTGGTCTGTGGTGCCACCGGCTGCGTGGGTGCGGCCGTGGTGAATGCGCTGCGCTCGCGCGGGCATCAGGTGATCGAAGGTGCGCGCGGTGTGGTCGACGGCACGCGCACGATGCATGTCGACTACATGGCGCCGGTCGCGCCCGCAGCGTGGGCTCGGTGCCTGACCGAACAGCGCGTCGAGGTGGTGGTGAACTGCGTCGGCATCCTGATCCCCGCGCACGGCCAGAGCTTCGAGCGTGTGCATGCCCACGGGCCGATCGAGCTGTTCCGCGGCGCTGCGGCGGCCGGTGTGCGACGCGTGCTGCAGGTGTCTGCGCTCGGCGTCGACGGCGATCCGCAGAGCCTGGCCACGCCCTACCTGCACAGCAAGCTGCGCGCCGACGATGCGCTGGCCACGTTGCCGATCGACGCCGCGGTGCTGCGGCCGTCGCTCGTCTACGGCCCGCGCAGCCAGAGCGCGCGCTTGTTCGCCACGCTGGCGAGCCTGCCCGTCATCAGCCTGCCGGGGCTCGGCATGCAGCCGGTGCGGCCGCTGCACGTGTTCGAGTTGGCCGAGGCGATGGTGCGGCTGATCGAGCAGCACGAGCCGATCAGGGGCACGTACGAGCTGGGCGGCCCGGCAACGCTCGGCTACCGGCAGATGCTCGCGGCGTACCGTCACGCGCAGGGCCTGGGCGACGCGGTGTGGCTGCGGCTGCCGATGGTGCTGATGAAGCTCACGGCGCTCGCCGCCGAGGCGCTGCCGCAGAAGGTCTTCAGCCGTGACACCTTGCGCATGCTCGAGCGCGGGAGCGTGCCGCGCGAGAACCGGTTGCCCGAGTTGCTCGGCCGCGAGCCGAGCACGCTGGCGCACGGCCTGGCCGTCACGCGGCCCGCGCCGCTCATCGACCTGCGCGTCTCGATCAGCCCGCCGGTGGCGTGGGCGATGCGCGGCGCACTCGCGTTCATGTGGATCTACACCGCGCTGATCAGCGCGCTGCTGCCGTCGCAATCGGGCGTGCTGCACCTGCTGGCGCGCTGCGGGTTCGAGGGGCGCATGGGCATCGCCGCGCTGGTCGTGTCGTGCGCACTGAACCTCACGCTGGGCACGCTGACGCTCATGCGGCCTTCGCCGTGGCTGTACGCGGTGCAGTGTGGCGCCGTGCTCGGCTACGGGCTCACCGCGGCGTTCAACATGCCCGAGCTGACGCTGGACCACTGCGCGCCGCTGGTGAAGAACGTGCCGGTGCTGATCGCGGTGTTGATGCTGTGGCTCGCGCACCCTGCACGCACGCGGGCGGGTGTCGTGGCCGGTGCCGAGCGCAAGGTGGCCGTGACCTTGCGACCGCTGGCTTCACCGCGGTGAGCCGATCGCCACGCCGTACGGTGACAGGGCGGGTTTAGCCCTTCGGCGGCCACACGTCCCAGGCGGAGGCCGGGATCGCGTCGCCCCACAGGTCGATCGCCACGGCGGTGCCGGCGTGCACATGCCGCGCCGCATCTCCGCGCACGTAGGCGAGGGCGACGCAGGCATTCGCCTTCGGGCTCCAGCCGACGGAGGCGAGCTCACCCACGGGCTGGCCGTCGACCAGCAGGGCCTCGCCGCCCCACGCGTATGGTTCGGGCGAATCGAGCACGATGGTGACGAGCTTCTTGCGCAGCGGCAGGCCGCGGCGCTCGAGCAACGCGGCCCTGCCGATGAAGTCGGCGGGCTTGTCGAGCTTGACGGCGAGCATGAGCCCGGCCTCGAACGGTGTCTCGTCCGGCCCGAGTTCGGCGCCCCACGCGCGGCGGCCCGCCTCGATGCGCAGCGCATCGAGCGCGTAGTAGCCGGCGTTCGTGATGCCCAGCGATCGGCCGGCGTCCATCAGCGCGAGGTACACATGGCGTGCCATCTCGACCGGCACGTACAGCTCGAAGCCCGGCCCGCCGACGTAGCTCATGCGCGCGGCGCGCACGCGGGCGAATCCGACGTCGATCTCGCGCGTGTGCGAGAACTTCAGCGATTCGGGCGAGAGATCGTCGGGGCTGACACGCGCGAGCAGTTCGCGTGCGTTCGGGCCCATCAGCGACAGCACCGCGGTCATCGCGCTCACGTCGGTGAGAACGGCGTGCTCGTCCGGTGCGATGTGGCGTGCGATCCAGTCCATGTCACGCGTCGTCTGCGCCACGCCGGTGACGATCAGAAAGCGATCGGCAGCGATGCGGATCACCGTGAGATCGCTTTCGAAGCCGCCGCGCTCGTTCAGCATCGCCGTGTAGACCATCCGGTCGATCGCGATGTCGATCTCGTTCGCGCACAGCCGCTGCAGCACCTCAAGGGCGTCGCGCCCTTGCAGGAGCAGCTTGGAAAACGAGGTCTGGTCGTAGAGCGCGACGGTCTCGCGCGTCGCACGCTGCTCGGCGATCACCCAGGCTAGCCATTCGGGGCGGCCGAGGCCGTGCGCGGCGTCGGGCGCGCCGATCGGCTGGAAGACGTTGGCGCGCTCCCAGCCGTTCTTGGCGCCGAACACCGCACCGCGCGCGGCGAGCTGGTCGTACAGCGCCGATGTGCGCAGCGGGCGCGCGGTGGCCAGCTCCTGGCGCGGCCAGCGCATCGCGTAGTGCAGGCCCAGCGTTTCGCCGGTGCGCTCGGAGAGAAGCCGGCGGTTGGCCATGAAGGGGCCGAAGCGGCGGATGTCCACGTCCCACAGATCGCGCGGCGCCTCGCCGCCGATGATCCACTCGGCAATCAGCCGCCCCGCGCCGCCGGAGTTGGCGATGCCGGCGGAGTTGAAGCCGGCGGCGACGAAGTAGCGGCGCAGCTCCGGCGCCTCGCCGAGGATGAAGTTGCCGTCGGGCGTGAAGCTCTCCGGCCCGTTCAGCAGCATCTTCACCTTCGCCGTCTCCAGGCACGGCGTGCGGTGGATCGCGTTCAGCATCAGCGGCTCGAACTGCTCCCAGTCCTCGCCGAGCAACTGGAACTGGAAGCTGCTCGGGATCGGGTCCATCGCCCACGGCTTGGCCTTCGGCTCGAAGCCACCCATCACGAGGCCGCCGACCTCTTCCTTGTAGTAGACCCGCCCATCCGGGTCGCGCATCACCGGCAGCATCGGGTGCACGCCTTCGATGCGGTCGGTGACGATGTAGAAGTGTTCGGCCGAATACAGCGGCACGTTCACGCCGGCGAGCCGCCCGAACTGGCGCGCCCACTGGCCGGCGCAGTTGACGAGGATCTCGCAGCCGACGTCGCCCTGCGCCGTGCGCACGCCGGTGACCTGCCCATGCTTCGTCAGCACGCCCGTCACCTCGATGTCCTCGACGATCTTCACGCCGCGGTTGCGCGCGCCCTTCGCGAGCGACATCGTCAGATCCGCCGGATTCGCCTTGCCGTCGCCGGGGATCCACAAGCCGCCGTGCAGGTCGTCGGTGCGCAGCAGCGGGTAGAGATCGCCGGCGCGCTGGGCATCGATCACTTCCACCTCGACACCGAAGCTGCGCGCCAGCGCCGCCTGCTTGCGCAACACCTTCATGCGCTCGGGCGATGCGGCCACGTTGACGCTGCCGCACGCCTTCCAGCCGGTCGCGAGGCCGGTCTCGGCTTCGAGCTTCGCGTACAGCTCGATGCCGTATTGGCTCATCTGCGTCATGTTGCGGTTCGGGCGCATCTGGCCGACCAGGCCGGCAGCGTGCCAGGTCGTGCCGCAGGTGAGCTTGCCCTGTTCGAGCAGCAGCACGTCGGTCTCGCCCATCAGGCTCAGGTGGTACGCGGTCGAGCAGCCGGCGATGCCGCCGCCGACGATGACGATGCGGGCATGGGTCGGGAGGGTCATGGCGCTGCGCGAGGAGCTGACGGGGTGCGCGCATCGTAGTCCCGGCGTGCGCAGGCCGCACAATCTCCGCCCATGCTGAAAGAGTTCACGACGAGGCTGTTCGGCCCGTGGGTGCGGTGGGTCGACGCATCGACACTGCGCGCCGACGCCGTCGCCGGCATCCTCGGCGCGCTGCTGGTGCTGCCGCAGGGCTTCGCGTTCGCCTCGCTCGCCGGCCTGCCGCCCGAGTACGGGCTCTACACCGCGATCGTGCCGTGCGTGATCGCGGCGTTGTTCGGCTCGAGCTGGCAGGTGGTCTCGGGGCCGACGAACGCGAACTCGCTCGCGCTGTTCGCCACGCTGGCGCCGCTCGCCGCCGTCGGCTCGCCGGCCTACATCCAGCTCGCGCTCGCCGTCACGGTGATGGTCGGCGTGATGCAGTGGCTGATCGGTGCGCTTCGGCTCGGTTCGATCGCGAACTTCATCTCGCCCTCGGCGCTGCGCGGCTTCATGACCGGCGCGGCGCTGCTGATCGTGCTGCACGCGTTGATCGATCTGATGGGCCTCGCGGCGCCGGCGTCGCATGGCACCGGCGTGCTGCTGGTGCATCTGGCCGACGGCCTGACGCACATGAATCCGGCCGCCTTGCTAGTGGGCGCCGCCGTGCTCGTCATCGTGCTCGTGCTGCGACGATTCGCACCGCGCTGGCCCGGCATGCTGATCGCGCTGGTGGCCGGCACGGCGCTCGCCGCGTTGCTCAACGCCGCGTCGCCGTGGCCGCGCTGGGGCACGGTCGCGGTGGTCGGCAGCATCCCGCCGATCTGGCCGCGCTTTCGCTGGCCGGCGGTGGAGCTGCGGAGCCTGTCCGACCTGCTCTCGATCGCGTTCGCGCTGACCATCGTCGCGCTCGGTCAATCGATCTCGATCGCGAAGGCGGTGGCCGCGAAGTCGGGCCAGGCGATCGATGCGAACCGCGAGTTCCGCGGCCAGGGCCTGTCGAACATCGTCGGAGGCTTCTTCTCGTCGTACGTGTCCTGCGGCTCGCTGAACCGGTCGATGCCGAACCTGGAGGCCGGTGCACGCACGCCGCTTGCGGCGGTGTTCTCGTCGATCTGGCTGCTCGCGCTGCTCGCGTTCACGTCGTCGCTGCTGGCGCTGATCCCGCTGCCGGCGATCGCGGCGCTGCTGATCGTCGTCGCGTGGGGGTTGGCTGATGTCGCTGGTTGGCGCAGGTTGCTGCGCCACAGCCGGGCGGACTTCACGATCGCTGCGGTGACTGCACTCGCGACGGTGACGATCCGCATCGAGATCGCGATCCTGCTCGGCACGATCCTGTCACTGGTCAGTTACCTGCACCGCACCTCGCGGCCGCACATGCGGGTGATGGGCTTCGACACGACGTCACACGAGCGCCCGTTCGTCGTGCGCCCCGACGTGCCCGCACCGCTGCCCGAGTGCCCGCAACTGAAGATGATCCGCATGGAAGGCGAGGTCTACTTCGGCGCCGTGCCGCACGTGGCCGACCACCTGCGCGAGCTGCGCAGCGAGCCGGGCCATGCGCGGCACCTGCTGGTCATGGCCAAGAGCATGAACTTCATCGATCTGCCGGCGGCCGAGCTGTGGCGCGACGAGCTGCTCGCGCGCCGCGCCGAGGGCGGCGACCTGTACTTCCACCGCCCACGCCCGTCGGTGCTCGAGCTGTGGGACCACGTCGGCTACACGGCCGAGCTGGGCCGCGACCACATCTTCGCGACCAAGCGCATCGCGATCGGGACGATCTTCGATCGGCTGGATCGCCGTATCTGCGCACGCTGCAGCGTGCGGGTCTTCTCGGAATGCGCGCAGTTGCCACCGCCGACCCCCACGCCTGCCGATTGAGCCGGCGCCGGATTGCCGACATACTCGGGCCATGGCACGACCCTCCGCAGAGCTGTCCCGGCTGCAAGAGATCAGCGGCGCGTTCTATGCGGGCAAGATGGCCCGCGACGACGCCCGCTCCGCGGTCATCGACCTGATCTTCGCGCGGCTGCGCTGCTCGCGGGTGAGCCTGTGGCGCTTCGATGGCGTGCCCGGCGACCTGAAGCTGCTGTGCTTCGCGTCCAAGCGCGAGGGCGGGGCGCTCGACACGTTGCCTGCCCAGCTGCACGAGCGCGAGTACCGCGACTACTTCGACGCGCTGGTGCACAACGGCATGTTCGTGAGCGTCGATGCCATGGCCGACCCGGCCCTGGAGCCGATGCGCGAGAGCTACCTCGTGGCGAACCACGTGCGTTCGCTGCTCGACGCGGCGTTCATGGTCAACGGCCGCGCCTACGGCATGGTCTGCTGCGAGCAGACCGACACGATCCGGCGCTGGAGCACGGCCGAGGTCATCGCGCTGCGGGCGATGGTCGCGAAGCTGGCGCTGCTGATGGCCAGCGGGGGCGACGAGATCCTGTGGAGCTCCCCGTCGCTGCCGATGGGGCCGCTGCCACTCACGGCGTAGCAGAAAAGCGCATAAGCCGTCCGCGGGCACGGGCCGCCAAGCTCTGGTACTGTGCGCCCCGGAGAAGAGATTCAAGGAGACGCCGCATGAGTAGCGGTCTGAACGAGCGCCTGAACAGGCTCACCGTGACGCGCCTTGCCGGCATCCGCCGCGGCGTCGAGAAGGAAAGCCTGCGCGCGCTGCCAGATGGCGGGCTCGCGCTCACGCCGCACCCGGCGGCGATGGGCTCGGCGCTGACGCACTCGCGCATCACCACCGATTTCAGCGAGTCGCAGCTCGAGTTCGTGACCGGCGTGCACGCGAGTGCGCAGGCGTGCGTGGACGAGCTGACGCAGATCCACCAGTTCGCCTACCGCGTGCTCGAAGCCGGCGGCGACGAGATGCTGTGGGTCTCGAGCATGCCCTGCGGGCTGCCTCCCGACGAGACGATCCCGCTCGGGCACTACGGCACCTCGAACGTCGGCCGCGCGAAGAGCGTCTACCGCATGGGGCTGGGGCACCGCTACGGGCGGCGCATGCAGACGATCTCGGGCATCCACTACAACTGGTCGATGCCCGGCGTGAACACGGACGAATACTTCGGCCTGATCCGCAACTTCAGGCGCCATTCGTTCCTGCTGCTGTACCTGTTCGGCGCCTCGCCAGCCCTGTGTTCGAGCTTCGTCGCGGGCCGCGAGCATGGGCTGCAGGCGCTGAAGGGCCAGACGCTGTACATGCCACACGGCACCTCGCTGCGCATGGGGCGGCTGGGCTACCAGAGCGACGCGCAGGCTTCGCTCGCAGTCAGCTACAACGGCCTGGACAGCTACGGCGCCTCGCTGCAGGACGCGCTGACGCGGCCCTACCCGGCCTACGAGGCGGTCGGCATCCGAAACCCGGGCGGCGAGTACAACCAGCTCGCGACCAGCCTGCTGCAGATCGAGAACGAGTTCTACGGCACGATCCGCCCGAAGCGCGTGATCCTCCCCGGCGAGCGCCCGCTGCATGCGCTGCGCGAGCGCGGCGTCGAGTACGTGGAGGTGCGTTGCATGGACCTCGACCCGTTCGAGCCCATCGGTATCTCTGCGGCCACCATGAACTTCCTCGACGTGTTCCTGATGCACTGCCTGCTGAGCGACAGCCCGCCCGACACGCCGGCCGAGATTGCCGCGCTCGCGCGCAATCAGCAGCGCGCCGCCGCACGCGGCCGCGAGCCCGGCTTGATGCTTGAGCGCGGCGCGAGCAAGTTGAGCCTGGGCGACTGGAGCGCGCAGCTGCTGCGCGACTGCGAGCCGATTGCCGAGAGGCTCGACGCGCTCGACGGCGGCCGCAAGCACCGCGACGCATTGCGGCACGCCTGGGCGGTCGTCGACAACCCCGACCTGGCGCCGTCAGCCCGCGTGCTGGCCACGATGACGAGCGACTTCGACAGCGCCTACGTCGCGTTCACGCGCGCGCAATCGAAGCAGACCAAGGCGGCACTGCTCGCGTTGCCGTATTCGGACCAGCTCCACAACCGCTTCACCCGGCTCGCGCAGGAGTCGGTCGACGAACAGCGCCGCATCGAGGCGGCCGACACGGTGCCGTTCGAGCTCTATCGCCAGCAGTACCTCTCGGTCGAGCGCCTCGGGCTGCCCGGCCAGCGGGCGGCGGCCTGATCCGATGACGGCCATCGTTTCAGTCGCGGGCGTCGCGAAGACCTACGCCTCGGGCTTTCGTGCGCTGCAGCGTGTCGACCTCGAGATCCGCCAGGGCGAGATCTTCGCGCTGCTCGGCCCCAACGGTGCCGGCAAGACGACGCTGATCGGCCTGATCTGCGGCATCGTCAGGCTCGACGAAGGCCGCGTCACTGTGGCGGGGCACGACATCGTCACCGACTACCGCGCGGCGCGCTCGATGATCGGCCTCGTGCCGCAGGAGCTGACCACCGACGCGTTCGAGTCGGTGTGGAACACCGTGTCGTTCAGCCGCGGGCTGTTCGGCAAGCAACCCGATCCGGCGCACATCGAGAAGGTCTTGCGCGACCTGTCGCTGTGGGACAAGAAGGACAGCCGGATCATGGCGCTGTCCGGCGGCATGAAGCGGCGCGTGATGATCGCGAAGGCCTTGTCGCACGAGCCGCGCCTGCTGTTTCTCGACGAGCCGACGGCCGGCGTCGATGTCGCGCTGCGCAAGGACATGTGGGCGATGGTGCGCGCGCTGCGCGAGTCCGGCGTGACGATCGTGCTGACCACGCACTACATCGAGGAGGCCGAGGACATGGCCGACCGCGTCGGCGTGATCAACCAGGGCCGCATCATCCTCGTCGAGGACAAGGTCACGCTGATGCACAAACTCGGCAAGAAGCAGCTCACGCTGCAGTTGCAGCAGCCGCTCGCGCAGGTGCCCGCGCAACTGGCGGCGCATGCGCTGGTGCTGAGCCCGTCTGGCGACGAGCTGGCCTACACCTACGATCCGCGCGCCTCGCACGGCGCGATTGCCGCGCTGCTCGACGATCTGCAGCACGCCGGCATCGGGCTGAAGGACCTGCACACGACGCAGAGTTCGCTCGAGGACATCTTTGTCCACCTGGTCGAGGAGTCGAAGTGAACATCCCCGCGATCCGTGCGATCTACCGCTTCGAGATGGCGCGCACCTGGCGCACCGTGACGCAGAGCATCATCTCGCCGGTGCTCTCGACCGCGCTGTACTTCGTCGTGTTCGGCTCGGCGATCGGCTCGCGCATCCAGCAGATCGGCGACGTGAGCTACGGCGCGTTCATCGTGCCCGGCCTGATCATGCTGTCGGTGCTGACGCAGAGCATCTCGAACGCGTCGTTCGGCATCTACTT
>JBDTVC010000005.1:0-46875 GCA_040007475.1 Burkholderiales bacterium
GCATCCAACGGGCAATGCCGTCCTCGCTTCTACGGGGGTAGGTGAAATATCCGGGTTAACCCCAGGCCGATCGCGATCGGCGCAAAACCCTGCGGTGCGCGCTTGTCGGTGGAACCCAGGATGATGATCAGGAACATCATCGTCATCACGACCTCGCAGACCAGCGCCGCGAGCATCGAGTACTTGCCCGGCGAGTGGTCACCGAAACCGTTCGACGCGAAACCGGCCGACACATCGAAGCCGACCTTGCCGCTCGCGATCAGGTACAACACCGCGGCACCGGCGATGCCGCCCAGCACCTGCGAGACGATGTACGGCAGCAGCTTGGCGGCCTCGAAGCGCCCGCCGATCCACAGGCCGATCGACACGGCCGGGTTCAGGTGGCAGCCGGACACATGGCCGATCGAATAGGCCATCGTCAGCACCGTGAGGCCGAAGGCGATCGACACGCCCGTCAGGCCGATGCCGACACCGGGGAACGCCGCCGCGAGCACGGCACTGCCGCAGCCGCCGAGAACGAGCCAGAAGGTTCCAAAAAACTCTGCGGTATACGCTTTCATGGGTGCGATTTCCTGTTGTTGTCGGTCGAGAGATCGCGGACTTTGGCAGCGGCGAACGTGTCACGCCAGCGGCGATCGATCGATCCGATGCATGTTGGTCACGACTGGGGCCGGCGCGCCACATCGGCCGGCATCAATACACGCGCCGGCTCAGCCGCGCAGCGTGATCGGGATCGTCACCGGTCCGTCGTTGACGAGGCTGACCTGCATGTCGGCACCGAACTCGCCGCACGCGACGACCGGGTGCAGCGCGCGCGCCGTGGCGAGCAGCCGCTCGTAGAGCGTGCGGCCGAGCTCGGGTGGCGCCGCGCCGGTGAAGCTCGGCCGGTTGCCGCCCGACACGTCGGCCGCGAGGGTGAACTGGCTGACGATCAACAGACCGCCCTGCATATCACTGAGGCTGCGATTCATCTTGCCGGCGTCGTCCGAGAAGATGCGCAGTTTCAGCAGCTTGGCGACGAGCTTGTCGGCGATGGCCTCGGTGTCCGCCGGCTCGGCGCACGCGAACACGAGCAGGCCTTGCGCGATCTCACCGACCACCGCGCCGGCGACGCTCACCGATGCGCGCGAAACGCGTTGGACGAGCGCGATCAAGGCGTGTCCGCCACGTCGTTGAAATGCGCCTCGACGTCCGAGGGCAGCAGTTGGATCGAGGCCCTCAGGCCCGGCACCTCGCTCATCAGCGCCTGCTCGACGGTCGTGCGCAACGCCGCCGCGCGGCCCAGCGTCCAGCCGGCAGGCATGTGCATGTGCACGTCGAGAAAACGGCGCTGGCCGGCGCGGCGCGTCACCAGGTGATCGAAGCGGATCGTGCGATGCTCGAACTGCGCGAGCGTGCGGTCGATCTGCTCGCGCACCTCGGGTTCGACGGCACTGTCCATCAGGCCATCGACAGACCGCCAGGCGAGGTGCGCGCCTTCGCGCAGGATGTTCAGCGCCACGGCGATCGCGAGCAGCGGGTCGAGCCACAGCCACCCGGTGAAATGGATCGCGACGAGCCCGACGACGACACCGGCCGAGGTCCACACATCGGTGTACAGATGGCGCGCGTCGGCCTCCAGCACGATCGAACGGTGCTCGCGCGACGCGGCCATCATGCGCGACGCGAGCAGCCAGTTCAGTGCCGAGCTGACGATCGCGAGCGTGAGGCCCCAGCCCAGCGATTGCAGCGGTTGTGGATCGGCGAAACGATGCGCCGCAGCCCAGATGATCCCGGCCGCGGCGCCGACGATCAGCAGGCCTTCGAAGCCGCTCGAGAAGTACTCTGCCTTGGTGTGGCCGAACGGGTGGTCGTCATCGGCCGGGCGCTGCGCGATCGTCACCATCGCGATCGCGAACAATGCGGACGCAAGGTTCACGAACGACTCCATCGCGTCCGACAGCAGGCCGACCGAATCGGTCACCCACCACGCGGCCGACTTCATCGCGATGGTCGCGACGGCCGCTGCGATCGAGAGTTTGAGAAGGGCCTTGACCTGCACGCGCGTCGGTCGTGCTCAGGCCGGGTGCGCTTCGATGCGCTTGAGCTCCTCGGCGAGGAACTGCGCCGCCGGGATCAGCTTGCCGTCGGCAAACTTCACGTGATACGGCTGGCCGCTCATGCTCGATTTGGTCGCGATGCGCTCGATAAACTCGCGCGCGGTCGTGACCTCGGCACCCATCGATTCGAGCTTGCCGCGCAGGAACTTGCCCGCGTCGGCGCAGCTGTACTCGCTGCCGTTGCGGATGAACTTCATGTTCTTCTGCGTCTCGACGAATCGGATCAGCCGCTCGATGCGGCCTTGCTCATGAGGTGGCGGCGCGGCATGCGCCGCCACCGCCAGCATCGAGATCGCCACCGCCACCGCCAGAAAGCTTCGCCGAAACATGATGGATCACTCCAGGGTCACCCGCGCGAACTTGCGCTTGCCCACCTGCACGACATACGTCCCGGCGCCAAGCTTCAGGCCGCGGTCCGAAACCACCGCGCCATCGACCCGCACACCGTTGCCGTCGACCAGGCGCAGGGCCTCGCCGGTCGACGCTGCGAGATTAGCCTGTTTCAGCACCGCGCCGATACCCAGAGGTGCCCCTGTCAACGAGACCGCGTCGATCTGATCCGGCACGCCGCCGCGCGCACGGTGATTGAAGTCGGCTTCGGCCGCCTCGGCGGCAGCGGCGTTGTGGAAGCGGGTGGTGATCTCCTTGGCGAGCAGCACCTTCGCGTCCTTCGGGTTGCGGCCGCCTTCGACCTCGCGCTTCAACGCCGCGATCTCTGCCGCAGGCTTGAAGCTGAGCAGCGTGAAGTACTTCCACATCAGCACGTCGCTGATCGACAGCAGCTTGGCGAACATGTCGTTCGGCGCCTCGGTGATCGCGATGTAGTTGCCTTTGCTCTTGGACATCTTCTCGATGCCGTCCAGCCCCTCGAGCAGCGGCATCGTCAGGATGCACTGCGGCTCCTGGCCGTATTCGCTCTGCAGCGCGCGGCCGACGAGCAGGTTGAACTTCTGGTCGGTGCCGCCGAGCTCGAGGTCGCTCTTGAGCGCGACCGAGTCGTAGCCCTGCATCAGCGGGTACAGGAACTCGTGCACGCTGATCGGCGTGCCGGCTTTGAAGCGGTCGTGGAAGTCGTTGCGCTCCATCATCCGCGCGACCGTGTAGCGCGAGGCGAGCTGGATCATGCCGCGCGCGCCGAGCGGGTCGCTCCATTCGGAGTTGTAGCGAACCTCGGTCTTGCTCTCGTCGAGCACCAGCCGGGCCTGGTTGAAGTAGGTCTTGGCGTTGGCCTCGATCTGCTCGCGCGTGAGCGGTGGGCGTGTCGTGTTGCGGCCCGAGGGGTCGCCGATCATCGACGTGAAATCGCCGACCAGGAAGATCACCGTGTGCCCCAGGTCCTGCAACTGGCGCATCTTGTTCAACACGACCGTGTGGCCGAGGTGCAGGTCGGGCGCGGTCGGATCCAGGCCAAGCTTGATCCGCAATGGCACGCCGGTTGCTTCTGAGCGTGCAAGCTTGGCCAACCAGTCGGCTTCCGGTAACAGTTCGTCGCAGCCGCGCAGCGAGACCGCCATCGCCTCTCGGACACGATCGGTCACCGGGTGCAGGGGCTTGGAAGCTTGAGTGGAAGTCAGGGACATACGGGTCTTTTCGGGCAATTTCCGCCGGTCGGGGTCGCTATACTGCGCGGCGGTTTGAGATCGCCACCTTGGTGGATGCAATCCGACTCATGGCGCAGGCCCGTCAGGCGCCACGGATTCTAGTAGAGGCCTCCGGGCCACAGGGATACACACCGAAGTACGGGCCGTCGATGCCCGCACTCGCAAAACGAGTCGTTCGGGCTCCGGGACAGAATTGATTTCATCAGCATCATTCGATCGCGCGGGGCTCACTGCCGCTGCGAAGGTACGACGCTTTGTCGCCACCCACCCACGCAGCCTGTCGGCGGCCGTGATGGTGGCGCTGGCGGGCTTCGGCGTCACGGCCTTCGGGGTGTCGTCGATGGGGTTCGACGGCCCAGCCATGCCGCAGCGCCTGGTGACGGAAAGCGTCACTCCTGACGGCATTCAGGCGCAACTCGACGCGCTCGCCGAACATGAACTGCAGCTTTACCGCACCGACCTGACCCGCTCGACCGACACCGCCGACAGCCTGCTGAAGCGCCTGAACGTCAGCGACGCGGAGGCCGCGCTATTCCTGCGCAATGATCCCGTGGCACGCCAGGTGCTCGCCGGCCGCGGCGGCAAGATGGTTCGCGTGCAGACCGACGAAGCCGGCAAGCTGACCGAACTGGTCGCGCGCTACGCGCCGGCCAGCGCCGACCAATTCAGCACGCACTTCACGCGGCTGCGCGTCGAGCGTCTCGACGGCAAGTTGACGGCCACGGTCGCCACCGCGCCGCTGGCGGCGCAGGTCCGCATGGGCGGCGGCACGATCCGCTCGTCGTTGTTCGCGGCGACCGACGACGCGCGCATCCCCGATACGATCGCCACACAGCTCGCCGAGGTCTTCTCCACCGATGTCGACTTCCACCGCCAACTGCGCAAGGGCGACACGTTCTCGGTCGTCTACGAGGCGCTGACGGCCGATGGCGAACCGATCACCTGGGCTTCGTCCAGCGCGGGCCGGGTGCTCGCGGCCGAGTTCGTCAACAACGGCCGCGCATACTCCGCCGTCTGGTTCAAGGATGGGCAGAGCCAGGGTGGTTACTACGGCCTCGACGGCAAGAGCCGCAAGCGCGCGTTCCTCGCCAGCCCGCTGGAGTTCTCGCGTGTGACCTCGGGCTTTGCCATGCGCATGCACCCGATCCTGAACAGCTGGAAGCAGCACAAGGGCGTCGACTACGGCGCCCCCACGGGCACCGCGATCCGCGCGGTCGGTGACGGCACGGTCGAGTTCGCCGGCTGGCAGAACGGCTACGGCAACGTGGTCGAGGTCAAGCACAGCGCGCAGCGCTCGACCGTCTACGCCCACATGAGCCGCATCAACGTGAAGCGCGGCATGCACGTGGAGCAGGGCCAGAACATCGGCGCCGTCGGCATGACGGGCTGGGCCACCGGCCCGCACCTGCACTTCGAGGTGAAGATCAATGGCGTGCAGGAAGATCCGATGATCATGGCGCGCGCCGCCGAGGCGGTCGAATTGTCGCCCGCCGCGAAGGCCCAGTTCGCGCTGAATGCCGCGAGCGTGAAGACCCAGCTCCAGGTCGCCGACACCCTCGCGCGCTCGGGGGCCTACGCCGAGTAAACCCGGGTTCGCCGGCGCCGGACGATGAGCGATCTCTACATCGGTCTGATGTCCGGCACATCGCTCGACGGCGTCGATGCGGTGCTGGTCGACATTTCTGCCGGGGTAACCCGCGTTCTCGCGCATTCGCACCGGCAGTTCGATCCTGCGCTGGCAGCCGAGCTGCTGGCGCTGAACGCTGCGGGCGACAACGAACTGCACCGAGCTGCGCTCGCTGGCAACGCACTGGTCCGCGTCTATGCCGACGCGATCATTGAATTGCTCGCGACGAGCGGCACGCCCGCCGGCCGGGTCCGCGCTGTCGGCGCGCACGGCCAGACGGTGCGCCACCGCCCCCGCGAGTTCGACGGCACGGGCTACACGATCCAGGTCAACAGCCCTGCGCTGCTGGCGGAACTGAGCGGCATCGACGTGATCGCCGATCTGCGCAGCCGCGATGTCGCCGCCGGCGGGCAGGGCGCGCCACTGGTGCCCTCGTTCCATCGAGCCGTGTTCGCACAGAGCGGTGACACCGTGGCGGTGCTCAACATCGGCGGTATCAGCAACCTGACCGTGCTGCACGCCGACGGCCGCACGATCGGCTTCGACTGCGGCCCCGGCAATGTGCTGATGGACCACTGGTGTCGCATGCACACGGGGAAGCCGTACGACGAACAAGGCGCCTGGAGTGCGACAGGTCGCGTCGACGACGACCTGCTCGCGCAACTCCTCGCCGAGCCCTATCTCGCGCTGGCGCCCCCGAAGAGCACCGGCCGTGACCTGTTCCACCCGACGTGGCTGGACGCGCAATTGCGGCGCCAGGCCTCGCCGCGGCGGCCCGAGGATGTCCAGGCCACCCTGACCGAATTCACCGCGGCCACCTGCGCCGGCGATGTGCTGCGGCACGCGCCGGCGGCGCGCGAGTTGCTGGTCTGTGGCGGCGGTGCGTTCAACAACGATCTGATGCGGCGCATCGCCGCTCGCTTGGCTGGCGTGCAGGTGCAACGCAGCGATGCGCGCGGCCTGCCGGCGATGCAGGTCGAGGCGTGCGCGTTCGCCTGGCTCGCGCGGGCGTTCTGCGAGCGTGAGCTCGGCAGCCTCAGCGCCGTGACCGGCGCGACGGGCCCGCGCTTGCTGGGCGCCCTATACCCCGCCTGACGAGGCCTGAACGGCAGGCCGGGAGTTCAGGCCGAGAAGCTCGACCCGCAACCGCAGGTGGTGGTCGCGTTCGGATTCTTGATCACGAACTGGGCCCCCTGCAGATCATCCTTGTAGTCAATCTCGGCACCGGCCAGGTACTGCAGGCTCATCGCGTCGATCAGCAGCGTGACGCCGTTCTTGCTCATCTGCGTGTCGTCCTCGTTGACGATCTCGTCAAAGGTGAAGCCGTACTGGAACCCGGAGCAGCCGCCGCCCTGCACGAACACGCGCAGCTTCAGTTCCGTGTTGCCTTCCTCGTCGACCAACTCCTTGACCTTGTTGGCCGCGCTGTCGGTGAAGACCAGTGGCACGGGCGGCTCGTCGGAAGCGACCGGAGTGTGGGTGTGTTCAGCGAGGGCACTCATGGGAACTCCTGTGGCGTGATGCCAATAAACCAATTATCCGGGATTCGAAGCGGCCAGCTTGAGACCGGGTCTTTCGGCAGTCTTCGTGGCCTTCAGTTCCCCATCAATGGTGGCGCCCTGGTGCATTTCAAGCACCTCGTAGATCACATCGCCCACGATCGCCGCCTTGGGTTGCAACTCCAGCAACTCGGTGGAATGCACAGGCCCGTGGACCAGACCGTTGATGATCAGGTGGCCGCCCTTGACCTTGCCGATCACGCGGGCTTTCTCACTGATCACCAGGATGCTGTGGCCTTCGCCGAACGCGATCACGTCGCCCTGCACCTCACCGTCGATGCGCAGGCCTTCGGTGAAGCGCAGTTCACCGTGGATCACGGTTCCCTCGCCGACCAACGACCTGATTGGGGGCTGCTTCGTCTTTCCGAACATGCGCGGTTCTCCGTCGGGGGCAGCGTTGGCCGGCTGCCCGTAGGCTACAACTTGATCGTCAGACTGGCGCGCGCGGCGCCGGTCGTGTCCAACACCCGGACCGAGACTGTTTTTACCACGGCCAGTGGCGGGTGGTCGACCACCCCTTCGAGCCGCAGATACTGCTTGAGTTGCAAGGGCTGCGCGCCGCCAGGCCGGGCAAAGACCCACGGCTTTCCGTCCAGCGTACCGCTGAGGGTGACCTCGTAGCGGCCACTGAATTCGGCAGTTCGCTTGCCCGCCTGCATCACGAGCAGTTGGAAGCGCAGTTGCCCGGGAGCCTTCAGTTCGGCCTGGAGCCCGCGGATCGCGAGACCCTCGGAAGCCCCCGCCGGCAACAGGCGCTCGAAGAAGCCGAGGTCGGCCTTCAGATCCATGTTCTCGGCCTCGGCCCGCTTGAGCTGCTCGGCGAGCCTGTCCTGCACGGTCTTCTCCGTCGTCAGCAGGCTCTGCGCGGTGTTCGCCACCGACACGGCCTTCTCGCGCTCCTCGCGCAGCTGAGCGACGTCCACGCGCAGCTGCCGAAGCTCGTCGACTGCGTGCCGGTCGAGCCCGGCGATGCTTTTGCCGAACTCGAACGCCCAAAGCGCCAGCGCCGCCGAAAAGCCCAGCATCAACGCGACCACAGCCCAGCGCACCGGCCAGGGCAAATGGCTGCGCACGATCATTCGCGGTGCACTTATCGATAGGCGGCGGCGCAACAGCTTCAGGCGCATCGGCACATCCCCGGTGAAACGACAGGGGCGCCCGAAGGCGCCCCGTTGGCTGACAGCGTCGTCGCTTTAGCGCTTGCTGAACTGCTTGCGACGGCGAGCGCCGTGCAGGCCGACCTTCTTGCGCTCAACTTCACGCGCGTCGCGCGTCACGAAGCCTGCATGCTTGAGCGAAGGCTTCAGCGTTTCGTCGTAGTCGATCAGCGCGCGGGTGATGCCGTGGCGCACAGCGCCAGCCTGGCCTGATTCACCACCGCCATGCACATTGACCTTCACGTCGAAGGCAGCGTCGTTCGAGGTCAGCACCAGAGGCTGGCGCACGACCATGATCGACGTCTGACGACCAAAATACTCATCGACGGCCTTGCCGTTGACGATGATCTGGCCGGTGCCCTTCTTGATGAAGACACGTGCCACCGAAGACTTGCGGCGGCCGGTTCCATAGTTCCAATTTCCGATCATGGCCGCTCCTTAGATGTCCAGCACTTTGGGCTGTTGGGCGGTATGCGGATGCGAGGCACCGGCGTACACCTTCAGCTTCTTCACCATCGCGTAACCCAGCGGGCCCTTCGGAAGCATGCCCTTGACGGCCTTCTCGATGGCGCGACCCGGGTGCTTGGCCTGCATGTCCTTGAACTTGGTGGCATGGATGCCGCCCGGGTACCCGGAATGCCGGTAGTACACCTTGTCATTGGCCTTGTTGCCAGTGACGCGGATCTTGTCGGCGTTGACGATGACGATGAAATCACCGGTGTCGACGTGGGGCGTGTAGATGGGCTTGTGTTTGCCGCGCAGGCGGAGGGCGACTTCACTGGCCACCCGTCCGAGGACCTTGTCGGTCGCGTCAATCACAAACCACTCATGCACCACTTCGGCCGGCTTGGCGCTGAAGGTTTTCATGGATAAGTTCGTTGGTTGGTTCAGCCCCACACTCTTGCTGCCACGCTCGGCGCCGCTTCTTTGGAATGGCGGCCTCTCACGGGTTGTTTCCCAGGGGCAAATTCGGGAAAGCCTTCAACTGTACCAGACAACGTTCCTGTCGCGTCGTGCTGCACCGCAACATTTTGGGAGCATCGTCTAAGCGGAAGGCGTAGACTGGGGTTAACCCGCAACACAGGAGGCCTGTTCCATGAGCCCCTCTGACATCCCGAATGCACCTTCCGGCGCTCTCCTGCCCACCCCGCCGAACTGGTCGTGGGTTCCGATCCGCTCACTCGGCCCGCGCCATCGCGAGCGGATCACGACCCACCTGCTCTCTCTTGGAGTGAGCGACCGCTACCTTAGATTCGGTTATCCAGCGACGGATTCTCAAATATCCAAGTACGTCGATCTGCTCGACTTCGAGCGCGACGAGGTGTTCGGCATCTTCAGCCGGCGCCTGGAATTGATTGCGATGGCCCATCTGGCACACGCCCAGCCCGGCCCGAAACCGGGTGCGCCCGTGGCATCGGAATTCGGCGTCTCCGTGCTGCCACACGCCCGAGCCCGCGGCTTCGGCCGGCGCCTCTTCGAGCACGCGATGCTGCACGCGCGCAACCGCGGCGTCGAGACCTTGTTCATCCACGCGTTGAGCGAAAACACCGCGATGCTGAAGATCGCCCGCAACGCCGGGGCGACGGTCGTCCGCGAAGGCTCGGAGTCCGATGCCTGGGTTCAATTGCCACCCGATTCACTGGCTTCTCACGTCGGCGAACTGGTCGGCCACCAGGTCGCAGAACTCGACTACCGCCTCAAGGTGCACGCCCGCCAGGTCAGCGGCATCCTGGACGTGCTGGGCGAAGTCAAGTCGTCGCTGAACAAGGCCGTCCACGTCGCGGAGGAGTGACAGCCTGGCGTGCGTTGTGCACGCCGGTCGTCGCTGCGGGCACTGCACCCTCATCTCGGGGATCCACGAAGCGTCTGCCGTGAGTTGTCATCCGTTACAGTTGCCCTCCGACCGCGTCTTCCCGACGTGGACTCCGGCCCGTACAACCGACCCGCGATGCCCGACATGCAAACGACGCTCCCGTGGATAGTGGCGCTCGCCGCCCTCACCCTGCTGGCGGTAGCCATCGTGGTGTGGGCGCTGCGCCGGCAGCCGAAGAAGCCGCTGGCGCTGCCGACCGATTGGGCGCTCACGGCACGGCCCGTGTTCTCGACCGACGAACGCCGTGTCTACCGCCTGCTGCGCGAGGCCCTGCCGCACCACATCGTCCTGTCGAAGTTGCCACTGGTGCGCTTCTGCCAGCCGACCGATCCGAGCGAGGTTCGCTACTGGTTCGACCTGCTCGGCACCAGTCACGTCACCTTTGCCGTCTGCAGCGCCAACGGCCGGGTGCTCGCCGCGATCGATCTCGACACCGACCGCGGCAACTCGCGCCGCCTGATGCAGATCAAACAATCGGTGCTCAGCGCATGCCGAGTGCGCTACCTGCGGTGTCCAGTCGACCAACTGCCCTCGGTGGCCGAATTGCAATTGCTCGTCCCCAGCAGTGGCACCCCGGCGCGCGGCCCGCAGCCGGCGCCGGCGCCCCAGGCCAACATCCACCAGGCGCGCAACTCGCTGTCGAACACCGTGGCCTCGCGCCGCGCCGAGCGCACCGCGCTGTGGCAGGACTCCACCGTGTTCCAGGACTCCTTCTTCGCCCCCGACTCGCGAGATGGCTTCAGCAGCAGCGAGTTCGCACCGCTTCCCGGCGCGCGCCCGCTTCGCGGCGGCACGCAAGCCGCGGCCGACGAGGGCCCCGACACGATGCCTGGCCTGGACTCCGACGAAGCGGCCGGCGTGGTCGTCGACACGCCACGATTCTCGAGCGGATCGCGGCACTGACCTGATGATCGCGCCGGCGCGTAGCATCGGCGCATGACGACTTCCCCTTCCGAGACGCCGTACGCGGGCCTGAGCCCCGACGTCGTTCTCGATGCGCTCGACGCCGTGGGCCTGCGCGGCGACGGGCGGCTGATCCAGCTCAACTCGTACGAGAACCGCGTGTTCCAGGTGTTCCTGGAGGATGGTCGCGTGCTCGTCTCCAAGTTCTACCGGCCGGGGCGCTGGAGTGACGCGCAGATTCTCGAAGAGCACGCTTTCGCGAACGAGCTGGCGGCACGCGAGATCCCGGTCGCAGCGGTCTGGCCATTGGCAATCGAGGCGGACTCGCGGCATGCCGCGCAGGTGTCCCTCATCGGCACGACCCTGGCGCAGCTCGACACGCCGCTCGGCACCTATCGCTTCAGCGTGAGCACGCGGCTGGCGGGCCGCGCGCCCGAGCTGGAGGACGCCGGCACGCTGGAATGGCTGGGCCGATTCATCGGCCGCATGCATTCCGTTGGCGCGCTCAAGCCGTTCGAGTTTCGCGAGCGATTGAGCGTGCAGACCTTCGGCCTCAACGAGCGTGACTGGCTGCTCGCGCAAGGCGTGATTCCGCCCGACGCGCATGCGGCGTGGGAGCAGGTCACGAACGACGCGCTCGCTGCCGCGTCAGAGGCGTTCGAGCGTGGCACGCCGCCGCACGAGATCCGTCTGCACGGCGACTGCCATCTCGGCAACGTGCTGTGGACAAGCGACGGCCCGCACTTCGTCGACCTCGACGACGCGGTCACCGGGCCGGCCACGCAAGACCTCTGGATGCTGCTGTCGGGCGACCGCGGCGCGATGACGCGCCAACTCGCCGCGGTGCTCGACGGCTACGAGCAGTTCATGGACTTCGACTGGCGCGAGCTGCGCCTCGTCGAGGCCTTGCGCACGCTGCGCATCATCAAGCACAGCGCGTGGATCGCGCGCCGCTGGCGCGACCCGGCTTTTCCGATCGCGTTCCCGTGGTTCGAGAGCCCGAAGTACTGGGCCGAGCAGACGACGCGCCTGCGCCAGCAGCTCGACGCGATGGCCGAGCCGCCCTTGGGTTGATGGAGCACCCGGTGGCGGGTACGCCACCACCCGCCAAGCGGGTGCACGGCCGCCTTGGAGCGGCCCGGCGCCGGCCGCGTCGCGTGTCTACGCGACCAGCAGCGCGTTGACGCGCCGCACGTAGGCGGCCGGGTCTTCGAGCTGGCCCCCCTCGGCGAGCAGCGCCTGATCGAAGAGGATGTTCGCCAGCTCGTCGAAGTGCGCGCTGGCGTCGAGCTTCTTCACCAGCGCGTGCTCGGCATTCACCTCCAGCGTCGGCAGCGACTTCGGCGCGCTCTGGCCGGCCTGCTTCAGCAGTCGCGCGAGGTGGCCGCTCATGTCGCCCTCCTCGACCACCAGGCACGCCGGTGAATCGACCAGCCGCGACGTCACGCGCACATCCTTCGCGCGGTCCTTCAGCGTGTCCTTCAGTCGATCGAGCACCGGCTTGAACGCGGTCGCGGCCTCCTCGGCCTGTTTCTTCTCGGCCTCGTCCTGCAGCGGGCCGAGATCGACCGCACCCTTCGCCACGCTCTGCAGCGCCTTGCCGCCGAACTCGTACAGATGGCTCAACATCCACTCGTCGACGCGGTCGACCAGCAGCAGCACCTCGATGCCCTTCTTTCGGAAGATCTCGAGCTGCGGGCTGCTCTTCGCCGCGGCCAGGCTGTCGGCGGTGATGTAGTAGATCACCTCCTGGCCTTCCTTCATGCGACTCACATAGTCGGTGAGCGAGACGCCTTCGTCCGCCTGGGTCGACGCAAAGCGCAGCAGCTTCGTCAGCCGCTCCTGGTTCGCATGGTCCTCGCCGACGCCCTCCTTCAGCACGACGCCGAAGTCCTTCCAGAACGCCGCGTACTTGGCCTTCTCGGCTGCGTCTTCGTTGTCGGCCAGGCCTTCGAGCATGCCCAGCACGCGCTTGGTCGAACCTTCGCGGATCGCCTTCACGTCGCGGCTTTCCTGCAGCAGCTCGCGACTCACGTTGAGCGGCAGGTCGGCGCTGTCGATCACGCCCTTGACGAAGCGCAGGTAGACCGGCATCAGCGCCTCGGCGTCGTCCATGATGAAGACGCGCTTCACGTACAGCTTCACGCCGCCGCGCTTGTCGCGGTTCCACAGGTCGAACGGCGCCTTCGCCGGCACGTACAGCAACTGCGTGTACTCGCTGCGGCCCTCGACGCGGTTGTGCGTGAACGCCAGCGGCGCCTCGGTGTCGTAGCTGATCTGCTTGTAGAACTCGGTGTACTGCTCGGGCGTGATGTCGCTCTTGCTGCGCGTCCAGAGCGCGGCCGCCTTGTTGACCGGCGCCCATTCGTCGGTCATCTTCTGCTTGCTGGCCTCGGCGTCCCACTCTTCCTTCTGCATCAGGATCGGCAGCGAGATGTGGTCGGAGTACTTGCCGACGACGGACTTGAGCTTCCAGCCGCTCAGGTATTCCTCCTCGCCCTCGCGCAGATGCAGCGTGACGGTGGTGCCGCGCGCAGCGCGCGTGATCGTCTCGACCTCGAAGTCGCCGGTGCCCTCCGAGCTCCAGCGCACTCCTTCTTCCGGCTTCGCTCCGGCGCGGCGCGACTCGACGACGATGCGGTCGGCCACGATGAAGCCGCTGTAGAAGCCGACACCGAACTGGCCGATCAGCTGTGCGTCCTTCTTCTGGTCGCCTTCGAGCGCCGACATGAACTCGCGCGTGCCGCTCTTGGCGATCGTGCCGAGGTTGGCCACGGCTTCATCGAGCGACAGCCCGATACCGTTGTCGGCGATCGTGATCGTCTTGGCCTCGGCATCGAACGCGATGCGCACCTCGAGGTTCGGCGCATCCTCGAACAGCCCCGCGTTGTTCAGCGCCTCGAAGCGCAGCTTGTCGCAGGCGTCCGATGCGTTGGACACCAGCTCACGCAGGAAGATCTCCTTGTTCGAGTAGAGCGAGTGCGTGACGAGGTGCAGGATCTGCTTGACCTCGGCCTGGAATGAAAGTGTCTTTTTGTCCATGATCGATGGCTGCTGGCGTGAACGGAGTGCGGTGGCCCGGCGGGCGAGCAAGAAGCTGGGGGCAAAGCCGCCCGCTTCAAGGCCACACCGCGAAGGCCCGCATGATACGGACCTCCCGACGCATGCCGCAGAATGCGCGCATGCCGCTGCGCACCGTCACCGCCACCCGCTACATCACGCCATTGCGCGAAGGCGGCTCGCTGCCGGCGATCGTCGAGGCCGACGACGACGGGCTCTACGTGCTCAAGTTCGTCGGTGCCGGCCAGGGGCCGCGCGCACTGATCGCCGAACTCGTGGCCGGTGAGATCGCACGCGCGCTCGGCCTGGCCGTGCCCGAGATCGTGTTCGCGCATGTCGACGCCGAACTCGCGCGCACCGAGCCCGACCCCGAGATCCAGGACCTGATCCGCGCCAGCGCCGATCTGCTCAAGGGCAGCGCCGGCCTGAATCTCGCGCTGGACTACCTGCCCGGCTCGGTGACCTTCGACCCGTCGATGCTGAAGATCGACCCCGAGCTCGCGTCGCGCATCGTCTGGTTCGATGCCTTCGTCACCAACCTCGACCGCACGCCACGCAACACCAACCTGCTGGTGTGGCACGGCCGGCTGTGGCTGATCGACCATGGCGCGGCGCTGTACTTCCAGCACGACTGGCGCGACTACATCGATCGCGCGGCGAGCCCGTTCGCGCTGATCAAGGACCACGTGCTGCTGCCTTTCGCGAGCAGGCTGGTCGAAGTCGATGCCGAGATGGCCGCCACGCTCACGCCGGAGCGCCTCGCAGCCATCGTGCAGCTGATCCCCGACGCGTGGCTGATGGACGAGCCTGCGTTCGCGAACAAGGTCGAGCACCGCGCGGCGTACCTGAACTACCTGCAGCGGCGCCTGGTCGCGCCGCGCGCATTCGTCACGGAGGCCGCTCGTGCCCACGCCCAGCACGTATGACTACGCGATCGTGCGCGTGGTGCCACGCGTCGAACGCGGCGAGTTCATGAACGCCGGCGTGATCGTGTCGTGCGCGGCCATCGGCTATCTGCACGCCCGCATCGAGCTCGACGAGGCCAGGCTGCTCGCGCTCGACCCGGGCGCCGATGTGGCCGGCATCCGCGCGGGGCTCGCGGCCATTCCGCTCATCTGCGCGGGTGGCAGGGCCGCCGGCGCGCTCGGCGCGCTGTCGGTCCGCGAGCGCTTTCACTGGCTGGTGGCACCGCGCAGCACGAGCATCCAGACCTCGCCGGTGCACACCGGCCGCTGCGACTCACCCGAGCTTCAGCTCGAGCACCTCATGCGGACGATGGTGCGGGTGGCACATCGGCCATCGCCTCGCCGAGCCGCACCGGCCGCGCCGCCTCCCACGCCGGGTTGAACACCAGCGGCCCGCGCGGAAACAGCAGCACGACGGTCGAGCCGAGCAGGAAGCGGCCCATCTCGTCGCCCTTCTTCAGCACGACCTTCTGGTCGGCGTAGTTCCACTCGCGCACCAACGCACTGCGCGGCGGGTTCACGACGCCATGCCACACCGTCGCCATGCTGCCGACAATCGTCGCGCCGACCAGCGTCAATACGAACGGGCCGCGCGCCGAGTCGAACACGCATACCACACGTTCGTTGCGCGCGAACAGCCCCGGCACGCCGCGCGCCGTCAGCGGGTTCACCGAGAACAGGTCGCCCGGCACATGGATCATGCGGCGCAGCGTGCCGTCGCACGGCATGTGGATGCGGTGGTAGTCCTTCGGGCTCAGGTAGATGGTCGCGAAGTGTCCGTTCTCGAATTCGCGCGCGAGCGCGGCATCGCCGCCGACCAGGGCCGTCGTCGAGTAATGGTGGCCTTTGGCCTGGAAGATCTGGTCGCGCTCGATCCCGCCGATCTGGCTGATCGCGCCGTCGACGGGGCACACGAGATCGGCCGCGGCGATTGGGCGCGCACCGCTCTTCAGCGCGCGCGTGAAGAACTCGTTGAAGCTGCCGTAGTGCGCGGGGTCGGGCTCGGCCGCCTCGCTCATGTCGACCCGGTACTTGTCGATGAACCAGCGGATCAGCTTGGTCGTGCGCGGGCCCCAGCGGCGCGACGCGCGCCATCCGGCGTAGACCGTCAGTGCCCGCTTCGGCAGGAGGTATTGCGGCAGAACCTTCAGGCGGTCGGACACGGTGCAGCGGGCGCGTAGACGAAGGGGCGAATTCTATCGGGGTGATTGACGCGCATGCGACACCGCCGTGCCGCGCGTGAGGCACGATTGACGCCGGCGCGCCCTTCGGCGACGCTTGCCCCCCGCCTTCGGACACTTGCCATCTCCCATGATCCCGAACCCCGACGACGACTTCCCCTTCCGACGCATCGCCGATCTCGTGCGCGAGCACGCGATCGCGCGCCCCGCGCACCCCGCGCTCGTGCAGGGCGAGACGACGCTCAGCTATGGCGAACTCGATGCGCTGATGGACCGCGTCGCCGCCTCGCTGCAGCGCGACGGCCTGCGCACCGGCAGCGTGATCGCGATCTGCGCCCACGCCTGCCCGCTGTATGCCGCCGTATTCCTCGGCGCGCTGCGTGCGGGCGTCACGGTCGCGCCGCTCGCGCCGTCGGTCACGCCGGAGAGCTTCGCGGGCATGCTCGGCGATGCGGGCGCGCGCTGGCTCTTTCTCGACGCCGCCGCACGCGATGCGCTCGGCGCCACGCCGCACGAGCGCTGCATCGCCCTGGGTGCGGGCGCGCCCGGTCGCGCACTGAACGACTGGCTGCTGCCCGCCGGCGCCGTGCCCGAACCGGCCGACGTGCCGCCGACGGCCCCGTTCAACATCATCTACTCGTCCGGCACGACCGGTGCGCCCAAGGGCATCGTGCAATCGCACGGCATGCGCTGGCAGCACGTCGCCCGCGGCGCCGGCTACGGCTACGCGGCCGACTGCGTGACGGTGCTCGCCACGCCGCTCTACTCGAACACCACGCTGGTCGTGTTCTTCCCGACGCTCGCGTTCGGCGGCACCGTGGTGCTGATGGCGAAGTTCGATGCGGTCAGTTACCTCGAGCTCGCGCAGAAGCACCACATGACGCACACGATGCTGGTGCCGGTGCAGTACCAGCGCATCATGGCCGTGCCGAGCTTCGACACCTACGACCTGTCGAACACGAAGGCCAAATTCTGTACCAGCGCACCGTTCGCTGCCGCGCTGAAGGGCGATGTCGTCAAGCGCTGGCCCGGGGCGCTGATCGAGTTCTATGGCATGACCGAAGGCGGCGGCACCTGCATCCTGCTCGCGCACGAGCACCCGACCAAGCTGCACACCGTCGGCCAGCCGGCACCGAACCACGACATCCGGTTGATCGACGACGAAGGCCAGGAGCTGCCTGCCGACGCCGTTCGCGCGGGCGCGACCGGCGAGGTCGTGGGCCACTCGCCAGCGATGATGACGAGCTACCACGGCCAACCCGTCAAGACGCGCGAGGCCGAGTGGTTCGACGCGAGCGGCAAGCGTTTCATCCGTACCGGCGACGTGGGCCGCTTCGACGCCGACGGCTTCCTCACGCTGATGGACCGCAAGAAGGACATGGTCATCAGCGGCGGCTTCAACATCTACCCGAGCGACCTCGAGGCCGTGCTGCGCGAGCACCCGGCCGTCGCCGATGTCGCGGTCGTCGGCGTGCCCTCGGTGCAATGGGGCGAGACACCGATCGCGTTCGTCGTGAAGCGCGCCGGTGCGAGCGCCTTCGAGGCCGAGTTGCTGCAATGGCTCAACGCCCGTGTCGGCAAGACGCAGCGGCTCGCCGCGCTGCACTTCGCCGACGAGCTGCCGCGCAGCGCGATCGGCAAGGTACTCAAGCGAGAATTGCGCGAACGCTACGAAGGAACGCGATGACGACGCCCAGCTACCACTCACTCGGCGCGAGCGGCCTCAAGGTCAGCAGGCTGTGGCTCGGCACGATGATGTTCGGCGACCAGACGAGCGCGGCCGACGCGGCCAGCATCGTCGCCGCCACGCGCGATGCGGGCATCAACGCGATCGACACCGCGAACGCGTATGCGGGCGGCGAATCCGAGCGCATCACGGGCCAGCTCATCAAGGCCGACCGCGCGCGTTGGGTGCTCGCCACCAAGCTGGCGAACCCGATGGGGCCGGGGCCGAACGAGCGCGGCCTCTCGCGGCTGCACGTCATGAGCGCGGTCGACGCGAGTCTGCAGCGCCTGGACACCGACTGGGTCGATGTGCTGTACCTGCACCGCGAGGACGCCACCACGCCGCTCGAAGAGACGCTCACCGCGGTCGCGCACCTGATCGAGCGCGGCAAGGTGCATCACTTCGGCCTGTCGAACTTCCGGGCCTGGCGGGTCGCGCGCGTGGCCGAGATGTGCCGCGCGATGGGCATGCCGCCGCCGATCGTCTGCCAGCCGCCGTACAACGCGATGTCGCGCCAGATCGAGACCGAGCTGCTGCCGTGTTGCGCCCACTATGGCCTGGGCGCCGTCGTCTACAGCCCGCTCGCACGCGGCGTGCTCAGCGGCAAGTACACGCCGGGCGCCGCGCCGCCCGAGGGCTCGCGTGCCGCTCGCAACGACCTGCGCATCATGCAGACGGAGTTCCGCCCCGAGTCGCTCGCGCTCGCCGCGCGCATGGCCGAGCACGCGCGCCGGCGCGGCCTCACGCCGACGCAGCTCGCGCTCGGATGGGTCTGGAACAACACGCTGGTGAACGGCGTGATCGGCGGGCCGAAGACGCTGGCGCAGTGGCAGGACTACCTCGGCGCACTCGACACAGCGTTCGATGCGGAGGACGAGGCCTTCGTCAGCGCGCTGGTGACGACAGGGCACGCGTCGACACCGGGGTACAACGATCCGCAGTACCCGATCACCGGGCGCGAACCGCGCACGAATTAGCGAACTGCCTGGCGGGTTGACCGAGCTGTCGCGTTCGATCTCGACGGTGCAGCGTTGGATTGTCGGCCTCCTTGGCACCGAAGGAGACACGACTCCTCTCGGCCATGAACAGTCTTCCATCGGCGGACTGCGCACAGGCGAATTGGTGATCCCGCTCTTCCACCGCTCAGGACCCGTCTGACAGGCCCGACAACTGATCTGTGTCGTAACGATTCCGCAGTTCTCCGACGACCTTCGCATCGGGCCTACCTGCGGCGGTCATCTTCGCCAACTCCACGAAATAGCTCTCATGCCCCGGCGGTGAGACGGTCATCAGCACGCGGGCCGGTTTGTCGCTCACGTTTGTGATGTTGTGCGGGACGCCGGGCGGAACGAACAGAAACGTACCCGTTGTGGCCTGAATTCGCTCGCCACCAACCCACCACTCGCAGTCACCTTCGAGCACGTAAAACGTTTCCTCCTGCACGCGGTGAATATGCTCACCCGTGGCAAAGCCGGCCGGGATGGTCCAATCGAACATGCTGGTGTGCTTCGTCGCCGCGCCGGTCACGAGAAATGCCATCGGCTGACCGCCCAGCATCACGCCGCCGGCGTCACCTGGACGGCGAATAATGGGTGAGGCGTTCATAGTGTCTCCCTTCGGTAGGTTGTCTCAATGGAGCGAAATGGTGGCCCCACCGAGCGTGCAAGTCCTTAAAGTACGCCGAAATCGTTGCGAAGAAATTCCGAAGACGGTTCGTTGCACGACTTACCCAATGGCCACTCTCAACTTCGGTCCTTTCCGCCTCGATTGCGAGGCCGGGATACTGTTCTGCGGTCTTGAGCCCAGCCCGTTGGGGCGCAGGGCGGTTGCGCTTCTGGTCGCGCTCGTTGAGCAGGCCGGCTCGCCCATATCCAAGGAGTCCTTGATCAGTGCAGCCTGGCCCGACCTCGTTGTCGAAGACAGTAACCTGACCGTCCAGATCGCTACTCTGCGCAAGATTCTTGAGGACAAGGCGGGAGTTGGGCCTTGGATCGAAACCTTGCCGCGTAGAGGCTACCGTTACGTCGGCCCAGCAGTGGCTTCCATCAATGCGCCGTGGGCGTCGAGTCTCCCGTCCGCGTTGTCGTTGCCTGACCGGCCCTCTATTGCCGTGCTTCCCTTTTCCAATTTGAACCGGGAGGCCGCAGAGGACTACTTCGCGGACGGAATGGTCGACGACATCGTGACCGGCCTGTCACGCATCAACTGGCTGTTTGTCATCGCGCGGCAATCGACGTCGACCTACAAGGGACGCGCCGTGGATGTTGCACAGATTGGCCGCGAACTGGGTGTCCGATACGTCCTGGAAGGCAGCGTGCGCAAAGAGTCTGCGAGGGTGAGAATCAACTGCCAGCTCATCGATGCCTCGACGAGGGTGCACGTCTGGGCCGAGCGCTTTGAACGGCACTTCGATGATGTCTTCGCTCTTCAAGACGAGGTCGCCATGTCCGTCGTGGGTGCCATTACGCCGAGCCTGCGCCGAGCCGAAGTCGAGCGAGTCCGGCGAAAGCGCCCCGAGAGCCTCGATGCTTACGACCTCGTTCTAAAGGCCCAGTCGGACGTCGACTCAGGAATGCCGGCACAGGTGAGCCAAGCCCTGGTGCCGCTGGAAAAGGCCATCGCATTGGACCCGACCTATGCATTGGCTCACGGCAATGCCGCAATGTGCCATCACTGCCTGTTCCTGCGGGACGGGTTCAAGAACGTCGACCGAGATGCCTCGATCGCTCACGCTCGGATGGCCATCACACATGGGCACGACGACGCGCTTGCACTGACGCTCGCCGGATTCTCGATAGGAATGGATGCGCACGATCGCGGGGCCGCGTTCTCGGCGATGGAGGCGGCGCTTGCAATCAGCCCTTCGTCGGCGTTGACCTACATCTTGGGTAGCGTCATCCATGGATGGGGCGGCGATGCGGAACGTGCCATCGAATGGAGCGAGCGCGGCATGCGACTCAGCCCCTTCGACCCATGGGCCTTCGCCGCGTTCGATGCCCAGGCGTTGGGACACTTCCATCTGGGTCGCTACGAAGAGGCCTCCCGCGCGGCCTACAAGGCGGTGCAGGCCAATCCCTCCCATAGCATCACCTTCGTGCAGTTGTCGGCAGCGCTTGCTCAGCTGGGAAGATTGGAGGAAGCGAAGGTGGCTGCGACCAGGGTCCTCGAGTTGCAACCGACGTTCCGGTTTGGGAGACAGTTCGCGGGTGTCAATTGCGCACCCGCACTTGCCGAGTCGCTCGGTGATGCGCTGCGAGCTGCGGGTCTGCCTCAGTGACGCTTGGTGGATGCAGGGCATTCGCGCGGTGCGCGCTCGGACGCACGCTTTATAGATTCGTTCACGGAGGCCCGCATCTTCTTGCCGGCCTTGCAGGTGTGATGGGCAGCTTTCGGCGCCTGTTCTGCAAGGTCGGACCGGCAGTTGTGGGTCGCAAGTTGACGCTCCGAAGCGCGGGACTCGACTGCGCCCAGTTCTTGCCGTGGCACGACGCAACAGTCATCACGAACATCCGGCCTCGATGCGGATCGAGTGGCTACCGCGCCTTGGCCACACCCATCACCGCGTCCGGCAGCCCGGTGGCGATCCCGGGCGCAATGCAGATCAGCAGCACCGCAAGCAGCATCAGCGCCACGAAGGGCAGCACGCCCCAGATGATGTCGGCCAGCGGGATATCGGGCGCGATGTTCTTGATCACGAACAGGTTCAGCCCGACCGGCGGGTGGATCAGGCCGGTCTCCATGACGATCGTCATCAGCACGCCGAACCAGATCAGGTCGAAGCCCGCGGCCTTCAACGGCGGCAGGATGATCGGCGCGGTCATCAGGATGATGCTGACCGGCGGCAGGAAGAAGCCGAGCACGATTACCATCGTGAGCACCGCCGCGAGCAGCACCCACTTCGACAGCGCCATGCCGACCACCGCCTGCGCCGCGGACTGGCTGATGTGCAGGTAGCTCATCACGTACGAGAACAGCAGCGACATGCCGATGATGAACATCAGCATCGTCGATTCCTTCAGCGTGGCGGTGAGGATCGGCGCCACGTCGCGCGGGCGCCAGACGCCGTAGATCACCGCGATCAGCAGCAGCGCGAGCACGGCGCCGAGGCCGGCCGTCTCCGAAGGCGTCGCGAAGCCGCCGTAGAGCGCGACCATCACGCCGATCAGCAGCAGCACGAAGGGCACGACACGCGGCAGCATCTCGAACTTCTGGCGCGCCGTGAAGGTCTCGTCGTCGAGCAGCGGCGAGGCGGTGCCGTGACGCTCGAACGCCGTGCGCGCGAGCCGGTATTCCTTGCGATACCGCAACGCCGCGTAGACCGCGAACAGCGCCACCAGCAGCACGCCCGGCCCGATGCCGGCGAGGAACAGGCGCCCCAGCGACTGCTCGGCCGCGACCGCGTACAGGATCATCGTCACCGACGGCGGCAGCAGGATGCCCAGCGTGCCGCCGGCCGCGATGATGCCGGCGGCAAAGCCTGGCGAGTAGCCGCGCCGGCGCATCTCGGGGATGCCGGCGCTGCCGATCGCCGAGCACGTGGCCGGGCTGGAGCCGGCCATCGCAGCGAACAGCGCGCACGCGAACACGTTCGCGATGCCCAGGCCGCCAGGCACGCGGCCCATCCACACGTGCATCGCCGCGTAGAGATCCTGGCCGGCACGAGATCGGCCGATCGCGGCGCCTTTCAGAATGAACAGCGGGATCGACAGCAGCGTGATACTGGCCATCTCTTCGTAGACGTTCTGGGTGACGGTGTCGAGCGACGATGCGGGCATGAAGACGACCATGAACAGCATCGCGACGCCGCCGAGCGCGAACGAGATCGGCGCGCCCGAGAACATGAAGATCAGCGTCACGGTGCCGAACAGCAGGCCTAGTCCGAGCATGCTCATCCAGGAGCCTTCTTCGTCAGCGCATTGACGCGCGCTGCGAGTTGGATCAGCAGTTGCAAACTCAGCAGCGTCATCCCTGCCGCCATCAGCCCGTAGGGGATCGCCAGCGGCGGCGCCCACGACGACGAGGTCGTCTGCTTGTCGACCCACGCTTCGTGGAACAGCGTCCACGACTTCCAGGCGAAGAACGCGCAGAACATCAGGCACATCAGGTCGACCGCCATCAGCCGCAGCCGGTCGAGCGCGCGCGGCAGCCAGCCGGCGATCGCCTCGATGCCGACGTGCCCGCGCAGCGACTGCACGAACGCGCCGCACATGAACGTGGCGCCGACGAGGCAGAACACCGCCGCTTCGTCCTGCCAGTCGGTCGAGGCCTTCGTGACATAGCGCGAGACGACGCTGTAGGTCAGCACGATCGAGGCCGCGAGCAGCGCGAACATGCCGAGCACGACCATGCCGCGGTTGAGATGCATCACGACGCGCGCCAGCGGGCGCAGCCAAGCGGGCGTGTCGGGGTCGATACCCGCCTCGGGTGCGCCGATCACAGAAGCTTCTGTGCCGCCTTGAGCAGCGACGCGCAGGTCTCGCTCTTCTCGCCGAAGTCCTTCCACGCGGTCTCGACCGCGATGGCCTGCCACTTCTTCAGCGTCGGTTCGTCGAGGTCGTAGAGCTTGGCGCCGGCCTTCGCGTAGATGTCGGCCGCGGCCTTGTCGTCGGCGCGCGCGGCCTCGCGGCCGAAGGCCTCGAGCTCGGCACCGACGGCCATGATCACGTCCTGCTGCGCCTTGGGCAGCGCCGCGAAGATCGTCTTCGAGATCATCAACGGCTCGAGCATGAACCAGTACGTCTTCTGCCGGCCGGTCGTCAGGTGCTTGGCGATCTCCTCGAGCTTGAACGAGATGAAGCTCGTGCTCGAGGTCATCGCCGCGTCCATCGCGCCGGTCTGCATCGCGGCATAGATTTCGTTGGACGGCAGCGAGATCACCGAGGCGCCGGCCTGCTTCAGCATCAGGTCCATCTCGCGGCTGCCGCCGCGCACCTTCTGGCCCTTCGCGTCGTCGGGCGTGACGAGCTGCCGACTGCGGCTGGCCACGCCGCCGGCCTGCCAGATCCAGCTGACGATGATCACACCCTTCTCGTCGAGCACCTTCGTGAGCTGCTTGCCGACGTCGGCGGTCTTCCACATCGCGCCCTGCTCGTAGCTGGGCACCAGCGCGGGCATCAGGCCGATGTTGGTCTCGGCGACTTCGCCGCCGGCGTATGACAGCGGCACCAGGCCCATGTCGAGCGCGCCCTTGCGCAGCGCGGAGAACTGCGAATTGGTCTTCATCAGCGACGAACCGGGGTAGACCGAGGCCTTCAGCGCGCCGCTGGTGCGCTTGTCGACCTCGGCGGCGAAGCGCCGGCACAGCCGGTCGCGAAAGTCGCCCTCGGTCAACGTGCCGCCCGGGAACTGGTGCGAGATCTTCAGCTCGGTCGCCGCAGCGGCATGGGTGGTCAGCAACGCCGGCAGCGCGCTCGCGCCTGCCGCCTGGATCAGCGTGCGTCGGGTCAAGGTCATCGGTGTCTCCTGGGTCGGTTGGAGCCGATGATAGAAGCGCGCCGGTGCGGCACACCATCCGGTAGAGCCCGTGGTCTGCCGGTTGTGCGCGTCAGACCGTGTCGCCCTCGATCACCACATCGGTGTCGCGCCCGCAGCTCTTTGCAGCGTAGAGTGCTCGATCGACACGATCGAGCAGCGTCTGCGCGACATCGGCGTTCTGCGCCACGCTCACGCCGGCCGAAAACGATGGCTTCAGCGTGGGCAACCCGGGCACCAGCGTGGCGTGGCTCAGGGTCCTGCGCAGACGCTTGAGTATCTCGGAGGCTCCGGCCGGATGCGTGTTCGGCAACAGCAGCAGAAACTCCTCGCCGCCGATGCGGCCGGCCGCATCGAGCGGGCGCACCTGGCCTTTGAGCAGGCCGGCGAAGTTCTGCAACACGTGGTCACCGACGCCATGGCCGTGCGTATCGTTGACGCGCTTGAAATGATCGAGATCAAGCAGCACGACGCTGAGGGGGAAGCGCATCTTGAGCGCGCTGACGAGCAGATCGTCGAGCCGGCGCAGGATGGAACGCCGGTTGTGCAGGCCGGTCAGCGAGTCGGTCAGCGAGGCGATCACCGCCTGGTCGCGCGAATGGCGCATCGAGGCCTCGTTCGCCTTGAGCGGCGACACGTCGGTCAGTTGCACCAGCAGCCAGTCGTCGGGAAGCAGTGTCTCGGTAACCCACATCCATCGGCCGTCGACAAGATCGGACTCGAAGGTCCGCACCGGCACCTGGCGGTAGCGGCCGCGCACGCTCGCGATCCAGGTGTCGATGTCGTCGGTCTCGATCAGCAGACCGCTGCGGCTCTGATGGCAGTGCCGCATGATCTGCTCCCAAGTCGGCGCCCCATCGAGCGACGTGGCGAGCGCGCGCAGCAGGGCGTCGTTGGCCGCGCGCAGCCGGTCCTGCGGATCGAACAGGGCGTACGCGACGGGGCTGTCAGCCATCGCGGAGAGAAGCCGGTGGCCTGCGTCTCCAGCGTTGTTGGCAGGAATCATGATGACCTCGGTATCGACCAGTCCGCAACCAACTTGATACCACCCTCAGCGGCATTCCCGGCGATCCGGTGCATCTTGCCCATGCGGCCCTCTTGCCGTCGGGCGAGCCCGGCAGCTCAACTCACCGCAGGCCTGGGGAACACCGCCGCACGCCAGCCCTTGCGCTCAAAGGGCTTCCATCCACCCTCGGGCTGCGCGAGCCGGTCGGCGATCGCGTACAGCACGGCCGGATGCACCGCCATGCCGATGTGGCTGCTGACGACCTCGATGTTCTCGGTGTGGGCGAGGTCGGAGCCCTCGATGCTGCTGCGCCACGCGACCACGCCGTCGCTGCGGCTGTAGATCGAGGTCGTCGGCACTTGCGGTGCACGCGTCACGTCTTGCCAGCGCGCCGGGTCCACCGAGCTCGTGCCGCTGGTGAACTCGTAGACGCGCCACGCGTTGCTCGAACGCGGGTGGCCGGTGACCGGGCTGCCGAGCGTGATCACGCCGCGTACGGCGTCGGGCCGGCGCGCCGCGAGCAGGCGCGCATAGGCGCCGCCCAGGCTCTGGCCGATCAGGCTGATGCGGCCGCCACTCTTCGCGTGGAGGCGGTCGATGGTGGCGAGCATCGCCTCCTCGACGCCGGCACGCGGGCCGTAGTTGCGGCCCAGGCCCCAGCCGTGCGCGTCGTAGCCGTGGCGCGTGAGGAACTCGCGCAGCAGGCGGGTCGACACGTCGCTCGCGACCAGGCCCGGCAGCACCAGCACGGCGTGACCGTCGCCACGCGGCGCGAGGCGCAGCCACGGCAGCGCGGCGACACCGGCGGCGAACTCCCACGTGGCGCGCAGCTCGAGCAATTGAAGCAGGCGCGAGGGCGCGGCAACGTGCGGTGCGTTGGTCGAGTTCATGGGATCTCCTTCGAACGATGTCTAGCGCAGGTATTTGGACCGCAGATAGTTCAGGTAGTCACGCGCGTCACCCACGACATATGGGGACAGGAACGTCAATGTGTAGTACGCCGCCAGCGCCGGCTCGGCGTGCAGGCTCGCGCCGCGGCGCTTCGGTGTCAGGCGCTTGAACGTGAACCAGCAGGTCGTCGCGAACACGATCTGCAGCGCGAGCATCTCGATCTCTTCGTCGCCGGCCTCGATCACGCCCGCCCGCTGCAGCCCGATGCACAGGCTGCGCGCGGCCAGCAGGTTGCGCGCGGTCAGCGCCTGCGCGCGTGCTTCGAGATCGGGGTATTCGTTGAGCAGGTAGTCGACATCGCGGTACACGAACCGGTACGCGTTGACCGCCTCGAACGCGAGGTGCAGCGAGAGCCACACGTCGTCGAGCGCGTCGACCTCGGCCGCGGCTTCCATGCAGGCCGAGAGGCGCTCCTCGAAGTGGCGGAACAGCGTCGCGACGATCAGCTGCTTGGCCTTGAAGTGGTAGTGCAGGTTGCCCGGGCTGATGCCGAGCTCGGCGGCGATGCGGTGCGTCGACACCTTGGCCAGGCCTTCCTCGTTGAACAGCGCGAGGCTGGCCTCGAGGATGCGGTCACGGGTTCGCGTGGCGACGACCGGCATGCGGGTGGGTCAGCGGCGGCGCGCGGCCGCCTTCAGGGTGCGCACTTCTTCCTTCAGCGCAGCGACCTCGTCGGTGAGGGCCTTGAGTGCGTCCGCAGACGGCAGACCCATGCGTTCGAGCGCATGCGCGACGCGCTGGTCGAACACCGCCTCGAACTTGCGCAGGCCCAGCGCCTCGGCCGCGACCTTGCCTGCGGAACCGGACAGCCCCTGCGTCGGCTCCAGTCCGAGGATCGCCTCGAACACGCGGCTCTGGCGCTGCGCGACATCCTGCCGCGCCTTGTCGAGCGCTTGCAGGCCGGCACGGATCAGGTTGGGCTTCTCGGCCCCGGGGGCCGCGCTCGCGCCGCGCTTGCGCGGCGTGCTGCGGGAGGCGGCGGGCGCTTTCGTCTTCGTGACCATCTCGTTTCCTTCACGGCCATGATGCCCGACAAGACCCGGGCTGCGCATGAGCAAAGGCCCTCGGTTTCCCGAGGGCCTTCGCCTCACACCACGCGGGTGTGAAATTACGCGCGGGCCTTGGCCTTGACCGTCTTCGCCGCCGTCTTGGCGCGAACCACGGTCTTCTTGACGACGCGCTTGGCCTTGGTGGCGACCACGGCGGCCTTGGCTTCGACGCCGACGACACGGGCCGACAGGCGCTTCGCGCCCTCGACGGTACGTGTCGCGATCGCCAGCGAGACTTGCGCGACCGGCAGGATCGCGGCATGGCTGACGGTCGTGATCGCCTTGGTGTCGAGCGCTTGCTCGACGCGGTCGGCTGCGGCGGCGATGCGCTTGATGCCACCGTTCACGCCGCCGGCGACGAAGTTGATCGCCTTCTCGGCACGGTCGGAGCCGGTGTGGATGCCACCGACCATCGCGTCGGCGATCTTCGTCTGCACGTTGATCAGGCTGGTCTTGGCATCGGCGCTCACCAACGGCAGCGTGCTGCTCTTCAGGAACGACACATAGCGCGTGTTCGCGCCGCTCACCATGCGCTGCGCGCCGGCACGGTAGGTGCTGACGATCAGCTGGCCGACTTGCGAGTACTGGCCGACGACGTGGCTGGCAACGGACGAGAGGGATTGGGTGGTCATGTGAAGGTCTCCGTGAAGGGCTTGGGGGAATGAACGGATCATCCTTGAGAAGCCCTAGGCAGGGACAGCTAGAAGCGTTTGAAACCTAGTACGGTTGGCCTAGAGGTGCGGGCTGGCCGGCCACCTCCAGATCGCGCAGGTCGCGCCCGCGCGTCTCGATGCAATAGCGCCAGACCAGCAGCAGCGACACCACCACCGGCACGAGAATCAGCAGCGCCGCAACGAACAGCACCGGCACCAGCCCGAGCAGGCTCAGCAACTGCGCGATCAAGCCGCCGCCCTTGGTACAGGCCGCGATCCAGCCGGTGGCGCGGCCGCGGACGCCCAGCGGGTAGCTCTCGGCCGCGTACGGCAGCAGCATCGCGATGATGCCGTTGATGCCGATGATCAGCAGCGCGATCGCCCACACCGGGCTGATGCGGCCCGGCGTCGCGAGTTCGAGCTGGATCAGCCCGAGCAGCCCCGCGGCGGTGACCGCGGTCGCGGCGAGCAGCGCGCCCTTGCTGCTCCAGCGGCTGTACAGCAGCGCGGCGACGAACACGGTCGGGATCGCGATCAGCGCCGAAGCCGCGAGCAGTTCGCCCGACAGTGTCATGCTGTAGCCCTTCTCGATCAGGTGCGCGGGCATCCACAGCAGCAGGCCGAAGTTGATCAGGCCCCACGACAGCGCCGTGATGCTGAGGGCCCAGGTGCGCGCGGCCATGCCATGGGCGATGTCGAAGTCGCCGTTGCGCTCGAAGGCTCTCGTCTGTGCGGGCACCGCGCCGCCTTCGTGCACCTCGCAGCCGAAGCTGCGTAGCGTGTCGTGCGCTTCATCGTGACGGCCCATCGCGAGCAGGAACTTCGGCGATTCGGGAATGAACACGTTCAGGAACACCAGCACCAGCCCGGTCGGCAAATTCAGGAACCACAGGATGCGCCAGCTCAGGATCGGCTCCAGCCACGCCGCGAACCCGCTCGCCGCGAGATAGCCGCCGACGGCACCGAGCCCACCGACCAGCACCAGCACCCAGCCGCGGTGCTTCGAGGGCATCGTCTCGGCGAGCAGCGCGTACGTGACCGGCAACATGCCGCCGGCCGCCGCGCCCATCATGAAACACATGCCGACGTTCCACCAGAACGACGGCATCGAACCGCAGATCGCGGTGCCGACGAACATCACCGCCGACAGCAGGATCGACGCGCGTCGCCCATACACATCCGCCAGCCAGCCCCACACCACCGAGCCGACCACCGTGCCGCACAGCGCGGCGAACGGCAGCCAAGCGACCATCGCCTTCGACACGCCGTACTCGGCCTTCATGCCGGGTACGACGAAGCCCAGGCTCGCCGGCTTCATCACGTCGATCACGAGCGCGACCGTCAGCACCGCCATCAGCCGCCAGTGCGCGCGCGTGAGCGGCGCGTCCTCCGGCGCGGAGACCGCGAGGTGCCGCAGCGCGGCCGCGGCCGCCGAGGGTCGGCGCGGCAACAGCCCGTAGCCCGCGACCGCGATGCCGACCATGATCAGGCTCATGCCCCAGATCATCTCGGCGTCCATCGGCATGTCGGCCAGGTGGAAGCCGTTGTCGCGGCCCATCCAGAACATCGGCAGATGCATCAGCACGCCGATGGTGACGGCGATGCAGCCGGCGATGAAAGCCCACAGGTGCGGGCGGTCGGCAAGGACATGGGTTCGGCTCATCGGCCGGGAGGGTAGCGCATCACGGCCGCACGGCCGGCGCCTCGAGGCGCATGCCGGACGCGCGCTGCTTGAGGTACAGCTCCAGCTCGGTGAACTCCAGCGCATCGTCGGCGAACGGCTCGGCGCGGACACCGTTCATGCAACTGCGCAGGCGCCGCTGCAGAGAGGCCATGCCTTGCCATTCGAGCCGGTACTGCGGGTAGCCGGTCGGGTGCGCCTGCGGGATCGTGCTGCCCCCCAGGCGCTGGCCGGCGTGATCGTCGTGACATTGCGTGCACGCAAAGTCGAGCTGACCCATGCGGCGCCGGAAGAGCTGCTCGCCGCGCTCGCGGAACGGCTGCAGGCGCGGGTCGATGGGTGGCGCGAGCGGCATGCCGCGCGACTGCATCGCAACATGGCTCTCGATGCCGAGCAGGGCATCGCTCTCCGGCGCGAGCGGCGTGGTCTTCTGATGCACGACGCGGCACTGATTGATGCGCTGACCGAGCGTGACCGGCTTGTTCAGCGTGGCGTCGAAGGCCGGGTAGCGTGCGGCGACGCCGCGCATGCTGGTCGCTGCGTCGCGGTGACAGGCCGCGCAATCGCGCTTCCACATCGCCTCGCCGTCCTGGACCCACAGCATGCCGGGGTTCGACGCGTCGTCGCGCTGCATCGCCTGGATCTGCGGCGACATGTCGTCGAACCCGGAGCGCCGCGCGTCCGCCGCCAGGGCCTGCGTCGCTGCCAGCAACAGCAGCAGGGCCACTCTCATGTGACCGACAAGGTCGTGGTCTCGGTCTGCGCGAAGCCGTTGTCGCCGTTCCACGCGAAGCGCAGCGTGCCGCTCGCGATGGCCACGGTCGAGAACGAGATGTAGGGGTTCGCGGCCACGGCCGGGAACAGCTCGGCGCTGAACACGAGCACATCGTCGTAGTGGCACGTGAAGCGGCGAATCAGGTTGCGCGGCAGGATCGCGCCGTCGGCACCGGGGCGGTAGCCGGTCTCCATCGGATGCGCGATCAGCGTGCGGATCTCGATCACGTCGCCGCGCTTCGCGGTGGTGGGCATGGTGATCAGTGCGCGGGCCATCGTTGCCTCATGGTTCGACGCACGCGGCCAGCGTGACCAGCACATCCACGGTCTGCGACCAGCACGATCCGTCGTTCATTTTCGCGACGGCCACGAGCTGCTGCGAGGTCGCCAGCCGGATGCGCGTCGACACCGTCGCGCGCCCGGCGCGCGGGCCCAGGAAGAAGTTCGCGACGTCGCGCTGCGGGTTGCTCTCGTTGAAGATCGCGATCGCCTTCACGTGATCGGCCTCGGTCATCGGGCTCTGCACGCGCACCGTGATCGGCACGACGTTGCCGTTCTCGACCAGCGGCGCGATGTCGAAGTCGACGCGGCCGGCGCGCACCGGTGCGCCGGCCGCGAACGCGGTGATCGCGGCGGCCAGTTCGGCGGCCGTCGCCCCCGCGGGCCGCCACTGCACCAGGCTGGTCAGGCCGATCGTCGCGGCCAGCAGATCGCGGCGCTTCATTGCAGCGTCCTCAGAAACGAGACGACGTCTTCCACCTGCTGTGCACTCAGCACGGCCTTGCCCTGCCACGCCGCGCCGACGCGCACGAAGCCCTCGCTGCGACGGTACGACGGCATGATCGACTGCGGGTCGATGCGCCGGCTGTCGACGAGCCGCAGCCGCAGTTGGCCCTCGGACCAGCGCGCGCCGGTGCCCGCCAGGTCGGGCGCCATGGTCCCCTGAAAACGCTCCTCGGCGAACGGCCCGCTGTGGCACAGCAGGCACAGGCCGAGCTGGCGGTTCACGACGATCGCGCGGCCGCGCGCGGCGTCGCCCGGCGTGTCGGTCAACGGTGTGTCGATGGCGTCCTCGGCAGCGTGCGCGCTCATGGTCAGGCAGAACAACGCCGCCGCGAGGTGCCAGCGCATCACGCCTTCTTCAGGTTGTGGTTCTTCAGCGGCAGGTCGCGGATGCGCTTGCCGGTGGCATTGAAGATCGCGTTCAGCACCGCCGGCGCGGCGACCGCGATCGTCGGCTCGCCCACACCGCCCCAGAAGCCGCCCGAGGGCATCAGGATCGCCTCGACCTTGGGCATGTGCTCCATCTGCACGACGGGATAGTCGCTGAAGTTCGACTGCTCGATGCGGCCGTCCTTCACCGTGCAGCCGCCGAACAGCGCGGCCGACAGCCCGTAAGCGAACGAGCCCTCGACCTGCGCCGCGATCTGCTGCGGGTTGACCGCGTAGCCGGGGTCGGTCGCCGCGACGATGCGGTGCACCTTCAGCACGCCGTCGGCGCTGACCGAGACCTCCGCGCAGGCCGCCACGTAGCTGCCGAAACCCATGATCTGCGCGAGGCCGCGGTACACCTTCTGCCCGCCGACGTCTGGCGCGGGTCGCCCCCAGCCGGCGCGCTCGGCGACCGCGTTCAGCACCGCGAGGTGCTTGGGCGAGCCGGCGAGCAGCTGGCGGCGCAGGTCGAGCGCGTCCTGCCCGGTCGCGTGCGCGATCTCGTCGATGAAGCTCTCGACGTATATCGCGTTGTGGTTCAGGTTCACGCCGCGCCAGAAGCCCGGCGGCACGTGCGGGTTGCGCATCGCGTGGTCGACCAGCACGTTCGGGATCTTGTAGCCGAAAGCGCCCTCCGCACCACTCGGGTTCAGGCCCTGGAACACCACCGGGTCGCGCCCGTTCTGCAGGTTCTGCGGGAACAGGCCGGCCAGGATCGACTGGCCCGAGATGCGCATGTGCAGCGCAGTGACCTTGCCCTGCGCATCGAGCGCCGCGGTCATCCTGCACTGCGTGACCGGGTGGTACTTGCCGTGCTGCATGTCCTCTTCGCGCGACCAGATCAGCTTGATCGGCGTGCCGGGCATCTGCTTGGCGATCAGCACCGCCTGCGTCACGTAATCCTGCGCACCGCGGCGGCCGAAGCCACCGCCCAGGTGCAGCTTGACGACATCGCATTGCGCGGGCTTCAGGCCGGCGGCCTCGGCCGCGGCCGCGAGCGAGGCCTCGCCGTTCTGCGTCGGGCACCAGACCTCACAGCGTTCGGGCGTCCCCTTGTCGTTGAGCGTGACCCTCGCGGTGGCGTTCATCACCTCCATCGTCGCGTGGTTCTGGTACGGATAGGAGTAGACGGCCTCGACCTTGCGCGCTGCCTCGGCGATGGCTTTCTTCGCATCGCCCGACTCGTTGCCCACGAAGGCCCGAGATGCGTCGAGGCCTTCCTTCAGGGTCGCGGCGATGCTGGCACTCGAGACGCGCGCGCTCGCCCCTTCGTCCCATTCGATCGGCAGCGCGTCGAGCGCAGTCTTGGCGTGCCACCAGGTATCGGCCACGACCGCGACGGCACTGTCGCCGACTCGCACGACCTTCTTCACGCCGGGCCGGCCGGCGATCTTCGCAGCGTCGAAGCTCTTGAGCTTGCCGCCGAACACCGGGCAGTCCTTGATCGCGGCATTGAGCATGCCAGGCAGCTTCAGGTCCATGCCGTAGACCTGCTTGCCGGTGAGCTTGTCCAGCGTGTCGAGACGCTTGACGGGCTGGCCTGCGAGCTTCCAGGTCTTCGGGTCTTTCAGCGCGACCTCGGACGGCGGTGTGAGCTTGCCCGCAGCGGCCGCGACCTTGCCGAACGTGGTCTTGCGGCCCGTCGGCGTGTGCGTGATCACGCTGCTGGCAGCGACGCATTCGGACGGGCTGACCTTCCACTCGTCGGCCGCCGCCTGCACGAGCATCATGCGCGCCGCCGCACCGCCCTTGCGCACGTAGTCGTTCGACTCGCGGATGCCGCGGCTGCCACCGGTCGAGAAGTTCTGCCAGACACGGTTGCGCGCCAGGCTCTGGCCGGGGGTCGGGTACTCCGTCGTGACCTTGGCCCAGTCGCATTCGAGTTCCTCGGCGACGAGCTGCGCGAGACCGGTCAGGGTGCCCTGCCCCATCTCGGAACGCGCAATGCGGATCACCACGGTGTCGTCGGGCTTGACGACGACCCACGCATTGACCTCGGCCGCACCGGACACGGGTTGCCCCAGCGCATCGAGCGGCACATGAAAGCCGATCACCAGGCCGCCGGCCGTGGCGGCCGAGGCCCCGAGGAAGTGGCGGCGCGAGAGTGCGGAGGTGTTCATCAAGTTGCCCCTGCTCAGGCCACGCCGGCCGCTTGCTTGATCGCCGCACGCACGCGGTTGTAGGTACCACAGCGGCAGATGTTGGTCATCGCGGCATCGATCTCGGCGTCGGTCGGCTGGGGCTTGTCCTTCAGCAGCGCGGCGGCGGCCATGATCATGCCGCTCTGGCAGAAGCCGCACTGCGGCACGTCGAGCGCGGCCCAGGCCCTCTGCACCGGGTGCGAGCCGTTCGGTGACAGGCCCTCGATCGTCACGATCTTGTTGGCGGCGGTGACGCTGGACACCGGCCGCACGCAGGTGCGTGTCGGCACGCCGTCGATGTGCACCGTGCACGCGCCGCACTGGGCGATGCCGCAGCCGTACTTGGTACCTGTCAGGCCGAGCTGCTCGCGCAACACCCACAGCAGCGGCGTGTCGTCTTCGGCCTGAAACTCGAGCCGTTTGCCGTTCACGTTGAGCGTCGTCATCGGTGTGTCTCCTGAAGGCTGGCGGATTATGTGGCGGGTGCGGACAATGCGTGGACAACACCACGAAGGAGACCGCGATGACAGCAAGGACGGTGCGCATCGGCGGCGCCTCGGGCTTCTGGGGCGACACGGCACTGGCCGTGCCGCAGCTGCTCGCCGGCGGCGAAGTCGACTACCTGGTCTTCGACTACCTCGCCGAAGTGACGATGTCGATCCTCGCCGCGCAGCGCGCGAAGGACCCGGGCGCCGGCTACGCGCACGACTTCGTGCAGATCATGATGCGCGAGGCGCTGCCGCAGCTGCAGGCCCGCGGCATCCGTGTCATCGCGAACGCGGGCGGCGTGAACCCGCTCGCGTGTCGCGATGCGCTGATGAAGCTCGCGGCCGAACTCGACGTCACGATCAAGGTCGGCGTCGTGCTGGGTGACGATCTGGTGACGCGCGCCAGCGCGTTCCGCGATGCACAGGTCGTCGAGATGTTCAGCGGCGCACCGTTCCCGCAGCGGGTCGCGAGTGTCAACGCGTACCTGGGCGCGCTGCCGATCGCGCGTGCGCTCGATGCCGGCTGCGACGTGGTCATCACCGGCCGCTGCGTCGATTCGGCCGTGACGCTGGGCGTGCTGATGCACGAGTTCGGCTGGGCCGCGGACGCCTACGACCGGCTCGCGCAAGGCACGCTGGCCGGCCACCTGATCGAGTGCGGCGCGCAATGCACCGGCGGCCTGTTCACCGACTGGGGCACGGTGCCGGACTGGGAGAACATCGGCTTCCCCATCGTCGAAGCGAGCGCCGACGGCAGCTTCGTGATCACCAAGGCGCCCGGCACCGGCGGGCTCGTGACGCCGGCCACGGTGGCCGAGCAGCTGCTCTACGAGATCGGCGACCCGCGCGCCTACCTGATGCCCGATGTGAGCTGCGACTTCACGGCCGTGCGCATGGTGCAGCAGGCCGAGCACCGCGTGCACGTGAGCGGCGCGATCGGCCGCGCGCCGACAGCGCAGTTCAAGGTCAGCGCGACGTATGCCGACGGCTACCGCAACACCGGCTTCCTGACCATCGCCGGCGCCGACGCGGTGCCCAAGGCGCAGCGCACCGGCGCTGCCCTGCTCACGCGCATGCAGCGCATGCTCGAGGAGCACGGGCTGCCGCCGTTCACCGAGACGCGCGTGGAGGTGCTGGGTGGCGAAGAGATGTTCGGCGCGAACGCCCGTGGCGGTGCGCGCGAGGTCGTGCTGAAGATGAGCGCGAAGTCCGGCTCGAAGGACAGCCTCGAACTCTTCGCGCGCGAGTTCGTGCCCGCCGCCACGTCGATGGCCCCGGGCACGTTGGGGCTGGTCGGCGGCCGGCCGAGCCCGACGCCGGTGGTGCGGCTGTTCTCGTTCCTGCTCGACAAGTCGTCGATCGCGGTCGAGATCGACGTGGGCGGCGAGCGCAGCGCGGTGGCGATCCCGCTGCAGGGCGGCTTCGATGCCGCCGCGCTCGGGCCGGCGCGATCGCACGCGAGCGCCACGGCAGGCACCGAACGACGTGGCCCGCTGATCGCGTTCGCGCACGGCCGTTCCGGCGACAAGGGCAACAACGCGAACATCGGCATCGTCGCGCGCCGCGCCGAAGACCTGCCGGCGCTCTCGGCCTGGCTCACACCCGAGCGCGTCGCCGCGCACTTCGCGCACCGCGCACCGAGCCGCGTCGAGCGCTTCGACCTGCCGGGGCTGAACGCGATCAACTTCGTGCTGCATGACGTGCTCGGCGGCGGCGGCATGGCCTCACTGCACACCGACAACCTGGCCAAGGCCTACGCGCAGGTGCTGTTGGCGATGGAGGTCGTTATCTGAGCGGGTGCAGGCCGCGCTTCTCGAACGAGTGCGTGATGCGCGTGCCGTCCCAGTGCAACGCGATGTGCGCGCCCGAGCGCGCGTGGCGCAGCGCCTTCGGGCGGAACACGCCGACGCACACGCCACCGGCGTGCCGCACGCTCGGGAACTGCACACCCCAGCTGCCGGCATCACGCAGGCGCCGCGCGAGCGCCTGGGGTGTTGCGTAGTCGTCGGGGTCGAACAAGGAGGCGCCGCGCTTGCCGAGATCGCGCAGGTCATGCAGTTCGGCGTCGAGCGTGGCGCTGATCGCGCGCATGTCGACATCCATCGCCGGCTCGTGGGTGCGCGAGAGGAACAGCGCGCGGTGGTGGCTCACCTCGGCGATGGCGGTCTCCATCGTCTGCGCCGCGTAGTACACGCCATAGTGACCATCCGAGAAACGCGAACCCTCGGCGTTCAGGTGCGTGAAGGCGGCCATGATCATCGTGCTGCCCGCGCCGCTGACGCGCTCGTCGGGCGGCACCAGCTGCAACTGCCCGAGCTCGTCGCGGATGCGCGGGTTCGTCAGCGCTTCGATCGCAAAGACCACGTCAAGGTCGGCCGGGTCGGCGATCATGTCGTACAGGCCGACGGTCGGGTAGCGCGACGGGATCAAGCGATAGCTGGGTTGCCAGGTCGTCTGCACGACCGGGATGCTTTTCAGCGAAAGCATCTCAGTGCCCGCACGGCCGCCCGAAGGGCACTGAGCGCCCCTCGGGGGCAGCGAACGAAGCGAGCTCTGGGGCCGTCATCTAGGCTTTGCCGCCACGCTGCGCGTCGAGGTAGTGGCGCACCACGTAGAGGTCGGCCACCTGCCCGCCCATCATCCGGTCCAGCGCGGATCGGCCGCCGAACAGCGGCGCAGCGTTGGACTGGCGCAGCCACTCGTCGGCGCGCTGCTTCAGCGGCAGCAGGATCTGCAGCGCGGCGTAGATGCCGAACAGGTAGGACAGGCGCTCGAGCACGTGCCGGTCCAGCGGGCCGACCTTGCCGCTCTTCCATTGGTACAGCGTGGTGCGGCCCACGCCGAGCAGCGTGGTCTGCTCATTCACGTCGAGCTTCCAGGCCTCGGCGAGACGCCAGAAGGTGCGCAGCGCGGCCTGCGCGGCAGCCGCTGAATCGAGCTTGACGTCAGGGGTCTGTGGCTGGAGGACGGCATTCATGAGAGGCAGCGTAGTTCATTTGCGGACGAATTGCAATGATTCGTCCGCCTGCGAACAGGGCTATCCGCGGGCGTGCGTCACGCCGCCATCGACCACCAGTGTCGAACCCATCACGTAGTCGCCGGCGCGTGAGGCGAGGTAGATCGCGGCGCCGGCCATGTCCTCGTCGCGACCGATGCGGCCGGCGGGGATGCGCTTGGCCGTCTCCTCGGCGTGGTCGCGCGCGACGCGGTTCATCTCGGAAGCGAATGCACCGGGGGCGATCGCGCTGACGACGATGTTGTCCTGCGCCAGGCGCAGCGCCATGCGGCGCGTCAGCTGGATCAGGCCGGCCTTGCTGGCGGCGTAGGAGTACGTCTCCTGCGGGTTCACCGAGATGCCGTCGATCGACGCGATGTTGATGACCTTGGCCGGCTGCTTCTTCGCGCCCTCGCGCAGCAGGGCGATCAGCGCCTGGGTCAGGAAGAACGGCGTCTTCAGGTTCAGGTCGACGACCTTGTCCCAGCCGCTCTCGGGGAAGGTGTCGAAGGTCTCGCCCCAGGCCGCGCCGGCATTGTTCACGAGGATGTCGAGCGACTTTTCGCGCGCGCTGAACGCCTCGACGAGCGCCTTGATGCCCTCGGCCGTGGCCACGTTCGCCGGGATCGAGATGCACTCGCCGTGCGCGGACAGGTCTTTCGCGGCGGCGTCGCAGTCGGCCGCCTTGCGGGACGAGATGTAGACCTTGGCGCCCTGCGCCAGGAAGCCCGCCGCGATCATGCGGCCAATGCCGCGCGAGCCACCAGTGATGAGCGCGGTGCGCCCTTCGAGGGTGAAGAGGTTGTTCATGGTTTGTCTCCGTGGGTGATCGAACCGACGGATTCTGGCGCCGCAGCGGCGCCGCGCGCTGTCACCCGCGCGTCGCGGCGCCGAGGCCCTCGGCGACGGCTTCGACGCGGGCGGTACGCAGCGCGACCGCCAGCGCCGGCCCGCTGGCACCGCGCGCCTGTGCCAGCGCGACGACCCTGGCGCCGTCGACCGCCAGCGCGCGCGTCAGCGCGCGATCGAGGCGATCGCGCTGCGGATAGGTCGCGTCGTGCAGGCCCAGCCGCCCGCGCGCATCGCACTCGCAAGCCAGCAGCGCCTCACGGAAGCGCTCGGGCCGACGCATCGCGTCACAGCGTTCAAGCAGCCGCACCACCGCGGCGGCGTCGAGATCGCCGCTGCGATGGATGTTGCCGTGCTCGCGCGCGACGATCTCGGCGAGCTCTCGGCATTCGACCGGCACGCGCAGCCGCGTGCACACGTCGCGCAGCAGCGTGACACTGCGGCCCTCGTGGCCGAGGTGGCGCGGCAACTCCTCGGCCCGGGTCGTGCCCTTGCCGAGGTCGTGGCACAGGCAAGCGAAGCGCACGGCCAGGCCGGCGTTCAGTTGCGCGGCCATGTCGAGCACCATCATCAGGTGCACACCGGTGTCGACCTCGGGGTGGTGCGCGGCCGGCTGCGGCACGCCCCACAGGCGATCGACCTCGGGCAGCAGCCGCGCCAGCGCGCCGCACGCGCGCAGCACCTCGAACATGCGCGCCGGGTGCGACTCCATCAGGCCGCGCGCCAGCTCCTGCCAGACGCGCTCGCTGACGAGCGCATCGACCTCGCCGGCGTCGACCATCGTGCGCATCAGCGCCAGCGTTTCGGGCGCGACACCGAAGTCGTCGAAGCGCGCCGCGAAGCGCGCGAGCCGCAGGATGCGCACCGGATCTTCGGCAAAGGCCGGCGAGACATGGCGCAACACCTTGGCCGCCAGATCGCGCTGCCCGCCGTGCGGGTCGATCAGCGCCCCGCCCTCGTCCTGCGCGATCGCATTGATCGTGAGGTCGCGGCGCAGCAGGTCTTCCTCGAGCGTCACCCCGGGATCGGCATGCATCTCGAAGCCGCGGTACCCGGGCCCGGTCTTGCGCTCGGTGCGCGCGAGCGCGTGCTCCTCCTTCGTCTGCGGGTGCAGGAAGACGGGGAAGTCGCGGCCGACCGGCAGATAGCCGGCATCGAGCAGCTCTTGCGGACGTGCGCCGACGACGACCCAGTCGCGGTCGCTGCCGGGCCGGCCGAGCAAGGCATCGCGCACCGCACCGCCGACGAGATAGCGTTTCATGGCGGAATGGTACGTGCGGACGTGCGCGGGCCAGCTCAGGCCTGCGAGCGGTACGGCTCCTCGAAATCGAGAAAGTCGCGCTCGGCCAGCGCGTCGTCGATCCAGGCGGCCACGCCTGGCAGCTCGTCGACGCGCTTCATGTAGGCCGCGATCGCCGGCGGCACCGGCAGGCCGTAGGTCTTGAGCCGCATCACGACGGGCGCGAAGTACGCGTCGGCAATGGTGAACTCGCCGAACAGCAGCGGCCCACCATGTGCTTCGAGCAGGGCCGACCACATGGCGATCAGCCGCTCCAAGTCCGCACGCACTGCCGGCTGCTCGGCCAGCACACGCGCGCCGACTTCGGGCAGCGTGGCCTCGATGTTCATCGGCAAGTGCTCGCGCAACGCGCCGAAGCCCGAGTGCATCTCGGCGCACACGCTGCGCGCGCGGGCACGCTGCTTCGCGTCCTGCGGCCACAGGCGTTTGGCTGGGAACTTCTCGGCCACGTACTCGGCGATCGCGAGGGTGTCCCACACCGTCAGGTCATCATCGACGAGCACGGGCACGCGGCCGGTCGGGCTGATGCGCGCGAGCGCGGTCTTGAACTGCGACTCGGGCGTGAACGCGTCGAAACGGATCTTGACCTCGTCGAACGCGATGCCGGCCTGCTTGAGCAGCACCCACGGTCGCATCGACCATGACGAGTAATTCTTGTTGCCGATCACCAGCTGCATGCTCACCCTCTGTCGTTGAAGTCGACCCGCATGCTAGCGAAGCGCCGTTGGCGCCGGGGTGATCAATTCGAATGGGATTGATGCGTGGCGTGGCGGCTCAGGGAAGATCCTTGTCGAGCGGATTCAGCCCGCCCGGTGCGATCGAGCGGCCCAGCCGCGCCTTCAGCGACGAGGCCGGCGCGCCGAGCTGGATCGCATAGTAGGTCGCGTTGCTCAGCACCTTCTTGACGTAGTCGCGCGTCTCGGCGAAAGGCACGTTCTCGGCCCAGATCGCGGGCTCGAGCACCGGGCCGTCGCGCCACTTGCGCGGCCGGCTCGGGCCGGCGTTGTAGGCCGCCGCGGCCAGTGCCTGCGAGCTGCCGAAGTCGTCGAGCACGAGCTTGAGGTAGTTCATGCCCAGCCGCAGGTTGGTGTCGCGATCGGCGATCAGGTCGTTGCTGTAGGCCAGGCCGATCTTCTTGGCCGTCCAGCGCGCGGTCGCGGGCATGATCTGCATCAGGCCGGAGGCGCCAACGGTCGAGCGCGCGTCCATGATGAAGCGCGACTCCTGGCGGATCAGGCCGTACACATAGGCCGGGTCGAGGCCGATCTCGCCGGCGCGGGCGACCACGTCCTTGCGCAACGGCATCGGAAAGCGCTGCTCCATGTCGATCTCGGTGCGGGTGCGGTCGCTGGTGTTGATGCACCGGTCCCAGACCTCGCGGTCGCAGGCCAACTGTGCGGCAGCGAGCAGCTCGCGATCACTCATGCCGCGCAGCGTGTAGTTCCATTCGCGCACGCCTTCGCTGCGCAGGCCCAGGCCGATGAGTTGCAACGCGCGCACGAAGCCCGGGTTGCGCGCTGCGCCGTCGCGCTCTTCCGGCGTGAGCGGCAGCGGGCGCGGTGGCATGTAGACGGGCTGACCGAGGCTTTCGGCGGCCAGAGCGGCGTAGAAGTTGATGCCGCTCGCGATGGCACCCATCTGCTCGCGACCCAGCGCGCGCATCGATTCGGCATCCTGTGAATCGGCCGCGAGCGCGATCATTGCACGCGCTTTCCAGTAGACCCAGGCCGGGTCGCGCTGCTCGGTGGCGCTCATCCCGTTGATGGCCTGCATCACCTGCTGCCAGCGCGCCTTGCCGTTGTCGGCTCGCAAACCCGCGCGCGCCTTCCAGGCCAACGTGTCGTCCGGCCAATCGGCGTCGACCTTGGCCTTGGCGGCGCGCTGCGCGGCACGCTGATAGTGGTCGGAGGCCTCGGGCTGGAGCTTGATCGCGGATTGCTTGCCGACCGTCGCCCAGGCCCACGCGGCGAGGTCACCGGGGAGGACGCGGTCCCAGCGCTCGGTCAGCTGGCCGGCGGCGGCGTCGGGGTCGCTCCAGGCCATGCGCATCACCGCCAGCGTGGTCAGTTCGGAGGCGTTGCGGCTGGTGGCCACGGCGCTGCGCGTGAGGTAGCGCGCGGGGTTGTCGATGACCTCGGCGAGGCTCGCCGCAGCAGCGGGGCTGGCCAATGCCACGGCCTGCCGCGCTGCGCGCGGGCGGTTCACGTCGATCGCGAAGCGGGCCTTGCGCCAGGCGTCGGCCGGCGTGAGCAGCTTGGCCTCGGTCAGCGTCGTGGCCAGCAGCGCGCAACCGTCGTCGGCGTCGCGCTGGGCCAGCCACGCGGCGCGTGCGGCGTCAGTCACATCCTTGCCGGCGAGGTGGTCGGTCAACAGCGCGTAGCAGGTGACCTCCTTGTCGTCGTTGAGCCTGAAGCGCGGGAACTCGGCCGTGAAGTTGGCCCAGTCGCGCCGCTTTCCGAGTTCGAGGAGCCAGTCGTTGCGGAAGCGGTCGTCCACATAGCTGCCACTCCAGCGCGCGCTGAACTGGTTGACCTCGGCCTGCTGCACCTCGCCGATGCGGGCGTTGAGCTCCCAGTAGTCGGGCCACATCGCGAGCGGGTGGTTCGCGGCGATGGCCGCGGCACGCAGCGTGGCCAGCCGTCTCGCGTCCTTCTTGCGGAAGGCCTCGCGGGCATCGACGATGTCGCTGTCACCACCTTGCGCCTGCGCGGTCGGCCACACGGCGGACAGCGCCAGCGCGCACAACAGCGCGACCCGCGCCGGGCGCTCATATACTGGCCTGAGAAGCTCTCTGAAGTTCGACGTCATCCCGCATTCATCTTGAAATCCGCGCCCACTCCGCGCCAGACCTTGCGCGCCCAACTGCTGGAGCAACGCGAACAATTCATGGCTGGCACTGCTGCAGCCGCAGCGATAGCGTCACTGGCCCACCATTTGAGGGCGGTCCTGACAGACCTGGAGCCGGAACTGCTCGGCCTGTACTGGCCACGCCGATCCGAATTTAACGCACTGGGCCTCGTACTCGCCGACGCCACACTCGCAAAGTTGGCAAAGTCGCTGCCCTTTGCACAGCGAGTTCCGGTGCAAATGCACTATCGGGCCTGGGACGGTGCCACGCCGACGATCGCCGACGAGTGCGGCATCCCGGCCAGCGAGGGCGCACGCGTGGTGCCGGACGTGGTGCTGGTGCCCTGCGTCGGATACACGGCCGAGGCCTACCGGCTCGGCTACGGCGGCGGCTACTTCGACCGCTGGCTGGCGCAGCACCCGGAGGTGAGCACGGTCGGCGTCGCGTGGTCGGGCAACCGCATCGACGCCGCGGCCCTGGCGCCGCAGCCGCACGACCAACCGCTCACGCTGGTCCTCACCGAGCTCGGCGTCGAATGACGGCCCCTCGGCCGACGCGTGCGTCGGCCGATCCCCCGCGGGGATGCGGGCCGGCTTGGGGCGGCCCGGCGCTCGTCCCGCGAGACCCGTCGGCAGCTGCGGTCAGCGGCTCCTCGCCGATCGCCTGCCGCGTGATGCGCGCCTGCTCCAGCACCCAGTCACGGAACTGCACGACCTCGGGCCGCGCCTGCGCGGCCGGCGCGACGATCAGCCAGTAGAGGTAAGGGCTGCCCATGCGCCCGTCGGCCCCGAACGGCTCGATCAGCTCGCCGCGCTGCAAGGCCTCGAACACCAGTGCCACGCGCGCCAGCGCCACGCCGTGCCCGGCGAGCGCGGCCTGCACTTGCTGGTAAGTGAAGTTCAGGTACAGCCAGCGCTTGGGCTCCAGACCGGGCTCGCCATGCAGCGTCAGCCAGCGACGCCAACTCAGGAACTCGGTGCTGGTCTTGGTGTCGTCCTCTTCGGCGAGCGTGTGTTGCGTCAGGTCCGCTGCACGTGCCAGCGGCGGCGCCTGGCCGCGCCGGATCTGTTCGGCGAGCGAACGGCTCACCACCGGCGTCAGGATCTCTCCGAACATCCGCACCGCGCCCTCCGGCGCCTGCGCGGGGCTGCAGTAGCGCAGCGACAGGTCGAGCTCGGGATCGTCGAGCTCGGCAATCGCGTCGGTGGCCGAGACACGGATGTCGATGTCCGGGTGCTGGCGCTGGAAAGCCTCGATGCGCGGCAGCAGCCACAGCGAGCCGAACGACGCGAAGGTCGTCACGCTGACCCGTTTGCGGCTGCGCGACTGGCGGATCTGCCGCACGCTCGCGTCGATCTGGCCAAGGCTCGCCTCGACCGAGCGCAGCAGGGTGCGCCCGCTCTGCGTCAGCTCCACATGACGCGTGCCGCGAACGAACAGCACTGCGTCGAGCTCGTCCTCGAGGCCCTTGATCTGGCGGCTCACGGCGGACTGCGTGACGAACAACTCCTCGGCCGCGTCGCTGAAGTTCAGCCGCCGCGCGACCGCCTCGAAAGCGCGCAGGTTGCCGAGCGAGAGCGGACGACGGGTCGCTGCATTCATATCAAATTCGCATCAATGGCCGACAAGGGTTTCATTGGATTATCAACCGCACAGAGCCGATGATTGCTTCACCCCACACAGGAGATTGATGATGAATGCGCAACTCGATCGGGACGGTACCCAACGTGTGATCCCCGGCCAGGCCGTGCAACTGGGCCGCCTCGGCGGCGAACTGACGGTGCTCAAGGGCCGCGTCTGGCTGACGCGCGACAACGACCTCGGCGACTTCGTCTACGAGCCTGGCCAGCGCGTCAGGCTGGCGGTCGGCGAGCACGGCGTGATCGAATCGGTCGACGCGCGCGAGACCCTCGTCGTGCGCTGGAACCCGCGCCGTCAGAGCTTCGGCGGTGCCTTGCTCGCCGAGCCCTTGCGCGGGCTGGCCTTCCTGACAGGCCTGGCCGCGACCGGCTTGGCGGCCCTGGCCCGCAAGGCGGCAGCGAGCGCGTGCCGGGCCCAGGGCAGCATCAGCGGCGGCGACTCCATCGCGTCCTCGGGCGCGCTGAAGTAACCCAGCGAAACGTTCTTGCCAGCCGAGTCGTAGATGAACGGCTCGCATCCGGCCGCCTCGAAAAGCGGCCGCGTCTGCACATCGACCTTGAGGTACAGCTGCTCGCCCGCGATCAGCGCGAGAAACAGCTCGTCGACATAGAAGCCCGTCCCGCCGAACATGCGCCGCGTGCGCACGCTGCCGAGCGGCGACAGCAGCTCGACGCAATGGGACACGAGTTCGGGTGACGAGGCCATGCGTGCAGTCTTGCACAATGCGGGCGAACCTTTCAACCCGGAGCCTGCATGTCCCCCAACGAGCCCGACCGCGCCGCGCTGCGAACCAAGCTGGTCGCTGCGCGGCTGGCCATGACCGACCGGCTCGAACGCGCGGTGCAATTGCAGAGCGTGCTGCGTGTCTGGCTGGTGGGCCGGCGCGAGGCGAGCATCGGCGCGTACTGGCCGATCAAGGGCGAGTTCGACCCGTTGCCCGCGCTGTACCGCTGGAGCGAGGGCGCGCCGGACGATGTGACCCGGCGCATCGGCCTGCCGGTCGCCGACCGCGAAACGCGCCAGCTGCGCTTTCACGTGTGGTACCCCGGCTGCCCGACCGAACTCGACGCGTATGACATCCCCAAGCCCAAGGACACGGAGGAGTTCGCACCCGAGATCCTGGTCGTCCCCTGCCTCGGCTTCGGCCCGGGCGGTGTGCGCCTGGGCTATGGCGGCGGCTTCTTCGACCGCACGCTGGCATCGCTGAACCCCCGGCCGGTGACGGTCGGCGTGAGCTTCACGCATGGCTTCCTGCCGCTGCTGCGCTCGAGCCCGCAGGACCTGCCGCTGGATGCGATGCTCACCGAGGACGGCGTGATGTACCGCCGCGAGGGCGCTTAAGCGCCCAGTCGACGGCAGATCTCGGCCGTCAGCGGTGCCTGGTTCATCGTGTAGAAGTGCAGGCCCGGCGCACCACCGGCGACCAGCCGCTCGCACAAGTCGGTGACCACGTCGACGCCGAACGCGCGGATCGACGCCGCGTCGTCCATGAACCCTTCCATCTTCAGCGCCACCCAGCGCGGGATCTCGATGCCGTCGCGCATCGCGAACTGCGCGATCTTCGCGAAGTTGTGAAACGGCATGATGCCCGGCACGACCGGCGCAGTGGCGCCGAGCTTGCGCGTCTCGTCGACGAAGTGGAAGTACGCGTCGGGGTTGAAGAAGAACTGCGTGATCGCCGAGCTCGCACCCGCGTTGACCTTGTCGACGTAGTGCTTCAGGTCGCGCGCCGCGTAGCGCTGCTCTGGGTGGTACTCGGGATACGCGGCGACCTCGATGTGCCAGTCCGGCCCTTGCGTCTCGCGTATGAATGCGACGAGTTCGGCCGCATAGCGGAAGTCACCGGCCATGTGCGTGCCGCTGGGCATGTCGCCGCGCAACGCGACGATGCGGTGGATGTTGCGCGCACGGTAGGTCGCGAGGATCTCCTGCAGCCCGGCACGGGTGGAGCCGACGCACGACAGATGGGGCGCGGCCTCGAAGCCCGCGTCGGCGATCGCCACCACGGTGGCGAGCGTCTTCTCGCGCGTCGAACCGCCGGCGCCGTAGGTGACGCTGAAGAACTCGGGCGTCAGCGCGCCGAGCTCCTGCACCACACCCTTCAACTTCTCGTCGCCGACCGGCGTGTTGGGCGGGAAGAACTCGAAACTGATCGGTACCTTGGGGGCCGTCATGGCGCCTCTCCTTGTGTTGTCGCCCAGACGAAGAATTCGCGGTTGCCGTCACCGCCGGTGACAGTGCTGGCGAAGTAGTCGCGCACCTTCAGATTCAGCGCCGCGCAGGCGTCGCGGATGCGCGTTTCGACGCGCGGATAGGCCGACGCATGCTTCACGAGACCGCCCTTGCCGATGTCCTCCGGCTGCAGCTCGAACTGCGGCTTCACCAGCAGCACCGCGTGGCCGCCCGGCGCGAGATACGTCGCGATCGTGGGCAGCACGTGCGTGAGCGTGATGAACGAGAGATCAGCGACGACGATGCCGAACGAGTGCTCGGGCTCGGTCTGCGCGAACTCGGAGCCCGCGACGTCGCGCGCGTTGATGGCTTCGAAGCACACCACGCGCTCATCGCTGGCGAGCGACGCGGCCAACTGGCCACGCCCCACGTCGAGCCCGACCACGCGCGCGGCGCCGCGTTGCAGCAATGCGTCGGTGAAGCCGCCGGTGCTCTGCCCCACATCGAGGCAGTTCGCGCCGCTCGCGTCGACACCGCAGCGCAACAGCGCCGCGTCCAGCTTCAGCCCGCCGCGCGACGCGAAGCGCAGCTCCGCGTCGTCGGTGACTTCGATCTGGCACGCCTCGGGCAGGTCCTCGCCCGCCTTTCGCGGCACGGCCCAGCCCTTCGGGCCGAGCCAGCGCACCGCACCGGTGTCGATCAGCCGCTGCGCGGCCGAGCGTGTCGGCGCGAGTGCGCGCTGCACGAGCAGCTGGTCGGCACGCATCAATATCTGTAGGTGTCGGGCTTGTACGGGCCTTGCTTGGGCACGCCGATGTAGGCGGCCTGCTCGTCCGTCAGCTCGGTCAGCATCGCGCCGACCTTCTTCAGGTGCAGGCGCGCGACCTTCTCGT